>CALXUT010000011.1 GCA_944391755.1 uncultured Clostridia bacterium
AAAAGTATATACATGGGGAGATAATAGAGTTGGACAATTAGGAATTGGAACAGATATAGAATATAGTAATGAACCGATATGCATAAGTGAAATAGGAGGAAATGCATTAAATGGAAAGAATATAATACACATTTATTTTGATGTAAAGGATGCTACAGCAATAGCGCTAGATGATCAAGGAAAAGTATATACATGGGGAAATAATCAACATAGAACTTTAGGAGTTGGAACAGATATAGAATATAGTAATGAACCAATATGTATAAGTGATATACCAAACAGTGAAATAAAAGAAATAAAAATAAAAACTTATGGAAATATAAGCAATCAATTGTATTATTATATTTCGGAAGATAATAACATTTATGTTTTACCATATATGTATACTTAAAAAAAGTTGAAGTAACATTCAACTTTTTTTATAAAACTTTTCCTTAATTAGTTTAATTTATGATAAAAGTATATCAATAAAGTAATTGAAATACAATAGTTTTTAAATAATTTTTTAAAATAAATAATTTAAAATATAAAATAAAAAATTGAATATAATATACAATAGTAGTAAAAAATAGAAATAATTTTATCATACATTAAAATCATTAAGGATTGCAAAAAAGAAAAATATATTTTATAATCAAAAAGAGAAAGTAAAATATATGCAAAAAGAAAAAGGGAGGAAATAAAGATGAATGAACAAAAGAGAAAACAACAAGGAATAACCTTAATTGCTTTAGTAGTAACCATTGTAGTATTACTAATATTAGCGGCAGTAAGTATAGGAATGCTAACAGGGGAAAATGGAATTATTACACAAGCACAAAAATCAAGAGAAGAAACAATAATAGCAGATGAAAAAGAAATATTGAATTTATCATATACAGCATGTAAACAAGATAATATGATAAATGATATGTTTGAAGAAATTGTTACAGACGAACAATTGCAGAACGAATTAGATAATAATAAAAGAAATACAACAGTAACACAGGATGGAGACGATTTAGAAGTTATATTTAATGATACAAATCATAAATATGTAATCTACCAAGACGGAACAATAGAACAAGTAGAAAACTTAAGTCCAGAAGAAGCAAACAGAATAATAGATATTGTTAGTTATTATAATAGAATTTTTGTACTAACGGCAGAAGGAAAGGTAAAAGAAGCCAATATAATAGAAGGAAATATATTTCATACATTAGAAATAAAAGAGAATGCAGAAACAATAACAAAAGATGGAATAAGAGAAAAGGGAAATGGTTATTTTATAGATAATAAAGGAAAAGTGTATACATGGGGAGATAGTGATTTCGGTCAATTAGGAGATGGAAATTATAAAGATAGTGAAGTCCCAATTTGTATAAGTGATGTAAACAACAGTGAATTGAAAGAGAAAAAAGTAACAAAAATGAGTGATTTACTAATATGTGAAAGTTATTATGCCTATTATTATGCATTAGAAGATGGTAGTGTATATGCAAATATTTGGCAAATACTATGGTAAATAGACAAAGATATAAATATTTCATATAAAACAAAAATAATCAAAAAATAGTTGGAGTTAAAAATAATACAAGTTTTTAACTCCAACATTTTTATGTCCAAAAATGTCAAAAAAATTCCTTAAAACATTGTATAAAAACCAATACTTTGATATAATAAACATGCCTAAAAAATATAAAAACAATCAAGAAAAAAATAAAAGATAGTTCTAATAATACAGAACAACAAAATATAATATTTTAGGAGGACAAGAAATGGAAGAAGAAAAAAAAGTATGTCAATGTGGTTGTAATGGAAGAGACGAATTTTTAGACAAACTATGTGAAGAATACAAACCAATCAAAGACAATTTAATTCAAATGTTAAATGAAGTGCAAGAACATTATGGTTATGTTCCTATAAAAGCACAAGAAGTTTTATCAGAATATTTAAAAGTTCCAATGGCAGAAATCTATGGAGTTGTCACATTTTATTCAAGATTCACATTAAAACCAAAAGGAAAATACAATATTGCTGTATGTTTAGGAACAGCATGTTATGTAAAAGGTTCTCAAAAAATTATGGATAGACTAAAAGAAAGACTAAAAATTGAACCAGGAGAAACCACGAAAGATGGAATGTTTTCAATAGAAGAAACAAGATGTGTAGGAGCATGTGGATTAGCACCTGTATTTACGGTAAATGGAGAAGTATATGGAAAAGCCACTGTACAAAAATTAGACCAAGTACTAAATGCGTTAAGTGGGAAGGAGGAATAAAATGAAGACATTAGAAGAAATACATAAAATAAGAGAAGAAAAAAGAAAAGAATTAGATTTAAGAGTGAATACAAAAGCAGACACAAGAGAAAAGCATATATTAGTATGTCATGGAACAGGATGTACCTCTTCAAAATCACCTGAAATATTAGAAAATTTTAGAAAAATCTTAAAAGAAAAAAATATAGAAAATGTAAGAGTCATTATGACAGGATGTTTTGGACTTTGTGCTAAAGGACCAATTGTTATCATAAGACCTGAAGACACCTTTTATTCAAATGTAACACCAGAAGATTGTGAAGAAATCATACAAACACATATTGTAGAAGGCAAAATTGTAGAAAGATTATTATGTAAAGATATAGACGGAACAATTGTTAATCGATTAGATGACTTAAATTTCTATAAAAAACAAAAAAGAATTGCTTTAAAAAATTGTGGTGTTATTAATCCAGAATGTATAGATGAATATATTGCATTTGATGGATATAGAGCATTAGAAAGAGTTTTAAGAGAAATGACACCAGAAGAAGTTATTGAAACCATCAAAGCTTCAGGTTTAAGAGGTCGTGGAGGAGCAGGATTCCCAACAGGCAAAAAGTGGGAGATTACAAAAGGATATCAAGCAGATCAAAAATATGTTGTATGTAATGCAGATGAAGGAGATCCAGGAGCATTTATGGATAGAAGTATATTAGAGGGTGATCCACACTCTGTATTAGAATCTATGATGATTGCAGGATATGCCATAGGAGCTATAAAAGGATTTATATATGTAAGAGCAGAATATCCAATTGCTGTAAAAAGATTTCAAAAAGCAATTGACCAAGCAAGAGAATATGGAATTCTTGGAAAAAATATTTTTGGTACAAATTTTGAATTTGATGTAGAAGTTCGTTTAGGCGCAGGAGCATTTGTATGTGGAGAAGAAACAGCGTTACTAGAATCTATTGAAGGAAAAAGAGGTCAACCAAGAGTAAAACCACCATACCCTGCAGAATCAGGATTATGGGGAAAACCAACACTTATCAATAATGTAGAAACATTTGCGAATATCACAAGAATTATATTAAATGGAGCAGAATGGTACTCTTCCATCGGAACAGAAACATCAAAAGGAACAAAAGTATTTGCGCTAGGAGGAAATGTAAATAATATCGGTTTAGTAGAAGTTCCAATGGGAACCACACTAAGAGAAATCGTATTTGATATCGGTGGAGGAATTCCAAATGGAAGACAATTTAAAGCAGCACAAACAGGAGGACCATCTGGAGGTTGTATACCAGTAGAACATTTAGATACACCAATCGATTATGAATCACTAAAAACAATAGGATCTATGATGGGATCAGGAGGATTAATTGTCATGGATGATACAAAATGTATGGTATGTCTAGCAAAATTCTATCTAGAATTTACCGTAAGTGAAAGTTGTGGAAAATGTACACCTTGTAGAATTGGAACAAAGAGAATGTTAGAAATATTAGAAAAGCTATGTAATGGGGAAGGTTCAGAATTTGATATATATCGACTAGAAAAATTAGCAGTGAATATTCAAAAAGCAAGTATATGTGGATTAGGACAAAGTGCACCCAATCCAGTCAGCAGTACATTAAAATATTTTAGAGAAGAATTTAGACAACATGCAATTGAAAAAGAATGTAAAACATTGGAATGTAAGGCATTATCAAAAATAACCATTGATCCAGAAAAATGTAAAGGCTGTGGATTATGTCAAAAACATTGTCCAGTAAATGCAATCGAGGGAGAAGCTAGAGAAAAAAGAGTAATTAATCAAGATAAGTGTATAAAATGTGGAACTTGTTTAACAAATTGCCCATTCCATGCAATTGGAAACTAAGAGTGCCAAAGGAGGAAAAATAATGGAAGAAAATTTGGTAAATTTAACAATCGATGGTGTTAAAGTAACAACGAAAAAAGGAACAACAATATTAGAAGCAGCAAAAGAAGCAGGAATCGATATTCCAACACTATGTTTTTTAAAAGACATCAATGAAGTTGGAGACTGTAGAATGTGTATCGTAGAAGTAGAAGGAAGAAGAGGATTTGCAACTTCTTGTATCCAAACAGTTGAAGAAGGAATGGTCGTACATACACATACTCCAAATGTTTTAGAAGCAAGACATGTCATATTAGACTTAATCATATCCAACCATGCAAAAGACTGTTTAACATGTACGCGTTCTGGAAACTGCGAATTACAAGCATTAGCTGTAAAATTCAATGTATTAGATGTAGAATTTCCAGGAGAAATGACAAAACATAAAATCGATGACTTATCACCATCTATTGTAAGAGATTTTAATAAATGTATTTTATGTAGAAGATGTGTAGCCGCATGTAAAAATGTACAAAAAATAGGAGCAATTGATTGTATCAATCGTGGATTTGAATCATGTATTTCAACAGTAGGAGATCATAGTTTAAATGATGTAAACTGTACAAATTGTGGACAATGTATAGAAGCATGTCCAACAGGAGCATTACATGAAAAAGAAACCATACAAGATGTATGGGTAAAACTAAAAGATCCAGATGCTTATGTAGTTGTACAAACAGCACCAGCTGTTAGAGTGGCTTTAGGAGAAGAATTTGGAATGCCTATTGGAACAAATGTAACAGGAAAAATGGTAACAGCCTTAAAAAGATTAGGGTTTGATAAAGTATTTGATACTAATACAGGTGCAGACTTTACCATTATGGAAGAAGCACATGAATTTGTAGAAAGATTTAAAGAAAATGACCATTTACCTATGATAACATCATGCTCACCTGGATGGGTAAAATATATTGAAATGAATTATCCAGAATTATTGCCACACTTATCAACCTGTAAATCACCACATCAAATGTTTGGAGCATTAGTAAAAACCTATTTTGCAAAAAGAGAAGGAATTGATCCAAATAAAATTTATATGGTATCTGTTATGCCATGTATAGCAAAAAAATTTGAAAGACAAAGAGCAGAAATGAAAAATGAAGGGTTATATGATGTAGATAATGTTATTACCACAAGAGAACTTTCAAGAATGATAAAACAAGCTAACATAGAATTTGAACAACTAGAAGATAGTACATTTGATAATCCTATGGGAGAAGCAACAGGAGCAGCTGCCATCTTTGGAACAACAGGAGGCGTTATGGAAGCAGCTTTAAGAACAGCACAAGATATCTTAACAGGTCAAGACCTAGAAAAAATTGATTTTGAACAAGTAAGAGGTGGAGAAGGCATCAAAAGGGCAACTGTCAATATTGGAGGAAAAGATATCAAAGTTGTTGCTGCAAGTGGATTAGCAAATGCTCAAAAAATTATGGAAGAAATCAAATCAGGAAAAGCAGATTATCAATTTGTAGAAATCATGGCATGTCCTGGAGGATGTATCATGGGTGGAGGACAGCCAATAAAGAGTTCGAAAATTAGAAGAGAAGTAGATGTCAGAAAATTAAGAGCAGATGCTTTATATTCTATAGATGAAAAAAGTACAATCAGAAAATCACATGAAAATCCAATTTTAAAACAAATTTATGCAGAATATTTAGAAGCACCAGGAAGTTACAGAGCACATAAATTATTACATACCCACTATGTTGAAAGACCTAAATATAAAATTATGGAAGAACAAAAAGGATAAAGCAGAAAATGCTTTATCTTTTTTTATAAAAATATTACTATAATATTGGAATTTTAGGATAATTTGTTATATAATATACACGGAAAAAAGAAAGGGGAAAAAATGGATTTTAAATTTATTATTTCAATTTTTATATTAATAGGTGGAATTCTTTTTGCAATAAATAAAGCAAAAAAAGGAAAAAGCTTTATGCTAACAATTTTGGTAGCAATATCTATATCTGTAGCAATATTTATATATCCAGGTTTTAATGGAGATTCCAATATCATAGTTAATTTAATAAATACAGTATACTATATTATACAAGCTTGGCTTTTAAATGCAGACATATCTTTAGTGCAAAATGAAAATATAGGAAATGAATTGATGCAGATATGGGTATGTGCAGAATTGTTAAGCTTACCAATTTTAACAGCAGGAACAGTTTTAGAAACTCTACAAAAATATTTTGGTAAAATGAAGATGGCATTTATAGGAAAAAATGATTTGCACATATTTTCAGATGTTAACGATAAAACAGTGAAAATTGCAGAATTAATAAAAAAAGAATTTCCAAAAGATAAAATCATTTTTTGTAGATATAATAATAGTAATGACCAAATCTTTACAGTTAGAAGGAAAGGAATCTATACAAAAGATGATATAACAACATTGAATATGAATTTAAAGGATAGAAACACAAAATTTTATATGATATCACAAAATGAAGATGAAGTTTTAGACCAAACGATAACACTAATTGAAAAATATAGAAAACAAAAATGTGAGATTCTATGTTTTACAAGTAATGAAGAGAATAAAATGATATTAGATGAATTAGACAAAGGAAATGTAGTTGTCAATATTATAGATGAAATCCAAGGTTCCATATATCACCTTTTAATAAAACATCCATTGTATCAAAATACGCAAAACAATAGAATAAAAGCATTAATCGTAGGTTTAGGACATGTTGGAAAAGAAGCATTTAAATCTATCATGTGGTGTGGACAAATGCCTAAGTATTCATTAGAAATGAATGTAATAGAAAAAGATGAAGAAAAGGTAAAAGAATTATCTTTTGAATGTCCAGAGATCTTTGAACATGCAGAACAATATCATTTGAATTGTTATTTAAATGATATAAGAGAATTAGAAATGAATAAAGAACTTCAAGAACAATTAAAAGACACGAATTATGTAATAGTAGCAACTGGTGATGAAGAAAATAATATAAAAATTGCGAAAAACTTAAGAAGAATTTTCTTAGAAAATTCTTCTGTAGAACCAGAAATTTTTATTTGGATGGAAGAAAGTATCAAAAAAGAAAAAGTAAAGAATATAAAAAATTATTTTATATTCAAAACATTTGGAGATTATAATGAAACTTATGGTTCTATACGAAAAAATTCTGAATTAGAAAAATTAGCAATAAAATTACATTTAACCTATAATGATAAAGACATAAATTTAAAAGAGTATAATAAAATAGAATACAACAAAAAATCATCCAGAGCAATGGCACTTCATTTAAAATACAAATTATATCCATATATAAAAAGAGATGAAAAAGGTAAAATGATAAATGGAGAAATTGATAGAATCTTACAAGATGAAAATATATTAGCAGAAATTACAGAAAGTGAACATAATAGATGGCTTACATACTTAAGAACAGAAGGTTATAAATATGAACCAGAACAGATTGCAGAAAAATATTTTGCAAAAGTCGGAAAATTAAGAGAACACTTTTTAAAAATGCATCCAGCATTAGTAGAGTGGAACCAATTAGATGAAGTAAAAAAATCAATAAGTGAAATTGAAAATGAACCAGAAAAAGATATGAAAGAGAGTACCAAAGAATCTATCATTAAAATGCTTCAAAGCATTGGAAAGGAGATTAAAGATGTATAATCCAGAACCAATTAATACAGAAGGAGTAAAATTAAGTTCAGAAATTTTAGAACTTAGTGAAATTCTTGCAAAAAATGTTCATGATAATTGGGCAAAAGAAAGAATAAAACAAGGATGGAAATATGGAGAAAAAAGAGACGACATGAAAAAAGAAACACCTTGTTTAGTAGAATATGAAAAATTACCAGAAGAAGAAAAGCTATATGACAGAGAAACGGCAATGGAAACATTAAAAGTGATACAAAAATTAGGATATGAAATCAAGAAAAAATAAGGAATAAAAAATGAAAAGAGAATTTAAAACAATAGAGGAACAAATAGAAATATTAAAAAATAAAGGCTTAAAATTTAAAAATGAAGATATGGCAAAACAAATATTACTAAGAGAAAATTATTATTACTTAACGGAAGAATATGAAAATGTTTTTATGGATTTAAAAAAATCGACAGAAAAACAAGATGTTTATATGCCAGAAACCTATTTTGAAGAATTGTATGCCATATATGATTTGGATAGAGAACTTAGAAACTTAATATTTGACTATATTAATTTAATAGAAACACATGTAAAATCTTATGTATCCTATGTATTTTCAAAAAGGTATGGAGCGGAAGATTATTGGAAAAGAGAAAATTTTATAGAAGGAAAAAAATTCGATAAAAATATCCAAAGATTAGTAAGTGAAATAGAAGCTAATAGAAAAAGAAATTTTAAGACTCCTGGAAGTAATGAAAAACAATATTTTGAAGAAAATAAGATTTTACCATTATGGGTTTTAGTAAAAGTATTTACATTTGGAAATATAACAAATTTTTATGGATTAATGAAGTTAGAAGAAAAGGAAGAAGTTGCAAAATTTTTTAATAGTAATCCATTTAGTATATTACAGTATCTAAAAATGCTGAATATTGTTAGAAATATTTGTGCCCATGGAGATATTTTATTTAACATAAGATTAGCAAGGGGTATATATCAACAAGATTGTGATTACCACGAAAAATTAGGTATACAAAAAGAAAACAATCGATATGTTTGTGGTGTAAATGATTTATTTGCAATTATAATAATAATTAAAAAACTAATTACACCAAAAGACTTTAAAAGAATGTATATAAAAGTAGAAAACATATTAAAAGATGCAAAAGAAGATTTAGATGAAATAAGTTTTAAAAACTTATTAAATTGTATGGGATTTCCAACAAATTATCATTTATTAGATAGTTTAACTTAATTGATGGAAGGTAAAAAATATGGCAAAATTAATAGAACAAATCCATTCACCAAAGGATGTAAAAAATTTGACATTAAGCGAAAAAAAAGAATTAGCAAAAGAAATAAGAGAATATATATTAGAAGTTGTTTCAGAAAATGGTGGACATCTAGCTTCAAATTTAGGTGTCGTAGAACTAACAATTGCAATACACAGTATTTTTAATGTACCAGAAGATAAAATTATATGGGATGTTGGACACCAATCTTATGTACATAAAATTATAACAGGAAGAAGAAAAGAATTAAAAAATATACGAAAATTAAATGGAATTGCTGGTTTTCCTAAAACAAAAGAATCACCATCAGATTGTTTTAATACAGGACATAGCAGTACTTCTATTTCTGCTGCCTTGGGAATGGCAAGAGCAAGAGATTTAGCTGGAAAAGATAATTCTGTGATTGCGGTAATAGGAGATGGAGCATTAACAGGAGGTATGGCATTAGAAGCTTTAAATGACGCTGGATTTAGTCAATGTAAAATGACAGTTATCTTAAATGATAATGAAATGAGTATATCTCCAAATGTAGGAGGACTAAATAAGTTCTTAGGAAAACTTAGAACGAAAAAGTTGTATACAAAAACAAATAATTTAGTAAAAAGCAGAATGAATAAAATTCCTATAATTGGTAAGCCAACAGTAAGAGCTGTTCAAAAAATAAAAAGAGCTATCAAACAATTAGTCATTCAAAGAATGTTTTTTGAAGATATTGGTTTTACCTATTTAGGTCCTGTAGATGGACATAACATTGAAGAACTAGAAAGTTTATTAATCACAAGTAAAGAAGTAAGAGGACCTGTATTGATTCATGTTTTAACCAAAAAAGGAAAAGGATATGAAATCGCAGAAAAGAATCCAGATAAATTTCATGCAACTGGACCTTTTAACTTAGAAACAGGAGAAAGTAAAAAAGCGAAAAAAACAGACTATTCAAAAATATTTGGAGAGAAATTAGTAAAGCTTGCCAATGAGAATGATAGAATTGTAGCGATAACAGCATCTATGACAGATGGAACAGGATTAAAGGAGTTTAAACAACAATTTCCATATCGATTTTTTGATATTGGAATTGCAGAACAACATGCTATTACATTAGCAGCAGGAATGGCAATAGAAGGAATGATTCCAGTCGTTCCGATCTATTCATCATTTTACCAAAGAGCATATGATCAAGTAATACATGATGTAGCAATGCAAAATCTGCCAGTTATCATGTGTGTGGATAGAGCAGGTTGTGTGGGAGCTGATGGAGAAACGCATCAAGGTATGTTAGATATGGCATTTTTTAGATTAGTTCCGAATTTAACAATTATGGCTCCAAAAGATTTTAAAGAATTAGAAGATATGTTAGCATTCGCAGTAAATATAAAAAGACCAATTGTTATTCGATATCCTAGAGGAGGTGAAGATTCAGAAATAAAATTTGAAAAACACCAAAAAATAGAATTAGGACAAGCGGAGATATTGACAGAAGGAACAGATATTACAATTATTGCAATCGGAAAAATGGTAGCAAAAGCTATGAAAATAGCAAAAATACTAGAGAAGAAAGAGAAAAGCGTAGAAGTGATAAATGCAAGATTTTTAAAACCACTTGATGAAGAAAAAATAAAGAAAAGCATAGAAAAAACGAAACATGTTGTAACAATGGAAGATGGTACAAAAATAAATGGTTTAGGAACAGCTGTAAAAGAACTCATGATAGATAATAACTTGTCAGGTATAAATATGCAAGAATTTGCCTATCCTGATGAATTTATTATGCATGGAACAGTGGAAGAATTAGAAAAAATATATCAATTAGATGAAGCTTTTATAGTAAAGCAAATTTTAGAAAAAGGAAGTGTTGAAAATGAAGACAACATATGATGCTATTGTAATAGGTGCAGGACCAGGAGCAATATTTTTTGCATACGAAATGACAAAATTAAATAAAAATAAAAAAGTATTATTAATAGAGCAAGGGAAAAGAGTAGAAGAGAGAACATGCCCTATAGAAAAAGTCGGAAAATGTGTAAAATGTAAGCCATTTTGTAATATTACGAGTGGATTTTCAGGAGCAGGCGCTTTTTCAGATGGAAAATTATCTTTATATAATCAAGAGGATGAAGATTTCTATGTTGGTGGAGTCTTACACGAATATGTAGGAGTTGAAGAAACAAAGAAATTAATCGATTATACAGACCAAATTTATTTGAATTTTGGAGCAGAAAAAAAGCTGGAAGGAATAGAACACAAAGATGAAATTTCAAAAATAAAAACAAAAGCAAAAAAAGAAGGTCTTACCTTAATAAATATTCCAATAAGACATCTAGGAACTGAAAAAGCACATGAATTATACAAAAAGTTAGAATATTACTTAGAAGAAAACAATGTTGATTTACTATTTGAAACAATTGTAGAAGATTTAATCATAAAAGATAATGAAGCTAAAGGTGTCAAAGTAAAAAATACCAAAACGGGAGACATAGAAGAAATATTTGGTAAAAAAGTTATCATAGCAGTTGGAAGAAAAGGCGCAAATTGGCTAGTAAATATGTGCGAAACACATAACATTAAAACAGAAGCAGGTGTAGTCGATATTGGGGTAAGATATGAATTACCAGATGAAGTAATGAAAGATATTAACAAATATATGTATGAAGGAAAATTCATCGGAAGACCAGGACCTTTTAAAGATAAAGTAAGAACATTTTGCCAAAATCCAAGTGGTTTTGTTTCAGAAGAAGTATATGATAATAATTTAAGTTTAGTAAATGGACATTCTTATAAGGAGAAAAAGAGTACAAATACAAATTTAGCAATATTAGTATCCCATCATTTTAATCATCCATTTAATAAACCAATCGATTATGGAAGAAATATAGCGAAAAATCTTAATGAATTAGGAAATGGAAACATTGTTGTACAAAGATTAGGCGATATTTATAGAGGAAAGCGTACATGGGAGGCAGAATTAAAAAATAATAAAGTGGTTCCAACATTAAAATCTGCCGTAGCAGGTGATATCACATTTGCATTAGGATACAGAACCATGACAGATATATTACAATTTATTAGATGTTTGGATAAAGTTGTAGAAGGATTTGCTAATCCAGAAAATTTATTATATGCTCCAGAAATAAAATTTTATAGCAATAAAGTTACCATCAACAAACAATTTGAAACAAGTGTAAAAGATTTATATTGCATTGGAGATGGTGGAGGAATGACAAGAGGTTTGATGATGGCATCTGCATCTGGTGTACAAATGGCAAGAATCCTAGAAAATAAAATTTAGAAAATGCCAACATAATTATTGACAAAAATTCGACAAAATAGTACAGTAAGAGTAAGAAAAATAGTAACCATCTGTAATCTAATTAGAAAGGGTGAAAAACATGAGTACAAACTCTAACATTTGGTTAGGGAGAACAGCTTATCAATTAATGCCAGATAGATTCTATAGAAAAGGAGGAGTTCCTGAACATATTAACGGTCGGAAGTTAAAAAACTGGGATGACAGAATGCCAGATTGGCAACCGGATTATGATGGAGAGTACAGAAACCTTTATTATTATGGAGGAAACTTAAAAGGAATTGAAGCAAAATTAGAATATTTTCATGACCTCGGGTTTGACATGATTTACATGACTCCCATCAATCAAAGTGTTTCGTATCACCATTATGATGTGGGAAATCATTTCATGATTGATCCATGGCTTGGCAACTGGAGTGACTTTAGGAACCTTTGTGAAAGTGCAAAAAAGTTAGGAATCCTTATTGTAGTGGATTTGGTGTTTAACCACACTGGAATCAATAGCATTTATCTCCAAAACCCTAAATGCCAAAAATGGTATAAAAGAACTAAAGATGGTAAATTGGTATTCTGGTGGAACTTTAAGGAGATGCCAGAATGTGATACGATGTTAAAAGAATATCAAGATGAAATGACAAGAGTCGCTGAAAAGCACCTTGAAAATGGAGCTTCTGGTATTCGACTGGACTTAGGCGAAAATTTGCCAAGAGAGTTTCTTTATGCTATTGGGAGAGTGAAAGCACAATTTCCTGATACGATTTTTATCGGAGAAATGTGGGGAATTGCAACAGATAGAGAAGACTCAAAAATTTTCGATGGTCAACTCGATTCTGTTATGAATTATCCACTGGCTGACGCTATTCTCCGATGGGTTCGGTATGGGAGAGATGGACATCTCAGTTACAATTTCAACAGAGTTTATGGAGAATATCCTAAAACAGTATCCAACATTTTGTTGAATAACATTGGGACACATGATACACCTATGCCAATTACGATGTTGGTGGGAGATAAAATGAATCCAGATGTCTTTAACAAACGAATTTGGGATATCGAAGCACCATGGCTGAAAGGAGAAAGATTCGACACTTACGAATTCAGAAGATATGAAGCGGAACATGACAGATTGACAGAAGAACAATATGTTCATGGAAAAAAACTTCTCAAACTTGCATTAGTAATTTTGTATAATATTCCTGGTATTCCTTGTGTGTATCAGGGAACAGAATTAGCAGATGCAGGTTACAAGGATCCTTTTAATCGGAAACCGTATTTGTGGAAAAATCAAGATGAAGAAATGAAATCTTTTGTAAGAGAACTCGGGAAATATCGTAAAGAGAATTCTGATATTCTTTCTACAGGAGAAGGAAACATCTCGATAATTACGGAAAAGGTATTTATTTTCGAAAGAAAAGTAAATGAAAAAAGACTCATTATCGCTGTAAACAGAACCGCAGAAGAACAATGGATTAATCTTCATAGCAATGAACGAAAAACGGTTTTCAGAATCGGTAACAGTTCTATGGAAAAATTAATGCCATATGGTTGTGTGATTTTAAGAGAAAATTGAATATTGTACTCATTCCCCCTATACAATAATTGTATAGGGGGAATTTTTTTCTAAGAGCAAATCGATAGGTTTATTAGCAGATATACTTAAAAAAGATGGCCTTGAAAACAAAAAATTACCATGATATAATTTAAAAGAAAAGGAGAAAAGGATATGCGTAATTTAGCTTTTGATAAAATTGTGAATAAACAAAACAAATTACCATCAGATTATGTCCCTGATGATTTAGTAAATACAGATGAAAATGAAGATAATTTTCATCAATATATGAATCCATCATTAAAACCGCAAATTAGTGCTTCTATTTTACCATTCTTTACAGAAATGCAAAAAGCTGCTGAAAAAGAAGGATTATATATTATCATAGATAGTGGTTATCGTTCTTATGAATATCAACAACGTGTTTTTAATCAAAAAGTGGAAGAATTAGGATATGAATTGGCACTAAAATATGCAGCATTACCTGGGGAAAGTGAACATCAAACTGGATATGCTTTTGATGTAGCAAGTTTTAGAAATGGAAAATACTTTGAAAATAAAGAAGATGATGAGAAAGAAATTGTGTGGATGATGAAAAATTGTTATAAATATGGATTTATTTTAAGATATCCAAAAGGAAAAGAAGAAATCACAGGATTTAATTATGAACCATGGCATTATCGATTTGTTGGGAAAGAACTTGCAAAATATTTGACTGAAAATCATTTAACAATGGAAGAATATAAAAAATTAGATAAAAGAAGTTCAGACTAATATTTGTAAATAATCATGAAAAAAACATGAAATTGACAAATTTACATAAAAATAGTATAATAATGATGATATGCATGATTGCATAGGTACCAGAAACTCAAAAATAATTATTTAAGGAGTGAAACGAATGAAGGTATTTGTTGCAAGCTCAGCAGCGAGAATCAAGAATGAAGGATACAAGAAAGCGGGGTTGATCGTTGCAGACTTTATGCTAAAAGGAAAGCACAGTTGGATATTAGGTGGCGAAGGCTGGCTGGCGGATAGAATTTACCAGATGGAAAAGGCAGATCTTATCATTATTCTGCCAGGGGACATGAGAACGCTCCATGACCTCTATACAGCCATCGAAAGCAAGAGTGTTGGAGAACATCAGAGTCCAATTGTCGTCACCAATATTGAGGGCTATTTTGACGACGCTCTCATCATGATTGACAAATCCATTTGTGAGGGTTTTACAGAAGAATCTGTACAGGATTTATATGATATTGTGCATTCGGCTGAGGAACTTTCAAATTATCTTGAGTCGCTCGAGAAAAAGTAACAAAAGTATTAAGGCAGCACACTTTATTGTGTGCTGCTTTAGTATTGTGTTTTATGCTAAAATATGGTATAAATAGTATTAAGTATTATTTGATTTTATACGAGGAGAATATATGGTCGAAAAATATAATGATGATATTTTAGAAAAGTGCCTTCCAAAATATTTAGAAGAAGATTTAAAAAGACTAAAAGAAGGAATAAAGAACAAAGTAAGCTATTTAGACTGCTTAATTAATGAGTTACAAGGTTCAGTAAATAGTGCATTTGTTGATGGAGATATTACAGAAGAACAATGTGATTATTTTTATAAAAAATATATTTATGGAGGACTAATATAAGAATATAATTATTTTATAAAGGGGAGGTTAATAATGTTAGATTTTACAAATTATGAGATAAATAAATTTAAGTACTATGGTGGAAAAAATGGAGGAAAAATTTGTATTAAATACAATAATGAAGATTATATGCTAAAGTTTCCAGGTATTAATGAAGGAATTTCTGAACATGGATATTCGAATAATTGTATATCAGAATATGTAGCTTGTAATATAATAAGAATATTAGGACTTAAAGTACAAGATGTTTTGTTAGGATCGTATAATTTAAATGGTAGCGAAAAAATAGTGGTAGCTTGCAAGGATTTTACATCAAATGGTACTGTATTAAAACAATTTGCTGAATTAAAAAATAGTCAAATAGAAACTTCGAAAAATGGTTATGGAACAGAACTTGAGGAAGTAATTGAAACGATAGAAGAACAACAAATATATGATGCAAAAGAATTAAAAGAGTTTTTCTGGAATATGTTTATATCCGACTGCTTAGTAGGAAATTTTGATAGACATAATGGCAATTGGGGATTCCTAATAAACGAAAGTTCAAAGAAAATAGAAATAGCACCTATTTATGATTGTGCATCCTGTTTATATCCACAATTAACAGATGAAAGAATTGAGCAAATCATAAACGATAAATCCGAAATGGAGGCTAGAGTATTTGTATTTCCAACTTCTGCGATAAAAATAAATGATAAGAAAATTAATTATTTTGAATATATAAGCAGTTTGCAAAATGAAGATTGTAACCAAGCACTACTTAGGATATTTCCTAAAATTAATATGCAAGAAATTTATAGTATTATAGATACGACACCTTTTATTTCAGAAATAAGAAAAGAATTTTATAAGAAAATTATAAATATGAGATATGAAATGATATTACAATATAATTATGAAAAATTGCAAATGGACGACAACACCACCCAAAGGAAAAATTAAATTTGACCTAAAATATTAGGAGGAACTATGTTTAAATTACATTCAGAATACAAACCAACAGGAGACCAACCACAGGCAATTGAATATTTATCAAATGGAATAAAACAAGGAAAGAAATTTCAAACATTACTTGGCGTTACAGGTTCTGGAAAAACATTTACAATGGCCAATATTATACAGCAAGTTCAAAAACCAACATTGGTATTAGCTCATAATAAAACATTAGCTGGACAATTATACTCAGAATTTAAGGAATTCTTTCCAGAAAATAATGTGGAATATTTTGTTTCTTATTATGATTACTATCAACCAGAAAGTTATATAGCACAATCAGATACTTATATAGAAAAAGATGCATCTATCAATGATGAGATAGACAAGTTAAGACACTCTGCAACAGCTGCCTTATTTGAAACAAGAGATGTTATTATTGTAGCATCCGTATCTTGTATCTATGGATTAGGGGACCCAATAGACTATGAAAACATGATTGTATCATTAAGACCAGGGATGCAAATATCCAGAGAAAAAATACTAAAAAAGCTAATCAACATGCAATATACAAGAAATGAAATTGATTTTAAAAGAGGAACATTTAGGGCAAAAGGAGACATACTAGAAATCTATCCTTCAGACAAAGGGGAATCTGCCATAAGAGTGGAATTCTGGGGAGATGAAATAGACAAAATTAGTGAAATCAATCCATTAACTGGAAAGCCAATAGGGATAAGACAACATGTCATGGTATTTCCAAATTCACACTATGTAACTTCAAATGAGAAAATGGAAAGAGCCATTAAAACGATAGAACAAGAAATGGAAGAAAGGGTAGAATACTTTAAATCTCAAAACAAACTGATAGAAGCCCAAAGAATTCAAGAAAGAACAAGTTTTGATTTAGAAATGATGAAAGAAACTGGATTTTGTCAAGGAATAGAAAATTACTCAAGACATATTAGTGGAAGAGAAACAGGAAGTCCACCATTTACTTTATTTGATTATTTTCCAAAAGACTTCTTGTTATTAATAGATGAGTCACATGCTACCATTCCACAAGTAAGAGCCATGTATAATGGAGACAGAGCTCGTAAAGATTCTCTTGTTAAATATGGATTTCGATTGCCATCAGCATATGATAATAGACCACTTATGTTTAATGAATTTGAAGAAAGAATCCATCAAGTTGTATTTGTTAGTGCAACACCTGCCGAATATGAAAAAGAACATTCACAAGATAATGTAGTAGAACAAATTATAAGACCAACAGGATTATTGGATCCAAAAATAGAAGTAAAACCAGTAACTAATCAAATAGATGATTTAATTGAGCAAATCAGAATCAGAGTGGAAAAAAATGAAAGAGTGTTAGTAACAACACTAACGAAAAAAATGGCAGAAGATTTAACAGCTTATTTAAAAAATTTAGATATAAAAGTAAATTACATGCATTCAGATATAAAAGCATTAGAAAGAATGGAAATTATCAGAAAGCTTCGTTTAGGTGAATTTGATGTATTAGTAGGAATTAATCTTTTAAGAGAGGGATTAGATATTCCAGAAGTTTCATTAGTTGCCATTTTGGATGCAGATAAAGAAGGATTTTTGCGTTCAGAACGTTCATTAATCCAAACAATAGGAAGAGCAGCTAGAAATACAGATGGAACGGTTATCATGTATGCAGATGAACTAACAGATTCTATGGAAAAAGCGATAAAAGAAACAAATAGAAGAAGAAACATACAAGAACAATATAATCAAGAACATCATATTACACCAAAAACAATCCAAAAATCTGTAAGAGATTCTATAAAAGCAATTCAGACAGAGAATATTGGTGTAGAATATAAAATGGAAAAAGAGGAGGATATCAAAGATATCATCAACAAATTAACAGATGAAATGTTAGAATATGCAAGTAAAATGGAATTTGAAAAAGCTGCAGAAGTAAGAGATAAAATCAAGGAATTAGAAAAACTAATTTAATTATCAAAATAGAGGAGACAACAGAAAAAATGAATGAGATTTTTGAAAAAATGCAAAAATTAGATATACCAAAATTAATAGGAAAAGAAAGTACGAATCAATATTCACAAGATATAGAAAAGATAGTAAAGGATAAAGTAATATTGATTACAGGTGCAGCAGGATCAATAGGATATGCTTTACTAAAAAAGATTCTGGATTTCAATCCACAAAAAATAATCGCATTAGATTATTGTGAAAGTGGTATTTTCAAATTAGAAAATAGGATAAAAAGTAAAGGGCTAGAGGAAAAAGTTGAAGTTCTACTATGTAATATAAATCATGTAAATATATTAAATGGAATATTTAAATTATACAAACCAGATTTTGTGATTCATGCAGCAGCTTATAAACATGTACCAATTATGGAAAAAAATACAATTGAAGCAATTCAAAATAATGTAATGGGAACATATCATCTTATTCAATTATGTGAAAAATATGAAGCAAAAAAGTTTTTATTCATATCTACAGATAAAGCTGTAAATCCTATTTGTATGATGGGGGCTACCAAAAGAATATGTGAGAAAATGATTTTATCTATGAAAAATAGTAAAAATACAATCTATATGGCTGTTCGTTTTGGAAATGTAATAGAGAGTAGTTGTTCTCTGACACAAATTATAAAACAACAAATATTAAATCATGAACCAATTACCTTAACAGATAAACATATGGAAAGATATTTTATGAGTATGGAAGAAGCAGTATATTTAATTTTATTAGCATTAAATTTTAATGAAAATAGTAAAATATATATATTAGATATGGGACAAACTATTAAAATATATGATTTGACCATAAAAATTTTAGAAGCATTACATTTAAAATTGAATAAAGATGTATTTATAAAATATATAGGAATAAGACCAGGAGAAAAAATAAAAGAAGAATTATCTTACTCTTCAGAAATTTTGAAAGATACAAAATACGATAAAATTTTAAAAATAGAAGATACTGTTCAAAAACCTATTTTTAGGGAAATAGAAAAAATAAAAGAACTTTTGGAACAAGAAGATATTCAAAAAGAGGAAATTCACAAAATTATAAATTTCATTGTGCCATCCTATGCAAGAAAAAAGGAGGAATGAAAAATAATTTTAGTAACAGGAGCAAATGGTTATATAGGATATAATCTAACAAAAAGATTATTAGAAGAAAAAAATGAGGTAAGAGCATTTTGCCATAAAAAAAGTGAAAAGATAGATGAATTAAAGAAAAAATATGATAAAAACTTAGACATTGTTTATGGGAATATAGAAGAAATACAAAACTTTCAAAATATGATGGAGCATGTAGAAATCGTATATCATTTAGCAGGCAAAACCACAGAAGAAGGAGATATGAATAAGATAAATACAATCGCTACTAAAAAATTATTTGAAGAATGTATAAGATATCGTGTAAAAAAAGTGGTTTTTTTTAGTACAGTAGCAGTGTATAAAACAAATAAAATAGTAACAATTTCATCTAAAAAAGAACCTACTAATGTATATGGAAAAACAAAGTTAGAAGCTGAAAAGATTGGAATGGAGTACTATAAAAAAGATAAATTACCATTAATCATTTTAGAACCATGCTCTGTTTATGGAAAAACTTATAATGGTAGTATGGGGAAAATTCTAAAAAGGGCAGAGAATGGGTATTGTATAAAGATTGGAAAAGGAGAATATAAAAATACAATCATTCATGTAGATGATTTAGTTACCATTGCAATCAATGTGGTTCAAAATGAAGAATATATAGGAAAAACACTAATATGTGGACCTGAAACAATTACAATAAACGAAATCAATCATGCCTTAAAAGCAGAAAGACATATTAATGAAATATATATACCATATAAAATAGCAATGTGGATATTAAAATTGCCATTTCATTTAAAAATAAAATCAACTATCAAACAATTAACAAGAGAAAGTGAATATATTACGAATTACAAGATGGATACATACATAAAATATAGGGAATACATAAATAGCGGAGAATTTTATGATAGAAAATATAGAAAATAAAAAAATACAAATCAATATAAGTAAAGAACTATTTGAAATACCAGATAATTTAAAATATGAAATATCTAATTTTTGGGATGGAGCTAAAAGTAAGAATCCAAGTTTGTGGAATGGTAAATTATTGTGTGTAAGTTCATATGAAAATCTTGAGAATAAAGTAATTCTTACATGTAAAGAAACAGATTATGCACATTATTTATATGATGAAAGAATCGGTTTACCAAATGAATATGCATGTCATAGCTTAGGTGCAGGATGTTTATTAGAAACAAATGATAGATATTATGTATTAGGAGAACTTAATGAAAATACATCTTTTCCACACTGTATACAACCATGTGGGGGTGGTGCAGAGATAGAAGATTTAAAGAATGGTGGTATTATCCAAACAATTATTAGAGAAACAAAAGAAGAACTAAACATAGATTTACAAGACGGAAATCAGTTTTTTGAAAATAAAATTAAATATATAAGTTTACCAGAAAATAAACTTCATACATATATGGTATTTACAAAATGTTTATTGAAAATGAGTAAATCAGATTTAGAAGAACATTATAAAAACTATTTAAGAAACTTACAAAACAATAATCAAGAAGTAGAATTGTGTAAATTGCATTTTATAAAAAGAGGTAAGGCAAAGGAACAATTAGGAAAATTAAAAAATCCTAGACGAGAATATTTAATAGAATTATTAGAATATGATAGTAAAAATAATTAAAAACAAGGGAGGTTACAATAGATAACCTCCCTTGAAAACTATTTATCTGTTATCTTTTTAAGATAGTACAGATGAAGAGTGCGGTGTTCTGATAGGGAGCACCTTGGCGGATAACGATACCAGGATTTTCTCTTTCCAAAATGGGGATTTCTCGTTTATATAAACGAAGTGTCAAATAATGCCGAGAGTCATCTTTGAGGAAATCCTCAATCAGGTCGTTGTGCTTTTCTCTTCTGGTCGGATAGCAATTCATAAAAATTCCTCCATAAATAGTTTATTCAGCATAAAGCCAATCAATCTTATACTATAAATAAAGAATTATGTAAATACAAAACAAAAAATATTTTCCAAACTATTGTTTAATTTTAAATTATATAGTATAATAATTCTGTTAAGCAGGAGGGAATTAGAATGAATGACAAAATCATTATAAAAGGAGCAAAAGAACATAATTTAAAAAATATAAATTTAGAAATACCAAGAGATAAACTAGTTGTCATAACAGGACTTTCTGGATCTGGAAAATCGTCTTTAGCATTTGATACCTTATATGCAGAAGGACAAAGAAGATATGTAGAAAGTTTATCATCCTATGCTCGTCAATTCTTAGGATTAATGGAAAAACCAGATGTAGAATCCATAGAAGGTTTGTCACCAGCCATATCGATAGACCAAAAAACAACATCTAAAAATCCTCGTTCTACAGTAGGTACAGTAACAGAAATATATGATTATATAAGACTATTATTTGCAAGAATTGGAACGCCATATTGTCCAAACTGTGGTAAGAAAATAGAAAAACAATCTATAGACCAGATTGTAGATAATGTCTTGAAACTAGAAATGGGAACAAGAATTCAAGTATTAGCACCAGTTGTTAGAGGAAGAAAAGGAGAATATACAAAATTATTCGAAGATTTGCAAAAAGATGGATTTGCAAGAGTAAGAGTTGATGGGGAAAACTATGAATTAACCGATGAAATAAAATTAGATAAAAATAAAAAACATGAAATAGAAATTGTAGTGGATAGATTGGTCATCAAAGAAGATATTACAGCAAGACTTACAGAATCTATAGAAGTTGCTTTAAAACATGCAGATAATTTAGTATTAATCGACATTATAGGAAAAAAGCCAGTACTATATAGTTGTAATTATGCTTGTCCAGATTGTGGATTTAGTTTTCCAGAATTAACACCAAGAATGTTTTCATTCAATAACCCATATGGAGCATGTCCAAAATGTTCAGGAATTGGTTATTTAATGAAAATGGATGAAGACTTAATCATTCCAGATAAAAATAAAACCTTATATGATGGTGTAAAAGCCTTTGGTTCAAGCACGATGAAAAAAGGCGAGACAATGGCAAAAATGTATTTTGAAAGTATAGGAAGGCATTATGGAGTCGATATTAAGAAAAAAATAAAAGACTTGCCAAGAGACTTTTTAGAAAAAATATTATATGGAACAGGAACAGAAGAAATTGATTTTGAATTTGAATCACCATATGGTACAAGAAAATTCAAAGCTCCATTTGAAGGCGTTATACCAACATTAGAAAGAAGACATAATGAAACAAAATCTCAAGGTATGAGAGATTTTTACGAGCTATATATGAGTAATATGCATTGTGATGCATGTAATGGTGCTAGATTAAAAAAAGAAATTCTTTCTATAAAAATTGGAGATAAAAATATAAATGAATTAACTGATCTTTCTATAAGACAATTACAAGACTTTTTAAGAAATTTAGAACTAACACAATCACAAAAAATCATTGCAGATATGATTTTAAAAGAAATTGATGCAAGATTACAGTTTTTAATAGATGTAGGATTAGAATATCTTACTTTATCAAGAAGTGCTGGAACATTATCAGGAGGAGAAGCGCAAAGAATCCGATTAGCAACACAAATTGGTTCAGGATTAACAGGGGTATTATATATATTAGATGAGCCAAGTATAGGATTACATCAGAGAGATAATGATAGATTAATAGCAACACTAAAAAAACTAAGAGATTTGGGAAATACATTATTGGTAGTAGAACATGACGAGGATACTATGTATGCAGCAGACCAAATTATCGATATTGGACCTGGGGCAGGTGTTCATGGGGGACATGTTATTGCACAAGGAACTGCAGAAGAAATTAAACAAATAGAAGGTTCTATTACAGGAGATTACTTAAGTGGAAGAAAAAAAATATATGTACCAAAAACAAGAAGAAAAGGAAATAAAAAAAGTATAGAAGTAATAGGAGCAACAGAAAACAATTTAAAAAATGTAAGTGTGAAATTTCCTCTAGGTGTATTTACTTGTATAACAGGAATTTCAGGATCAGGAAAAAGTACATTAATCAATGAAGTTTTATATAAAAATATTGCGCAACAGTTAAATGGAGCAAGTGAAAAGCCAGGAAAATGTAAACAAGTAAAAGGATTGAACAATATTGATAAAATTATTAATATAGATCAATCACCAATTGGAAGGACACCTCGCTCTAACCCAGCTACTTATACAGGAGCATTTGATTTAATAAGAGATATTTTTGCAGGAACAAATGAAGCAAAAATGCGTGGTTATGAAAAAGGAAGATTTAGTTTTAATGTTTCAGGTGGAAGATGTGAGAGTTGTAATGGAGATGGTGTTCATAGAATAGAAATGCATTTTCTACCAGATGTATATGTACCTTGTGAAGTATGTAAAGGTAAAAGATATAATCGAGAAACATTAGAGGTAAAATATAAAGGTAAAAATATAGCTGATGTATTAGATATGACAGTTGAAGAAGCATTAAAATTCTTTGAAAACATACCAAAAATCAAACAAAAAATACAAACCTTATATGATGTTGGATTAGGATATATTAAATTAGGACAACCATCCACAACATTGTCAGGTGGAGAAGCACAAAGAGTAAAATTGGCAACAGAATTATCCAAAAGAGCTACTGGCAAAACATTATATATATTAGATGAACCTACAACAGGACTTCATATTGCAGATGTTCATAGATTAGTAGATATTTTACAAAGACTTGTAGATACAGGAAATACGATTATTGTTATTGAACATAATTTAGATTTAATAAAAACAGCAGATTATATTATTGATTTAGGACCAGAAGGTGGAGATGCAGGAGGAGAAATCATTGCTGTTGGAACACCTGAACAAATTTGTAAAAATGAAAGAAGTTATACAGGAAAGTTCTTAAAGAAATATTTAGAAGAATAACAACTTTACATAATAATAAAAATATGGTATAATAAGGATATTCTAAAGAAGAAAGGAGTATTCCGCGATGAAAAAATTAATCGTGATCTTCTTGGGCGTTTTGGTAGGCTCCATTATACCTACCATAAATTTTAACCAGGAAGAAATCTTGGGGGTTACCATGCTACTGATTGTGGGAAATATCATTTTCGAAAGCTTCTTCAAGAGAGAATATATGCGGTATTTATCCATATTTTTCTCCTGTATTGCAGTAGGGCTGCTAAGCACATTGTTGTTCCTTAACTGGAATAAAATCGCACAAGCAATTACTTTGGTTGTTTTTGTGATCGGTGCGATTGCAATAACTGCAATTATTGGCATTCGAGAAAACAACAGTAAAACACATGGAAAAAGGCAAGACAATGGCATAAATGCCAATGATTCTCAAGAGGAATAAGCCTAGCCTCGCTACTGGAATTCAGGTGGTGAGGTTTCTTTATATAATAGGAAAGTATTACTTTCCTATTATATAAAAAGCTACAATCGCTAGCCCTTTGAGATTTTTTTCTTTTAGTCGAAAACTCAAATCGGGCGAGAACAAATTAAAGAAAAATCTTTGATTTTTCTTATTTGTTCTTCAAATGTTATAATTTACTTCTCTTGAATAAAAAGAAAAAATGTTCGTAAAAACTATTGACAAAAAATAAAAAAGTCAATATAATAAAAGCGAACATTTTTTTGCGTTGCTGGAGGTATATATGATAACAAATTTACATATAAAAAATATAGGGATTATAGAAGATTTAGAAATAAATTTCAATAAAGGAATGAATGTATTAACAGGAGAAACAGGAGCTGGAAAAACATTAATTATAGACTCATTAGGAATCATTTGTGGTGGAAGATTTTCAAAAGAAATGATAAGAAAAGGAGAAAATCATTCATTTGTAGAACTATGCATATATGCACCAAAAGACATAAACGCTATAGATGGAAATATCATCATTTCAAGAGAAATCTATAGTAATGGGAGAAATATGTGTAAAATAAATGGTAGATTTGTTACTGTAAATGAGCTAAAAAATTTTATGAGTCATTATATGGAAATACATGGACAAAATGACAACCAACAATTATTAGATAGTAGAACACACAAGAAATATTTAGATAATTTTGCTGGAGAGACTCTGGTACAATTTAAACAGGATTACAAAAATAAATATATAAGATATAATGAAATAAAAAGAGAATTAAGAGAAAACTATGGAGATGAGAAAGAAAAACAAAGAAAGCTAGATTTATTAAAATATCAATTAAATGAGATAGAAGAGGCTAAATTAAAAGACGGAGAAGAAGAAAAATTAAATGAAAAAAGAAAAGTCATGATGAATTCAGAAAAAATAGCAAAAAGTATATCTGAAGCAGATACAGCAATCAGTGAAAACACGATAGATATATTATCAAGTGCTATAAGAGCATTAGAAAAAATAGAAGATATTGATAAAAAATATGAAGAAACTGCATCTTCTTTAAAAAATATATATTATGAATTACAAGAAATAGAACGAGATATCAATAGTTTTCGTGAAGATATAGAGTTTAATGAACAAGAAAGAGAAGAAATAGAAACAAGGCTAGACTTACTATATGATTTAAAAAGAAAATATGGAAACAATATAAAAGAAATATTAGCATATGGAGAAGAAATCAAACAAGAAATAGATAAAATAGAAAATGTAGATGAACACAATAATCAATTAAAAAAAGAACAAGAAATATTAGAAAAACAAATGACAGAAATAGCTAATAAAATAAGTGAAATAAGAAAACAATATGCTAAACAATTGAGCGAAAAAATCAATAAAGAATTAGTAGAATTAGAAATGAAAAATGCAAAAATTAATGTAAGAGTTGATTATAAAATAAATGATTTTTTTGAAGATGGAAAAGATGAAGTCGAAATATTTATAAAAACCAATATTGGAGAAAATGAAAATCCATTAATCAAAATTGCATCTGGTGGAGAAATGTCAAGAATTATGTTAGCAATTAAAAAAGTATTAGCAGAAACAGATCAAATTCCAATTTTAATATTTGATGAAATTGATACCGGAATAAGTGGAAAAGCAGCAAAAGCAGTAGCAGAAAAATTAAAAAATATAGCAACAACACATCAAGTATTATGCATATCTCATTTAGCACCAATAGCAGCAGTAGCAGACAATAACTATTTTATAAGTAAAAATGTGGAAAATGACAGAACAAGTACAAAAATAAAATTATTAGATGAACAAGAAGTTTTATGTGAGATTGCTAGAATATCTTCAGGAGAAGTAAATGAAGTAACCTTACAATATGCTCATGAATTGAGAAATAAAAAAGCATCTTAATCTGTTAATAGCAAGGCTCATTTTGACTGATAATGGTAAAAGTGGTATAATAGAAGTAATATTCGTGGGTACAGCGAACTACAATAAATGTACCATTTTTGTGAATTGTTACTAGAATTTTGGTAACAAGCAAAAAGTCTGGAGGTAGTTATGTTCAGAAAAATGTGTGAGACAATAGTAAAATACCAGTTTATCTTCTTTGTCTCATTCTTCGGCATGATTGCAATGCTTGGACTCTCAATGTTTCGGTTTATAACCGAAAATTTTTGGGAGCCCAGTCTGGAGAACCGATATGGATTCACTATACTAATCATCTTTGTCAGTGCATTCCTAGCTATAGAAATCATTGCTTTTATGCAGGATTTTCTCACAGTGAAAGAAGGCGGCACCATTTTTATTATTTAAAAAGTGACCAAGGTCGCTTTGTTCATAAGAAAAATTTAATAAATAATTAATAAAAAATATATAGTAAAAAAAGAAATGTAATGATATAATGACCATATAAAAAATAAATGGTCATTTTTTTCTGGCTAAAAAGGGGGTAATATGAAAAAAGTATATTATAACGGCTCAATCATTACTTTAGGAAAAAATGAAAATGTAGAAGCAGTTTTAATAGAAAATGGAAAAATTATAGAAGTAGGAAATGAAGCCCAAATATTCAAATTAATAGGAGGAGAGGAGGTAGAAAAAGTAGATTTAAATGGAAAATGTTTAATGCCAGCATTTATTGATTCACATAGCCATATAACAGCATTAGCGCAAACACTTGGAATAGCACATCTAGAAAAATGTTCAAATTTTGAAGATATCATAGAAACTATGAAGAAATTTAAAATGGAAAACAACAAAAATGATAAAGAATGGCTAATTGGGTTTGGATATGATCATAATTTGTTAGAAGAAAAAATGCATCCAACGAAAGAGATTTTAGATCAAATATCTAAAGAAAATCCCATCATGATAACACATCAGTCGGGACACATGGGAGTAGTTAATACAAAAGCATTAGAAATATTAGGGATAACTGAAAATACAAAATCTCCAGAAGGTGGAACTATTGGAAGAGAAAAAGGTACACAAATGCCCAATGGTTATTTAGAAGAAAATGCTTTTATCAATGCAACCAAAAATACAATGAATGTAACCAATGAGCAAATGATGAACCAAATAAAGATGGCAGAAAAGATATATGCAAGTTTTGGAATAACAACCGTTCAAGATGGAATCACAAAAGAAAAGGAATTTGAATTATTAAAATACATGGCAGAAAAACAAATGTTAAACCTAGATATAGTAAGTTATGTAGATATAAAAAATTCCAAAGAAATTGTGGAACAAAATAAAAACTTTGTGAAGAACTATCATCATCATTATAAAATTGGAGGATACAAATTATTTTTAGATGGTTCCCCACAAGGGAAAACGGCATGGATGAGTGAACCATATGAAGGAGAAACGGAATATAGAGGATATCCAATTTATACGGATGAACAAGTAGAAAAATATGTTAAAACTGCATTAGATGAAAAAATGCAATTAATTACACATTGTAATGGAGATGCAGCAGCAGAACAATTGATAGAAGCATATGAAAAACAAGATATAGAAAATTATTACAGACCAGTCATGATACATGCACAACTTGTAAGACATGATCAATTAAAAAGAATGAAAAAAATACATATGATTCCATCATTTTTTGTAGCACATGTCTATTATTGGGGAGATATCCATATAAAAAATTTTGGAGAAAGAGCACAAGATATTAGTCCTATAAAAAGTGCAATAGAAGAAAATTTAGTATATACAATGCATCAAGATACACCAGTTATCATGGCAAATATGTTTGAAACAATATGGTGTGCAGTAACTCGTAGAACTCAAAAAGGAATTGAGTTAGGAGAGAAGCAAAAGATCACTGTATTAGATGCTATAAAAGGTGTAACCATAAATGTAGCCTATCAATATTTTGAAGAAAATGAAAAAGGAAGCATAGAAAAAGGAAAAAATGCAGATTTCATTATAATCGATAAAAATCCTTTAGAAATAGATATGGATGACATAAAAAATATAAAAATCATATATACAATAAAAAATGGACAAATCATTTATGAAAACAAGGAGAATGAAAATGCCAGAACGAATAGAAGTAACTAATATGAAACAAAACTCTAAAAATAGAGAATATGTAATAGAAAATGTAAAAAAAGAAGGAGCATTATTAGAATTTGCTTGTTCAGAATTTAGAGATGATAAAGAAATCGTATTAGAAGCATTACATAATAATCCAGAAGCATTAGAATTTGCAAGCGACAGATTAAAAGGAGACAGAGAGGTTGTGTATGAATCTGTCAGTCAAGTCGGATGGACATATTGTTATGCAAAAGAAAATTTATTAGAGGATAAAGAATTATTAATCGCAGGTTTGAAAAAATCTGGACAAATTCTTTATTTTGCAACACAAGAAATGAGAGATGACAAAGAAGTAGTTATGGTAGCAGTAACCAATAAACCTATCATCATAAAATATGCAAGTAAGAGATTAAGAGAAGACAAAGAAATTGGATTAGCCGCGATGAATGTAAGTAAAAAATGTTATGAGTTTTTAGGGCCAGAATTGAAAAAAGATGAAGATATTTTGGCTATATTAAATAAAGAATAAAATATATAAAAATGAAAAAAGAAAGGGGGAATTCCGAGAGAAAATCGGAGAGGAATATGAAATTTTTGAAAAAAATAAATACAGGTCTAATATTAACAATTATAGTGGTATTAGCATTAGTAGTATATTTAGTGGAAGTCGAAAGACAAAGAGAGGATGACAAAACAGAAATAAGAAGTGCTTGTGAAGAATTTATTGATGTTACTGATAAATATTTAGTATTACCAGAAGAAATGCAAACATTAACAGGAGAAGTATCAGAAGAGGCAGAAAAAGCATATGAGCAAGAAGCAGAAGAAGCTTTAAAAGATATAATGGTAGACAATAGTGAAGCTGTTAAAATTCAACATCAATTTTTAGTGCAAGCATTAAAAAGAGGATATACAGATATTAATGAAGTAAGAACAAAATATGAAAGAAATATTACAAAAATAGCAAGTTATGAATTTGAAGGAAATACAGTAACAGTAACATTTAGCTCAGAAGTAGAAACAGAAGCAAAATATTTAAACTACTTAAATCAAGAACAAACAAGAGCAGGATCATTTTCACCATCAAATGATGAAATTATGTTACAAAAAATTGATGGAGAATGGAAAGTTACATATGCAAATTTACAATATGACGGATATGGAAATTCTATCAGTTTAGATGTTTATTAATAAAGGGGGAAAGTTTAAAAATGGCTAATACTGTATTAGAAATAAAAAATTTAAGCAAATCATTTGGAAAAAGAAAAGTAATAGATGATATCAGCCTTGAAGTAAAAGAAGGAGAAATTTATGGATTCCTTGGCCCAAATGGATCTGGAAAAACAACAACTATAAAAATGATATTAAGGATGATTGATAATGATGCTGGAGAAATTAAAGTAAATGGATATGACACAAAAAAACAATTTGAAAAAGCGATGGAATATATAGGAGCAATTGTTGAAAATCCAGATATGTATAGATATATGACAGGAAGAGATAATTTAAAATTGCATGCAAGGATTAGAAATGTAGATGAAAAAAGAATTGATGAAATGCTAGAACTAGTTGAATTAAAAGATAGAGCAGACGACAAGGTAGGAAAATATTCTTTGGGTATGAAACAAAGATTAGGATTAGCATTAACATTACTACATAAACCAAAAGTATTAATATTAGATGAACCTACAAATGGTTTAGACCCAGCAGGAATCAAAAAGTTAAGAGATATTTTAAAAGAAATTGCACATAAAGAGGGTGTTGCGGTATTTGTATCTTCACATATTTTATCAGAAATGGAATTAATGTGTGATAAAGTAGCTGTTTTAGATAATGGAAAAATTGTAAAAACAGAAGAAATACATCAAAAAGAGGAAGAACCAACAGAAACAATAGAATTACGTGTTCAAGACACACCTAAAGCAATAGAAATATTAAAAGAAAAATTTGAAATAGAAGCAAAAAAACAAAATAATGTTTTAGAAATAACGCTTGCAACAGAGCAAGTACCTTCCGTTGTGAAAGAATTGGCGAATGCTGATGCAGGAATAAAAGCGGTTATTCCAAAAGAACATTCATTAGAAGATATATTCTTTAATGCAACAAAAGGAGGTAATGAAAATGCGTAAAATTATGAAACTTTTTATTGATGAAAATATAAAAACTTGGAAAAAATTATCAACTAAAATATTAATAATTGTTATACTATTAGCTTTAGTTGGTACGATATGTCTTGTACAATTTATAAAATATATGAATGAAAGAAATGAAACCAATACATTACCTTATGAAGATTGGAGAGATGATATACAATCTAATATAGAAGGAATTGAAACAACTTTAGCAAGTGAAGATATAGATGAACAAACAAGAACAAATTTAACAAATGAATTAGAAAGGTATCAATTGGCATTAGAAGTGGATACCAATCCTTATAGTTCCTTTTTCTACTGGAAAGTGAAAGTATTAAACAAAATTTTAGAATTAAGAAATGGAGAGCCAGAAAGTGAATTTATTTCAAAGTTAACACAAGTGCTAAAAGAAAATGATTTTTCAGGATATATACAAATTGAAAAAGAAATGGCAAAGAAATCCCTTGATAATGGAGAGATAACAGAGAATGAATATGAAGATCAAATTGTAATTTTAGATTTAAGAGAAGAATATAGAATTGGAGAAATAGAGGATGAAGATACTTGGAGAGAAGTTTTAATCCTTGAAATAGAAGAAAAACAGAGAAGTCTTAGAACAGGAATTGATTTGACAACAGGAAAAATATTAACAGCAGAGAAAAAGCAAGAAACAGAAGATGATATCAAAATGAGTATATACCAAATAGAGAATAATAAACCAAATATGAATTTTGCAAATAATAATTATAGAATGTTATTTGAAGCATTAGCACCAGGATTTGTTGTTGTAATGATTGCAATTATGGCAATAGTAATGGCAGGAGGACAAATATCAACAGAAATTTCATCAGGATCTATTAAATTTTGGGCATTAACACCAAATAAAAGATGGAAGATTTTAACTGCAAAAATATTATCTGTATTATTTTACATAGTTGTAATTACTTTCATAATGGCTGTATTAACAATTGTTTCTGCAAACCTATTCTTTGAAGGAAATGGAACAGAATATTTATATGTTGAAAACGGAGAAGTACAAGTAATAGGAAATGCTTTATATATGATAGAAACCTATTTTGCGAAAATAATCCCAGTTATCCTATTTGCTTTATTAGCAATTATGTTATCTGTTATAACAAGAAATACAGCTGTTGCAGTAAGCTTTAGTGTTGCAACTTACATAGGAAATGGTATTTTGATGGCAATATTAAATTCTTTTATCAAAAAAGATTGGATAAGGTTTATCCCATTTAACAATTTGAATATTTATTCAAAAATATTCCCAAATGCGGAAAATATTATGGATATTTTTGGAACAACAGGAACTTTTGCAACAAATACATCATTACTATTTTCACTTGCTGTATTAGGAGTATGTACAATATTAATGCTTGTTACAATGTATGATAGCTTTAATCATAGAGATATCATCTAGTAAATAGAAAAAATTACCACAAAGTCTTGATTTTTAAAGAGAAGTATAGTAAAATAGATATGTAAAATTAGTTCCTTAAACTTAGCGCAATAAAAGACACCTATTATTGATGCTCGGTATAAGGAGAAAAAGAAATAGGAGGTGTTATTATGACAACAGAAAGAAAACAAGAAATCATTAATCAATTTAGAAGAGATGAAAAAGATACAGGTTCATCAGAAGTACAAATTGCTCTTTTAACAGAAAGAATTAATGAATTAACAGAGCATCTAAAAGTTCATAAAAAAGACAACCATTCAAGAAGAGGATTATTAAAAATGGTTGGAAAAAGAAGAAATTTATTAAACTACTTAGCTAAAAAAGATGAAAAATCATACAAAGAACTAGTTGAAAAATTAGGACTAAGAAAATAGTTGATAAGTTGTAAGGAGGCGTTTGCAACAAGCTACGCCTCTTTATTCAAGTAAACTAGACTTAGAAGTAGCTTGTATAATGTTTTAAGAATTTAAGATATTATAGAGGTTACAATCTAACAAAGTTTACTTGAAAATAGGTGTAAAAAAGCAATCATAGATATTGCAAATAAGAAAGGTAGGAAAATATATGTTTAAAAGTTATGAAACAGAATTAGCAGGAAGAAAACTTGTTATAGAAACAGGTAAACTTTGTGGACTAGCAAATGGAAGTGTGCTAGTAAAATATGGAGATACAGTTGTAATGGCAAATGTTACAGCTTCAAAAGAACCTAAAGAGGGAATTGATTTTTTCCCATTATCAGTAGATTATGAAGAAAAATTATATGCCGTAGGAAAAATTCCAGGCTCTTATCAAAAAAGAGAAGGAAAACCTAGTGACAAAGCAATATTAACATCAAGAGCAATCGATAGACCATTAAGACCATTATTTCCAAAGGATTTTAGAAATGATGTTGTTGTAGTGGCAACTGTATTAAGTGTAGAACAAGATAACTCACCAGAAGTGGCAGCAATGATAGGAGCATCAGCAGCACTATCTATTTCAGATATACCATTTGGTGGACCAACAGCAGCTGTAAATGTTGGACTAGTTAATGGAGAAATTGTTATCAATCCAACAGAAGCACAAAGAGAAATTAGTGATTTAACATTAACAGTAGCAGGAACTGCAGAGAAAGTTGCAATGATAGAAGCAGGAGCAAATGAAGTTTCTGATGAAATCATGTTAGAAGCAATTAAAAAAGGACATGAAGAAATCAAGAAAATATGTGCTTTCATTCAAAAAATGAAAGAAGAAATAGGAAAACCAAAATTTGCATATAAATCTTTTGCTGTTGATCATGATTTATACCAATTTATAGAAGATGAGTTTACAGAAAAAATGAAAGTAGCTGTTCAAGAAGTAGATAAAGATACAAGAGATAATAATGTTTCTGTATTGTCAGAAGAAATCACAGCAGCAGTAACTGAAAAATTAGGAGAAGAAGTAGCAGAAAAAAGAGCACAAGAAATTGGAGAAGCAATTTATAAATTAGAAAAGAAATGTGTAAGAGATATGATATTCTATGAGCATAAAAGAGTGGATGGAAGAGCATTAGATGAAATAAGACCATTATCTTGTGAAGTTGGAATATTACCTCGTACACATGGAAGTGCATTATTTACAAGAGGACAAACACAAGTAATGTCTATTGTAACACTTGGAATGAAGAGTGAAGAACAAGAATTAGATGGAATCGATACAGAAACAGCAAAAAGATATATGCATCAATATAATTTCCCAGCATATAGTGTTGGAGAAGCTAGACCATCTAGAGGACCAGGAAGAAGAGAAATTGGACATGGAGCATTAGCAGAAAAAGCATTAGTACCAGTAATACCATCAAAAGAAGAATTTCCATATGCTATCAGAGTTGTATCAGAAGTATTATCATCAAATGGATCAACATCACAAGCAAGTATATGTGGAAGTACGTTAGCATTAATGGATGCAGGTGTTCCAATAAAAAGACCAGTAGCTGGTATTTCTACAGGATTAGTAACAAATCCAGAAAATCCAGATGATTATGTTATGCTTACAGATATCCAAGGGTTAGAAGATTTCTTTGGAGATATGGACTTTAAAGTTGGTGGAACAGAAAAAGGAATAACCGCAATACAAGTAGATATTAAAGTAGATGGATTATCATATAAAATCATTGAAGAAGCATTTGCAAGAACAAGAAAAGCAAGACAATATATTTTAGATGAAATTATGAAACCACAAATCGCTGAGCCAAGAGAAGAAATTTCAAAATATGCACCACATATTGTAACCACACAAATTAAAGTAGAAAAAATAAAAGATGTTATAGGAAAAGGTGGAGAAACCATCAATAAAATCATAGATGCAACAGGTGTAAAAATAGATATTGAAGATGATGGACAAGTTATGATTTATTCTACAGATAACGACAAAGCAGAACAAGCATTAGAAATGATAGAAGATATTGTAAGAGAATTTGAAGTAGGACAAATCTATTATGGAACAGTTATTAGAACAACCAACTTTGGCGCATTTGTAGATATTGGTGGAGGAAAAGAAGGATTAGTTCATATTTCTAAAATATCTAAAGAAAGAGTAAAAAATGTAGAAGACTTTGTTCATGTAGGGGATAAAGTTCCTGTAAAAGTTATAGAAATAGATGAACAAGGTAGAATTAATCTTACAATGAAAGATTTGATAGAAACAGATTCAGATGAAAAAGCTGATGAAGCAAATTCTGATGCAAATCAAGAAGTATAAATTCAAAAAGAGGATATTATTAATATTCTCTTTTTTATAATCTTTTAAAATAAAATTGTTATAACTTGCCATATACATAAAATTGTGATAACATAATAACAGTTAATTAGTAGTAAAAATCCAAAACAAAATTGTTAGGAGGGAAAACTATGGCGAGTTTCGAACAAAAGATTGCAGCAGAACTTGTACGGGAAAGAGGTAAGAAACTTTTAAAAGCTGACAAAAGTGAAAAAACGCCAAAAGAGCTAGAAGCCGAAAGATTGTATTTCTGGATTTTAAGCAGAATTGCCCATGAAATTGAAACTTCTATGCTTATGAAAAAAAGTTTCAAATTAACAATTACAGAAAAGTATCTTTTGGCAGAAAAGAATGAAATCATCCTTTGTGATGATAAAATGGCAGAATATCATTTTATGCACGTTTTTGGTAATGATATCAATGATGTACTTATCAGAGTGAAATGTTCATTAAGTTCTATGGATGGATACAATTCGTATGTAATGCAACCACATAACGACAAACAAAAAGCAATCCTGATAGTTACAGTTGAGCTATAGTTTCCCAAGCCCCTCTTTTTAAAGAGGGGCTTGTTTTGCCATAGAATATTTTTTAAATCTAATTTCAGAAAAGAAGATATATAATATTTTGAAGACAAAGACCTATAGGAAGACCGGGGCATGTTTTTGTTAAAAAATATTATATATCTTCTTTTCTATTAGAATAAAATAAATATTATATGTAGTGCATTGTAAAAAACGCAAAAATATGATATAAAAAGTAGAAAAGAGTCCAAGCAATTTATGCCTTGAGAAAGGAATGAGAAAATATGAAATGGACAGAAGAGCAAAAACAAGCAATTTATGAAAAAGGAAATAACATATTAGTAGCAGCTGCAGCAGGAAGTGGAAAAACAGCTGTATTAGTAGAAAGAATCATAAACAAAGTCATAAATGAAAATATAGATATAGACAAATTACTAGTCGTAACTTTTACAAATGCCGCAGCATCAGAAATGAGAGAAAGAGTATTAAAAGCCATATACGAAAAAATAGATGAAACACCAGAAGATGAAACCTTACAAAGACAAGTTACCTTATTAAACAAATCAAGTATATGCACAATAGACTCTTTTTGTTTAGATGTTGTTAGAAACAACTTTTTTGAAATCGATATATCACAAAATTTCAGAATAGGAGATACCACAGAAATCGATATCTTAAAACAAGAAGTATTAGAAGACTTATTTGAAGAAAAATATGAAACAGAAAACGAAGATTTTACAAAACTAATCAATACCTATACGACTTATAAAGATGATACACCTTTAAAAGAATTTATCTTAAAAATTTATAATTACATACAAAGTAATCCACTCCCTGAAAAATGGTTAAAAGAAAAAATAGAGATGTTTAACCTTTCAGAAAAATTAGACCAAGATTTTGCACAAACTATATGGGGAAAACTATTATTACAACAAGTAGACGAAATCTTGCAAGATGGCATTTTAAAACTAGAAGCACAAAAAAATAATCTAATGAAATATGCAGAACTTTCTACCTATTGGCAAATTATAGAAGATGATATAGAACAATTAGAAATGTTAAAAGCAAATTTAGATTCATGGGATAAAGCCTATACATTAACAACAAATTTAAAATTTAAAACATGGGCAACAAACAAAAAAATAACACTTGAAGCAAAAGACGAAGCAAAAGAAGTAAGAGATGCCGTAAAAGCATCATTAAAAAAGATAACAGACAAAATAGTAATATTTTCATCAAAAGAAGCAAATGAAGATATATATGGAATGTATGAAATATTAAAAAAATTAGAGCAAGTCATCTTAGAATTTGGAGAAAAATTTGCCCAAAAGAAAAAAGAAAGAAATATTGTAGATTTTAATGATGTAGAACACTTTGCATTAAAAATATTAATTGATGAAAGTGGCAATCCAACAGAAATTGCAAAAAAATACCAAGAAAAATTTGAAGAAATTGCAATCGATGAGTATCAAGATAGTAACTTAGTGCAAGAATATATATTAACAGCCGTGTCAAGACAAAATAATATATTCATGGTAGGAGATGTAAAACAAAGTATTTATAAATTTAGACAAGCAAGACCAGATTTATTTTTAAATAAATACAAAACATATCAATTAAAAAAAGACAAAAAAGAAAATGATAACTTAAAAATACAATTATTTAAAAACTTTAGAAGTAGAAAAGAAATATTAGATTTTGCCAATATCATTTTTACCAATATTATGAGTGAAGAGCTAGGCGAATTAAATTACACAGAAGAAGAATACTTGAATTTAGGAGCAAATTATGCTGATACAAATCAAGATTTAAGAACAGAAATAGACATATTAAATATAGAAGATGAACAAGAAAGTGAAACAGAGGAAAATAACGAAGAGGAAGAAATAGAAAGAGTAGAAGATATAGAACTGGAAGCTAAATTTGTAGCCAAAAGAATAAAACAATTGATACAAGATAAATTTACGATGTATGATGCCAAAAAAGAAGAAAAAAGAAATATTCAATACAGAGATATTGTTGTTTTATTAAGATCAACAAAAGAAGCGGCACCAATATTTGAAAAAGAAATACTAAATTTAGATATACCTGTTTTTAGTGATTCATCTTCAGAATATTTAGAAAGTATAGAAATACAAACTATCATGAGTTTATTAAAAATCATAGACAATCCAATGCAAGAAATACCATTAGTAGCAACAATGAGGTCAATGATTGGTGGATTTACGGACAATGAGCTAGTACAAATTCGATTAAGTGATAAATATGACAATTTTTATAATACGATTCTAAAAGCAAAGAAAGATGTTGATGCGAATTTAAGAAAAAAAATAGAAACATTTTTGGACAACTTAGAGATGTGGAGAAAAGAACAAGAATATTTAAGTTTAGATGAATTTATCTGGAAAATATATAATGATACAGGATATTATCATTATGTAGGACTTATGACAAATGGAGAATTAAGACAAGCAAATTTGAAAATGCTGTTTGAAAGAGCAAAACAATTTGAAAGTATCAGTTTTAAAGGGTTATTTAATTTTATAAGATATATAGACAAAATCAAAACAAGTAGTAAAGATATGGATTCTGCAAAAACGATAGGTGAAAATGATGATGTAGTCAGAATTATGAGCATTCATAAAAGCAAGGGATTAGAATTTCCTGTGGTATTTTTAGCAGGAACAGGGAAACAATTTAATATGCAAGACTTAAATAATAAAATATTACTACATCCAGAGATTGGAATCGGCGTGAAATATATAGATTATGATATGCAAATAGAATATGACACATTATCAAAACAAGCAATTAGAAATCAAATGATGATAGAAACTTTATCAGAAGAAATGAGAGTCTTATATGTAGCACTAACTAGAGCAAAAGAAAAATTAATTATAACAGGATATAGTAAAAAGGATAAAGAAAAACAAAAAGAAATAGAAGAATTGAAAAGTAGATATCAAACATTAAATCACATCTTACTAAAAAAATACACATCCTATTTAGATTGGATAAGATTGGTTTGCGAATTTAAGAATATAGAAGAGTTAGCAACTATTCATTTGTATAATAAAAATGAAATCATGGAGAAAATGCAAAAACAGGAAGAAACCGAAAAACTCTCTGATAAGATAAAAGAAAAGATTTCTAAAATCGATAAAAATCAAGAACAAGAAAGAAAAATTATTAAATTATTAGAATATTGTTATCCATATACAACTTCAACAACGATACCAAATAAAATTTCAGTAACAGAAATAAAGAAAATGCAAGCAAAGGATTTGAATAACGAAAATGAAGAGTTGCAAGTAGAATTGCCAATTCCGAAATTTATACAAGCAGATGATGAAATAAAAATTACAAATGCAGAAAAAGGAACATTAATCCATTTGTGCATGCAAAAACTAGATATATCCAAAAAAGAATATAGCTATGAAGATATAAAAGAACTTATACAAAAATTAGTAGCACAGAAAACAATTACACAAAAAGAAGCAGAAGCAATCCATATAAATAAAATTTATCAATTTACAAAATCAAAAATATGGAATGAAATGATAAATGCCAAAGAAGTACAAAGAGAAAAGCCTTTTTATATTCATATACCTGCAAAAGAAATTTATCATGAAGATGTACAAGAAAATTTGTTAGTACAAGGTATTATAGACCTATATTATATAACGCAAAATGATGAATTAATATTAGTAGATTTTAAGACAGATTATTTAGAAAACGGTGATGAGCAAAAGTTAGTCGAAAAATATAAAACACAATTAGAAATATATAAAAAAGCACTAGAAATTTCAAAAGATAAAAAAGTGGATAAAATGTATATTTATTCAACATTTTTAGAAAAAGAAATAGTAATTTAGTAATTGAAAGGAAGTGCAAATAATATGCTATTTTCTAAAACAGGAGAATATGAAGCTTGTGGGATGTTTACAGGTGGGCATTTAAAATTACTGATTATAACGATTATAGGAATTATTGTTGCATTAAAAAAGACGACCAATAAGACCAAAGAAGAAGTAAAACAAATAATGAAAAGATGTACAGTACTAATGTGCATTTTAGAGGTAATTATGATAACATTTAAATTATTAACGGGAGATCCAAGAAACCTAAATAATTATGTACCACTATATTTCTGTAGTTTATTATTATATGCAGGACTATTAAGTTCTTTTGCAAAAGGAGAACTAAAAAGAATGGGAGATGTATTTTTGGCAACAGGAGGAATCATTGGAGGAATCGTATTTTTGATATTTCCAACAACATCCTTGCCAGCATATCCGGCATTACATTTTGTTAGCTTACACAGCTTCTTATTCCATGGAACGATGGTGTATTTAGGATTATTAATCAATATAACACATTATATAGAATTAGAGGCGAAAGATATAAAATACTATGCATTACTAGTGGGAATTGTATGTGTGCTTGCCTATATTGTGAATAAAATATTTGGAAGTAACTTGATGTTTATATCACAAAATTTCCCAGGAACACCAATAGAAATTTTATATAATGCAACAGGAAGATTTTATACATTAGTTGCATCCATTGGACAAATGACATTACCTTTTTATATTGTTTATGGAATTCTTCATGCAAGAAGTTTAAAAGTGAAGAAATTAGATGAAGCAAAAATTTATGAGAATTTTTAACGAATATGTTACAATTCATTGCTTATTTAAAGTATTTTCTTAAAATGTTGATATATTAATATTTCGCAGTCAAAGACCCGGATTGTTACGCCCTAGCTATGTTTTTGACAAGAAATATTCATATATCAACATTAATAAATAATTAACAATGAATTGTAACATATAGTAAAAAATTCTTTATTTTTTTTACAAAATATGATAAAATATGCGAGAATAAAATTAGAAAGGAAGCAAAATGGAAATAGTACAAGAAATAGAAAAACAAAAACAATATATAGAAAAAGTAAAAAAAATCCATCAAAATAAAAAATTAAAATATTATATATTAACAATGGGATGTCAACTAAATGAAAATGATTCAGAAAAATTATGTGGAATGATAGAAGAAATGGGATATGAACCAACAGACAATTATCAAGAAGCGGATTTAGTCATATTTAATACTTGTTGTGTAAGAGAAAATGCAGAAGACAGACTATTTGGAAAATTAGGAGAATTAAAAAAAGTAAAAGAAAAAAGAGGAACGATTATTGCCATTGGTGGATGTATGATGCAAGAAAAGCATATCACAGACAAAATACATGAAAGTTATCCATATACAGATATTATATTTGGAACCCACACATTGCAAAATTTTCCTGAAGATTTATATAAAACATTAGAGAGTAAAAAGAAATTACAAGATGTTATAGATATAGATGGAGAAGTATATGAAGGATTACCAATCAAAAGGATGAATAATATTAAAGCATCTGTAACCATCATGTATGGATGTAATAATTTTTGTACATATTGTATCGTTCCATATGTAAGAGGAAGAGAAAGAAGTAGACATCCAAAAGACATATTAGAAGAAATTCAAGAATTAGCAAAAGAAGGATACAAAGAAGTTACGCTTTTAGGACAAAATGTAAATTCTTATTTAAGAAGTGAACAATGGAAAGAAAAAGGAATCGATTATCATGGAATTAATTCCTTTGCAACATTACTAAGAGCAGTAAATGAAATAGAGGAAATAGAAAGAATTCGTTTTATATCACCACATCCAAAAGATTTTACAGATGATGTCATAGACGCCATTGCGAATTGTGAAAAAGTATGTAAATTAATACATTTACCACTTCAATCTGGAAGTTCAAATGTGTTAAAAACAATGAATAGAAAATACACCAAAGAACAATATTTGAATTTAGTGGATAAAATGAAAGCAAAAATACCAAATTTAACATTGTCAACAGATATTATCGTTGGATTTGCAGGTGAAACAGAAGAAGATTTTGAAGATACCTTAGATGTTGTAAAAAAAGTATGTTTTGAACAAGTATATATGTTTATCTATTCTAGAAGAGTAGGAACTCCTGGTGATAAAATGCCAAATCAAGTTCCAGAAGAAATCAAGCATGAAAGATTTGATAGATTAAAACAATTAGTAGAAAGTCAAATCGCAGAAAATAATCAAAAATATGTAGGAACCATTCAAAAAATATTAGTAAAAGGCCCAAGTAAAAATAATCCAGCATTATTAACAGGAAGAACAGATAGTAATAAAGTAGTTGTTTTTGAAGGTAATAAAGATGTAATCAATAAAATGGTAAATCTTAAAATCGTTTCAGAACATATGTGGTATTTAAAAGGAGAGGAAGTAAAGGAGTAAGAAACATGGCAGAAAAAGAACAATATTCACCAATGATGCAAAAATACTTAGAAACAAAAGAACAATATAAAGATTGCATATTGTTTTATCGATTAGGCGATTTTTATGAAATGTTTTTTGATGATGCAATCATTGCTTCAAGAGAATTAGAAATTACATTAACAGGAAAAGATTGCGGACAAGCAGAGAGAGCACCAATGGCTGGAGTTCCCCATCATGCAGCAGAAGTGTATGCATCAAAATTAATCGAAAAAGGATATAAAGTCGCTATATGTGAACAACTAGAAGATCCAAAAACAGCAAAAGGGATTGTAAAAAGAGGAGTTATCCGAATCCTTACACCTGGAACCATTGTAGAATCAAACCTATTAGAAGAAAAGAAAAATAACTATATTATGAGTATATGCAAAGGTGGCATCTATTTTGGAATTAGTGTATGTGACATATCTACAGGTGAATTTTATAGTTGTGAAATAAAAGATGAAAACAATTTTGCATTATTATTAGATGAAATTGCAAGATTTTCACCATCAGAAATTATCGCGAATTCTATGATGTTTGAATGCCAAGAAGAAATGGACAAAATTAGAGAAAGATTCCAAATCTACATGAGTCGCTTTAATGACAAATTTTTCTCAGAAGATGTTGGCAATTTACAATTAGATTATAATATCATTGAAAACAAAAAAGGAGTAGCAAATTTAAAAGAGAGAACTTTAGCTGTAAAATCCATAAATGCACTATTAGAATATTTAAATGAAACCCAGATGACAAGTCTAGAACATATTAATACCATCATGATGTATCAGTTATCAAGATATATGTCATTAGATATTAATGCAAGAAGAAATCTTGAGATAACTGAAAAAATGAGAGATAAATCTAAAAAAGGAACCTTGCTTTGGGTATTAGATAAAACATCAACATCTATGGGTGGTCGACTACTTAGAAGATGGTTAAATGATCCATTATTAGATGTAAATGAAATACAAGAAAGATTAGATGCTGTTAAAGAATTAAAAGAGAATATGATGCTAAGAGGAGATGTTACAGAAAATTTACGAAAAGTATATGATATAGAGCGTTTATCCGGAAAAATGGCATATGGAAATGCCAATGCAAGAGATATGATAACATTAAAGAATTCATTAGAAAAATTGCCAGCAGTTAAACAAGTATTATCTCAATGTACATCTAAAAAGTTAAAAGAATTATATGAAAATTTAGATGAATTGCAAGACATTTATGAATTAATAGATAAATCCATCGTAGAAGATCCACCAATGACAGTAAAAGATGGTGGAATTATCAAAATGGGATATGATGAAGAAATTGATAAATTAAAAACAGCAACAACAGAAGGAAAAAATTGGATTATCAAACTAGAGGCAGAAGAAAAAGAAAAAACAGGAATCAAAACTTTAAAAGTAGGATATAACAAAGTATTTGGATATTATATAGAAGTATCAAAATCATTTATTCCACAAGTACCTGATAGATTTATTAGAAAACAAACATTAACCAATGGAGAAAGATATATTACAGAAGAATTAAAAAATCTAGAAAATCAAATTTTAGGTGCAGAAGAAAAAGTGGTAAATCTAGAATATAATGAATTTGTAAAAATTAGAGAAGAAATTGCCAAAAATATAAAAAGATTACAAAAAACAGCAAATATGATTTCAACATTAGATGTGCTAGCATCATTTGCACAAGTAGCAGAAGATATGAATTACTGTATGCCGATTGTAAAAGATGATGGGCAAATTCATATCAAAGATGGCAGACATCCTGTTATTGAAAAAATGATTGGAAGCGGAAATTTTGTACCAAATGATACCAATCTGGATAAAGAAGAAAATCGATTAGCTATTATTACGGGACCTAATATGGCAGGTAAATCTACCTATATGCGACAAGTTGCATTAATATGTTTGATGGCACAAGTGGGAAGCTTTGTACCAGCAACAGAAGCAGAAATAGGTGTTGTGGATAAAATCTTTACAAGAGTAGGAGCATCAGATGATTTAAGTATGGGACAAAGTACATTTATGGTGGAAATGATGGAAGTGGCAACAATCTTAAAAGAAGCAACAGAAAATAGTCTTGTCATCTTAGATGAAATCGGAAGAGGAACCTCTACTTATGATGGTTTATCAATCGCATGGGCAGTTGCAGAATATATCGCAGATAAAAGCAAATGTGGTGCGAAAACATTATTTGCAACACATTACCATGAATTAATTGAACTTGCTGATAAAATTGAGGGCGTAAAAAACTACTCGATTGCGGTTAAAGAAAAAGGGGAAGATATCATCTTTTTAAGAAAAATTGTAGACGGTGGAACTGATGAAAGTTATGGTATCCATGTAGCTCGTTTAGCAGGTGTTCCTAAAGTAGTAACAAACCGTGCAAATGAAATTTTAAAATCATTAGAAAGAAAAAGCATGCTTTCAGGTAAAAAACAAGAAAAGGAAAATAAAAAAGTGGTGGAAGGGCAATTTGATATGTTTAATTTTAAATTAGCAGAAATTGCTCATGAATTGGATAAAGTGAATTTGAATGAATTAACACCTATTGATGCTTTGAATACTTTGGTGAGAATAAAAGAGAAAATGAAATAGCAGTTCTGTAGAAAACTTGAAAAATTAATGATTTTATGATATAATAATTATAATAATTTTTGTAATCCTGTTTTGCAGGTTGATATATATACAACTATAGTAAAAATAATTTTTTGCAGGAGGAAATAAAAATGAAATTTGTGGTATTATGGCTTGTAGGAGTTTTTCTTTCAAACTGTTCTTTCGAAGTACTATCAAGCCTAGATCAGGAGGTTGAAATTTACAATAATAATAAAGGAGTGAGAATTGCAATAAATATACTTGTAATAGTATGTACGACTCTTTTTGCAGGACTACCAGTTGGCTATTTGTTAAGTGGGATTGAGAATAATCCAGCTTTCCTTATATTTGCAATTGTTGGCTTATCACCGATACATATACTTTTATTTCTTTTTGGTTATATATATACTGGCATAGGTTGTTTGACACACAATATTGAAGATAAATGGTTGAATTGGTGTTATTTTCTTACATGTATCATTTCAACGATTATTTGGAGAAACTACTTTCTTAATTGATTACCACATCTTGAAATCAGAGGATGTCCTATTTTAGGATATCCTCTGATTAAAATTATTAGCAAGCTTTTCATTTTGTTTATTTTTTCTAACTTGCACAAAATAACACAATATTAAAAGTTTGCATAAAATCAAATAAAATGCTTGCAAAAGCAAATAAATCATGTTAAAATAAATTCGTACTAAGATTTTTAGTATGAATTTATTTTTTATAATTCTGAGTAAAATCTTACTCAGTCAAATTTTTAAAATATATTTTAAATTCAAAAAGTCAAAAATAATTTTATATCTAAAGTAAAATACCAAAAATAAAAAAGGAATATAGGGTTTTATTAATTATGCCTAAAAACATAAAAAACGAAGTGATGCCTTTATAAACTATGTACTAAAAATCTTAGTTTTAAAAATAACAATTGAGGATTGGAGGTACAAAATCAAAACAACAAATATAGAAAATAACAAATTATTATTACCAAAGACAGATGTTGTATTTCAAGCATTGTTTGGAACTAAAGGTAGTGAAAGAATCTTAGGAGGATTACTAACGGAGATTTTAGGATATCCAGTAGAAAATATATCATTAGAAGCAAATCAAAATCTAATAAGAGAAATGCCAACAGAAAAATTAGGAATATTAGATTTAAGAGCAAATATAGGAAAAGATAAAACAGTGAATATCGAAGTACAATTAATTAATCAGAAAAATATGCAAGCAAGATTATTATACTATTGGTCAAGAATATATGGAGCACAACTAAAAGAGGGAGAAGACTATAATATGTTAAAAAAGACCATAGCAATCTTAATTGTAAATTATGAGATGCCAGAATTACAAGAATTCAAAGATTCTCATACGAAATGGGAACTACTAGAAAAAAGAAAACCAAATGTACTTGTATTCAAAAATATCGAGATACATATCTTAGAAATACCAAAACTAATAAAATATAATAAAGAAACAGAAGAAAGGTTAGGAAATTGGATAGAGTTTTTAATAAAACCAGAAAGTGAGAGGGTAAAAATGGGGGCCAAAAAAGATAAAAATTTAAAAGAAGCAGTAGAAAAATTAGAGGTAATAAGTGGGGATGAAAAAATGCGAAGAATTGCAGAATTAAGATTAAAATATATACTTGATGAAAATACAAATATAAGAGATGGAATAAAACAAAATATGGAGATTGTGGCAAAAAAATCATTAAAACTTAAAATACCAATTGAACAAATTTCGCAAATAACAGGCTTATCAAAAGAAGAAATAGAAAAATTAAAATAATCTAATAAAATAGTTAAAAATATAGATATATGAATGTTTTTGCCTCAAATATAAAGGGGATGCAACAATCCAGATATGTGGTTGCAAAACATTCATATATCTACTTTTTTACCTATATTTGTATGAAAAATAAACTATTATTTATGGTAAAATTTGACCTTAAAAAAAGTTGGGAAAAATGTTGCTTTTTTTTTTTTATTTGGTATAATAGAACTGATATATTGTATAGGAGGAATTTTGAATGAAAAGAACTTTAGAAAATCTGGTAATAATAGTATATGTAATCGTTGCAATAACTGTTACACTATGCCTATTAAACTATAATGAATATAATGTTACAGAATTTGGAAATAGTACATTAATCATAATCAATGATGATTCATTAGAGCCAGATTATACAGAGGGTGATTTAGTAATAGCCAAAAAAGAAAAAATAGATGAAATAGAAGCAGGAGATAAAATATTCTTTTATAATGATGAAGATATAAACTTAGGAGAAGTAAAACAAGTTAACAAATACGAAGGAGTAAGCACTACCTTTATTTTAGATGGGAATTATCAAGTAATAGAAGATGATGTTATCAGTAGTGAAGAAACAGTAAAAACATATAGCAATCTAGGAAAAATCCTAAGCATTTTGGAATCAAGATGGGGCTTTTTATTTTTAATAATATTTCCATCAGTACTAGCATTTTTACATGAAATATTCCAAGTAGTTGTAGAACTAGGAAATAAAGATTAATACAAAGGAAGCAAATATGAGAAAAATTTGGATTTTATCAGCATTAATCATGCTATTAATAACTTTATATCAAATCAATAGCGCATATGCAAAGTATTCTACAGAAGCTGAAGGAATTGTCGAAGAAACAATTGGTGCATGGATTGTAAAAGTAAATAATACCAATATAGCAACAGAGGCAGATGTCCAAAATTTTACAATAGATGCATTAACTTATAATTCTAATGACTATGTTTTAGAGGGAAAAATAGCACCAGGATTATTAGGGTATTTTGATATCACAATAGATGCAACAGAAGCAAGTGTTGCTGTAAGATATGATGTAACAATTGATTTTTCAAAATTAAATATAAGTGATTCCATAAAATTTACAAAATTAGTAACTGTTGTAGATGGAGTAGAAAGTGAAGAAGGTATCATTCAAACAGACGAGAGTACATATACGGGAGTTGTTTCTTTAGAAGATATATTAGCAGGAAAGACCAATACATTAAGAGTATATTTGAGTTGGGAAGATGATGGTACAGGAATCAATGATGAAGAAGATTCTATGTTAGGAACCAATAAAGATATTCAAGTATCTATTCCAGTACAGGTAAAAGCAAGCCAATATTTAGGAGAAGAAATAATAGAATATCAACCATAATTCTAAAAAGGAAAGGAACAACATGTATAAAATATTTGAAAAAATAGCACATATTTTATTAAATATCATAATTGCATTTGTATTTATCATTGTTTTAATTGTTGGTTACAACTATGTTAATTTACAATTGATGAATAAAGATTATACCAACTTTTTTGGATATACAACATTTGAAGTATCAACAGGAAGTATGGCACCAACATTAAATGTTTATGATGTAGTACTTGTAGAAATAACCAAAGATGTTCAAGTGGGAGATATCATAACATATAAATATGAAAATGAATTAATCACACATAGGATAATGGAGATAGATGGAGATACATTAATTACAAAAGGAGATGCCAATAACACAGAAGACAAGTCTATAACAAAAGATGCAGTCATAGGAAAAGTTATTTCAGTATATCCAAGAGTCGGAATTTGGGCTAAGGTATTCACAGAACCAAATGTTTTAATCTCAGTATTTATCACATTAGTATTAATAGGATTAGCAATATCGAAAGATAAAAAAGAAGAAGAGCAAAAGAATTAAAAGAGAGGAAGAAAATGAGTAGAAGGAGAAGAAAAATTAATTTATATAAAAAAATAATATTGATTATTATCCTACTAATGTTCCTTTTACTCGTGATAAAAGGAACACTAGCAAGGTACAGTTCATCTGGACAATCAGAAGCAAATGTAGATGTGGCATTTTATTTATTAAAAGAAGAAGAAATATCACAAACCATTGCACTAGAAGAAATGATGCCAAGTGATGATGTGTATACATATACATTTTCCGTAGCCAATAATGATGGAACAGATAGAACAGAAACAGCTCTAAAATATACAATCTCTATAAAAATGACGACAAATTTACCATTAACATATGAATTATATATGAATGATGGAACAGAAAATTTATTTCAAAATTACACAACAGAACAAGATGAATATGGAACCTATTTTAAAACAATAACAGCAAATGAAGAAACTTTTGGATTTGAAACAAATGAGCAAAATACTTATAAATTACAAGTAAGATTTCCAAAGGAATATAATTCCGTAGACTATCAAGGAATCATAGAAGCTTTAGAAATAAAAGTAAATTCAGAGCAAATTGTATAAATATTAATAAAAAAGGAAGTTCAAATGATAAGGAGAAGAAAAAGACAAAAAAGGAATCGAATAATTTTACTTTTAATTGTTTTAGTCATACTCATTTTTCTTGTGCCAATGATGACCAGTTTATCAAAATACATTTATAATGCAGTACATGATTATTACTTAGGATCAAAAGGATTTTACTTTAATAGTGATAAATTAAGTACGAATCATTCAGAATTTGAAATTGCAAATAACTGGTCAGGGGCGGAAACATATACAATAACAATCAACTTAAATAGTAAGAAAAATGACTTAGTATTTGCAGAAACAGATATAGATTATACAATCAATTTTACACATTCAGATAATATTGAATGTACCATTAGTAAAACAAGTGGAACAATTAAAGGAAGTGCAAGTGGTGGTCTAAATGAAGACTATTTTATCATCACCATAAATCCAGCAGGAGGAGTGGGTTTACCAAATGGAGCACAAACTTGGGTGGAAGTTGAAGTTACTTCAACTTCACCATATGAATCTACATTGAGTGGAAGATTATATGTAGGCGTAGGAGCAGAAGATATATCTTATGAAATCATGGATGTGCCAGGAAATCCTTACTTAGAGGTAAATATAACAAACTCATTAGATACAGATGAAGATGTAACTTTAGAATTTGATCCTAATGTAATTTTATTAGATATGACAAGTTCTTTTAGATTGAATGCAACAGCAACAACTACACAGCAAATCAATGGATATGACTATATAAATTCTGTAACATCACAAGTAAAATCATTAGAAACGACAACCGTAAGATTTTATAAAGTAGATCCATCTCAAGATTATACATACCAAGCTGGTGATACAGGAACACCAGTAGTCACATTAACATATTAAGAAACAAACGAGGTGATAAAATGACATATAATATCATGGCAGAATATATAGATTATACGAAGAAATTTTTATATGAGCTATTAGAAGAATATTTTAAAGAACAATATGATAAAGAAATGGCAAAAGAATATATAGAAACCTATATTGATGCAAGATATAATAATTATGGAGGAAATGAAAACCAAAGAGTTTTTTATAGGAGAATTTATTCTGCCTTGCAAAAAAAAGAAGAAGAGTTAACATATAATGCAGATGAAGAAAAACACTCAATGATAAAAAATATGTTAGAAACATTTCAATACATTTTTTACATAGACTTTGTAAGAGAAATAAAGATTGAATTAAGAGAATTTGTAAATCAGATGTATGAAAAAAGAATCACAAAATTTGAAATGAAAAGAGATGGAACTTTAAAAGATAATTTATATAAAATGATAAAAAAATTCCGAGAGGAAAAAGAAAAATATCTAAAAAGTTTTGACTCAGAAGATTTTGAACTAGTAACAACAAAATATCATTTGATAAAAGATGTATATAAAGTTGATTTAAAATATAATTTTAAATTACCATATATTTTCAGTGACAAAGCAATACAAGATGTTTATAATGAAAATATAGTAAATGAAGATAAATATATAATTGAATACTTAATGCTTACCGTATTTAACATAAGGATGATATTGGATGGAAAGTTTAATACACAATATTTAGTAGACTTTCCAATGTCTTTGTTTGGAAAGACAAAGAAATTAGATCAAGCTTTAAGAATCATAAATGATCCAGCAATACAAGAAAAAATAAAAATAAAAGTAAAATATAGAGATTTTATTATTCATAGAAATGACATATATGAATTAATGAAAAATGGATATAAATTTGCAGTCATCATTGATGATTCTTTCATAATTAGTAAAGAACACATAAAAAAATTAGAAATATTTAATTTTGTCATATTAAGTAAAAAACTAGAATATTTTGACGAATTTCAAGAATATGCAGACCAATTAGAAAATTTAATAATAGATGAAGGATAGGGATACAATGGATACATTTGTAAGATTTTTATATGAATTTGTAAATCAAACGGTTTCAGGAATACTGATGATATTTAAAGGATTATGGGATGGAATAAAGCAAATATTTAATATTAAGCAATATATAGAAGTATTTAGGAATTATTATACTGACTTTTCTGCACCAGAATGGGTAATGGCAGTATTGTCAATATTATTTGTTGCCATATTTCTAGGCTTAATCGTATTTTTGGTATTATTTTTAGTAAGAAAATATACTAGATTAAGAAAACCCGTAATCGATCAAGAAGCTTTATTAGATGAAGTTGCAACTTTAAATAAAAAGGTAGCAACATTATCTAGAGAAAAAGATGAAATATTAGCAATGAAAGTATCACAATTAGGATTAAAACCTTTTGAATCAGCAACAGAAGAATTAAATGAAAATGGAGAACAAACAGAAGGCGTAGAAGAAGGAGAAACAGGACAAAGATTTGCAAAACTATCATTAATCGATATGGAATATGCAAATTACAAAATACAAAATTACAACAATTCATTTGATTTACCAGAATTTGTATCACACTTTAGAAATTTTGCAGCTTCAAAATTAAAATTATATTATACAGAAAAAATGATGAGAATATTTGTAGCGGGACTTGCTTCAACTAAACTAGTTATCCTACAAGGTATCTCTGGTACAGGTAAAACATCATTGGCATATGCATGGGGAAAATTCCTAAAACATGACTCATGTGTAGCATCTGTACAACCATCTTGGAGGGATAGAACAGACTTATTTGGATACTTTAACGAATTTACAAAAAAATTCAATGAAACAGATATATTAAAAGAAATGTACATAGCAAATTATACAGATGATATTTATACAATCATACTAGACGAGATGAACTTGTCTCGTGTTGAGTACTATTTTGCAGAAATGTTATCTATTCTAGAAATGCCAAACAAAGATGAATGGGTAATAGAAGTTGTTCCAAATAGTTGGCCAACAGACCCTAAAAAATTAAAATTTGGTAAAATACAAGTACCAGCAAATATGTGGTACATAGGTACCATCAATAATGACGACTCTACATTCGCTGTAACAGATAAGGTATATGATAGAGCGATGCCAATCGATATTAATGATAAAGGACAAGCCTTTGTTCCAGAGCAAAAAGATGCAATGGATGTTAATTATTCTTACTTAGATAGAATATTTTCAGAAGCAATGGAAAATTATGCGATTTCACAAGATACATTAAATAAAATTGATAAAATGGATGATTATGTAATTGCACATTTCCGTATTGCTTTTGGTAACCGTATTGTATCACATATGAAAAAATTCGTTCCAGTATATGTTGCTTGTGGAGGAACAGAAGTAGATGGAGTAGACTATTTCATAGCGAAAAAGATTTTAAGAAAATTTGAACAATTAAATATGGCATATATAAGAGATGAAATAGATCCATTTATCAAATTTTTAAATGATAATTTTGGAAAAGATGCAATGGCAGAATGTATAGAATATTTATTAAGGTTGAAAAAATCAACATAATATAAAGGAGAACAAATGAGAGATTTAAATGTTAGTGATTTAGTTGATCAAGTAGAAGAAAGTAAAGTAGATGATTTCGTAAATGGTTTGGACTCTAATATGAGGGTCCAAACAGATTACTCAAGAGATAGTTTTGATGATAAATGGGTAGATTTATATGAATTTACAATGCCATATCTTGATAAAATATTTAGAAACCCTAAAAGATTTATTACAAATGAAGAAGAAATCATAAAAATAGAATCAGCCAAAAAAATAGGGGTAGAAAGTATAAAACATTTAGCAAAACATACAAACTTTATCCAAGATATTGATGAAGATACAGGAGATGTTATGCCATCAAAATTATTAAATGTATTTAAAGAAGAAACTTTTAATACCTATGAAAACAGATTTATTTATACATTAATCCATTATATGATTCAATTTATAAGACTAAAAAAAGATGGAAGCAAAAAAGATCCAAGATTAAAAGATAACAAAAAAATTGATTATACAAGTACAACAATGGTAGGAGAAGAGAAAGTAAGTGTCAATATATCATTAAATACAACATTAGACACATCCTTAAATAAAGATCCTAGATATAATGAGAGAATAAAAAAACTTGAAGATGATATAGAAAATTTAAAAAGTACAGAAGTCTACAAAGCACTTGAAAAAGAAGATGTTCCTTTTGTAACCAACCCAATTAAAAGAACAAATGTTATTTTGAAAAATGTAAACTTCCAATATGCAATGAAATTATGGGATTATTTAAATGAACACTTAGCTGATAAAGATCATACAGAACAAGAGAAAAAAGATTATCAAGATAAAGGTCAATTAAAACAATTAATAGATGAAACATTCTTATTAGAGTACTTAACAGTAAATTCTATCAATAATAAAGCAAGTAACAAGGATATAGAAGAAGCTAAAGAAAAAACCTTGTCAAGAATGTTAGACAAAATAATCGATATGAATCCAGAATTAACAAAAAAACAATTACAAGAAAAATTGGGAGACCAATTTGAAAAAGTCAAAGAAACGAGAATGGCTTCCAAGAAAGATATTGAAAAAATATTTAGAAAATATATGGATAAATATTTTGCAAAAATAAGTGAAGTTAGTTTTTAAAGGTGAATAAGAAATGATTACAAAAATACTAAGAAGCATAATATCCATCATAAAATTTATTCTTTCAATTATTATTATATTAATTGTAGGAATCATCTTAGTCCAAAGATTTTCGAATAATAATATATCCGTTGCAGGTTTTAGAATTTTTACAGTTGTTACAGAAAGTATGGTTCCCAAATATGAAGTTGGTGATGTATTATTAGTAAGACAAACGGAACCAACAGATATTAAAGTTGAAGATGATGTAACATATATGGGAAAAATTGGTGCCTTTGCAGATAAAATTGTAACACACCAAGTCATAAAGATAGAAAGTGGAGAAGATGGAAAACTAAAATTTCATACAAAAGGTATTGCCAATGATGCAGAGGATCCATTAGTTAGTGAAGAACAAATTTATGGAGTTGTGCAGGCAAAATTAAAAATTTTAACATATTTAAATGGTATTATCAACAATATGTATGGTATGTACTTTCTAATTATCATACCATTAGCCATTATTATCTTTACAGAATTTAGATCTTTTAAAGAGGAAAGTAAATATATTGACGACGAAGAAGATGATGAAGAAGATGATAATAGTGAAGAAAATGACGAATATGAAGAAATAAAAGATAAGGAAAAAAAGATAGATAAAAAAGCCAAAAAACGAAAAGAGAAAAGAGCAAAAAGAAGAAGAAGATACTATTGATAAGGAGAAGGGAGGTTGTAATGAAAAGAAAAAGAGAAGAAAGAAGACGAAGAAGAAGATTAAAATTGCGTACTCTATTTATGCTTTCTTTAACTTTAATTTTTAATACATACGCCTGGTTCCTATATGTAACAACAGTATCTACCAATATGCAAGTACATGTTGATGCATGGAGTGTAAATTTTGAAGTAGATGACCAAATCATAGATGAAGAGTTCATATTTGAGATAGACCAAGCTTATCCAGGAATGGCAGATGTCGAGAAATCAGTAAATATTACAAACTCTGGAGAAAAGGATGCGGTTCTAAACTATAAAGTTTCAATGCTGAGAATACTTGACCAAGTTTATGTTGTACCAGAAGAACTATCAGAAGAAGACAAAGCTAATTTAGATGGAACAGAAATCGAAGTTACAAGTGATGAGATTTTAAGAATGTTGAATGAAGATTTTCCGTTTAAAATAGAAATTACCTATAGTGATACAGAATTGGGAATGGGAGAATCAGGAACTGTTGATATGAAATTCACATGGGAATATGATTCTGGAAATGATGAACTCGATACACAATATGGAGTAGACAGCTATAAATATTATCAACAAAATGCAGGACAGCCTGCTATACAAGCGAAAATAAAAATTACTGCAGAACAAAAACAAGATACGGCAACGCCATAATAAATTATAAGAGAAATATTTTATTGATATATTCATATTTTTTGTTAAAAACATAGCTAGGGTGTAACAATCCGGGTCTTTGACTATAAAATATGAATATATCAATTTTTTATATTCCAATATAAAATTAAGGAATTTTAGTGAGTAGATTTTATAAAAAGACTTGCTAAAATACATAAATTATGTTAATATAAAGGGGATTTATATTTCAAACAATTTTTTAAATCAAATAATCAGGGCATTTCGGCCTAAAGATTTCAGTATTAATAAAAAATAAAACATAAAAAGAGAGGTGAAGCATATCGATAAATTATTAGACCCCAAAATAGACTATGTATTTAAAAGAATATTTGGATATGTAGGAAATGAAGAAATAACGAAAGGACTATTAAGTTCTATAATACAAAAAGAGATAAGTAATATAAAATTAGATAATAAAACTATATTAGAAAAAGATTTATTAGAAGATAAAGTAGGAATACTTGATATAAGGGCAAAAATAGAAGATAAAATTAACTGCAACATTGAAATGCAAATAGTAGATAGAAAAAATATAGAGAAAAGGATATTATACTATTGGAGCAAATTGTACAGTATGAACCTAAAAGCAGGAAAAGATTATGAAAATTTAGAAAAAGTAATTGTCATCTTAATAACAGATTATGAAATAGATAGTCTAAAAGAAATACAAAAATACCAAACAAAATGGAACATAAGAGAAGAAGAATATCAAAAAGTGATATTGACAGAGGTGATGGAATTTTATATAATTGAATTACCCAAATATGATAAATACAAAGAGAAAAGCAAAAATGAAAAACTAAATAGATGGATAAAATTTATAAAAGAGCCAGGGGGAATGGAAATGGGAGAAGATAAAGCAATCCAAAAAGCGAAAAAAGTATTAGAAGAAATCAGCAAAGATGAAAGAGAAAGATATTTAGCAGAATTAAGAGAAAAATACATATTAGATCAAAAAGCAATAGAAGATGCTGGATATGATAAAGGCCTTATGGTTGGAAGAAAACAAGGATTTAATTTGGGGCAAACAGAGAAAGCTATAGAAATTGCAAAAAATCTCCTAAAGTTAAACATACCAACAGAACAAATAGAAGAGGCCACTGGATTAACAGAAGAAGAAATAAAAAAATTAAAATAATTTAATTCAAAAGTTTGAAATATAAATATAAAAAAACAACCTAATTATTTTGTAAACTAGGTTGTTTTCATTTTTAATTTATAATTTGATCAAAATGTAAATTTACATCTAAAATGGCTGTACCACCTTGGATTCCCAAAAGTGTATCTTCCGTAGAATCTAAACCATCATCATCCCAAACAGTATAAATTCGAATAGTTGTAGTATCAACATCTGCACCAATATCAAGTGAAAAAGTATCTGTATCAACTAGATCAATCATGGTGTTTCCATTATCAAGAGAATAACCTACAACTAAAAAATCAGTTGTTAAAGAACTTGCCTCATTAATGGAAGTAGTAACTGTTAAAGTAAAAGGTACAGTTACTTGTGACGAATCTATATTCAAATCAAAATATCCCAGACTTCCAGGAACCAGTACATCAGGTTTTGCATATTCACTACCAGGTAAAACAGCTGTCATAACAGCACTAATATCTGGATTCTCTGAAATATCTTGATTATTTACCAATATGTTCCAATATGAAATGGCTATATTTGCATTTGCATCTAAATTGGTTACATATTTTGCATAGGTAGTTTGTATTACCGTAAAAGTAATAATAAACCATATACAAGCAAGCAAAAGAAATGCTTTCTTTTTGGTATTTATATTTTTATTCATAATTCCTCCTATTTTCCTAAAAAAAGCATAACATAAAATATCAAAAACTACAATAAATAATCAAAATGTTACAAAAATGTATAAAAAATGTAAAAAACTTGTAATAAAAATGTAATATTTCTGTAATTGTAATTTGTAGGTATGTATGCTAAAATTTATATAACAAAAATGATATATTGTCTTTGTTCATTTTAATTAAAATAACGAATGGAGTAGGTAGAATGTAAATGTCAAAAAGAAGAATACGAAAGGCAGCCAGTCACATAAGTGATAGAAACTCTAAAATAATTTGGATAAGGCGTATACTTGTAATCATGATAATCTTTTTGTTAATTATCTATTTTATATTAAGAATTGTATATGATACAGGAAGATTTACCATTATTCTAGATAGCGCTGGAGATCCAATGAGTGGGCTTATAATTTATAATAACTTAGCTGAAAAGAAACCACAACAAAAACTGCAAGCGGAAGCTGTAGATTTTTTTACGAATATTGCACAAAGTTGGTTACCAGAAAATATTGATAGTGAAGCAGAAGGAAGTCATAATGGAACAAATTATATTGCTTATACATTTTATGTAGAAAACAGAAGTGATAATACAATGAATTACTGGTATGAGGTCGTATTAGATGATGTTATCAAAAATGTAGATGAAGCTCTAAGAGTTATGGTAATTTTAAATGGAGAAAGAACTGTATATGCCAAAGTGAACAGTACTACAAAAGAACCTGAACCAAATACGATTCCTTTTAATACAGAAAAAGAAATTATATCTGAACAAAGAGAAGGATTTGAGTCAGGAGAAATAGACAAATGTACTGTGGTAATATGGATAGAAGGAAATGATCCAGAATGCTTAGATGATTTAATTGGTGGAGAGATTAAGATGCACATGGATATTATGGAAAATCATATTCCATAGGAAGAAGATAATCAAATAGAAGGAGACGAAGGAAATGAGTAGAAGGAGTAGAAGAAGTAAGAGAAAGTTAAATTCTTTATTTATGATGTTATTATTAACAGGAATGTTGTTAGTAACTTCAACATATGCATGGTTCTCAGCAAATAAAGAGGTAGCTCTTGAAGGAATTAATGCAAAAGTTGTAGCTGCAGAAGGTTTACAAATATCATTAGATGGTGAATCATGGGCTTCAAAAATAACGATAAATGCAGATACATTAGATGCAGCTGTTGAAAATAATTATAGATGGCCAGAGGCATTGACTCCAGTTTCTACAGTGGGTGCAACAACTTCTGGAAACATGAATCTATTTTATGGAGATGTAAATGCAGAAGGAGATACCTTAAATAATGCAGCTGCAGAAACAGATGCAGACACAACCAAATATATTGTATTTGACTTGTATTTTAAAAACTCATCTTCAAAAGAAGTAGGTGATGATTTACAATTAAATGCTGGATCATCAGTAGCTATTGCAGATGATGGAAAACAAAATACAGGACTTGAAAATTGTATCAGATCAGGAATTGTATTATATGAAAATACAGCATTGATGACAGATGATGGAGAAACTATTAGAGATATTGCTGCGGGAACTCCTTTAGTAAGTATATGGGAGCCAAACTATAATAAACATATTTCAGAAGTTGTAAAAAATGATCCTGATAGAATACCAACAGATAGTACAGATTTTACAACATTAGGATTAAAATCAGTAGGGGATGGAACAGTAAGTGGAATAAATGTAGCAACAGATCCTTCTAATGCATTTTTAGGACCACAAAATACAATCAAAACAGATGGTTCTGTTACAACTGCTACCGATATGACTGCAGTAGATAAATCAACACAATTAATATTAAAACAAAATTCTGTTATGAAAGCAAGAGTATATATATGGCTAGAAGGACAAGACCCAGACTGTATTGATACTGCCTCTACTGGTAAATCAATTGATATCGTAATAGGATTTACTAAACCAGCAGTTGAAGTACCATAATGTGAATGTAAAAATAGAAAATGGTAAAGGAGAAAAATTATGAGTAGAAGGAGCAGAAGAAGTAGAAGAAAATTAAATTCTTTGTTTATGACATTATTATTAACAGGTATGTTATTACTAACTTCAACATATGCATGGTTCTCTGCAAATAAAGAAGTAGCACTTGAAGGAATCAATGCACAAGTTGTAGCAGCAGAAGGTTTGCAAATATCTCTAGATGGGGAATCATGGAGTTCTAAAATAACGATAAATGCAACTACATTAGGACAAGCTGTAGACAACAAATATAGGTGGCCCACAGCATTAACACCAGTATCTACAGTAGGAGCAACAAGTTCTGGAAATATGAATCTATTTTATGGAGATGTTAATGCTGAAGCTACAGAATTAACTAATGTAGCAGCAGAATCAGATGCAGGTACAACAAAATATATTGTATTTGATTTATATTTTAAAAATTCTTCATCAAAAGTAGATGGAGATATCTTACAATTAAATGCTGGATCATCAGTAGCTATTGCAGCAGATGGAAAACAAAATACAGGACTTGAAAATTCTGTTAGATCAGCAGTTGTATTATATGAGAATACAGCATTGATGACAGATGATGGAGAAGCTATTAGAGGTATTGCCGCAGGAACACCAACTGTATGTATATGGGAACCAAACTATAATAAACATATATCAGAAGTTGTAAAAAATGATTCAAGAATACCAGCAGATGATACAGTATTTACAACATTAGGGTTAAAAGCAACTGGAGGAGGAACTGTTACAGGAATTGATGCAGCAAATTTGGATACACCTAATGAGAACTTGGGAGAACAAAATACTTTGCAAACAGATGGAAGTGTTACAGGTGCTGTCAATATGACAAATTTAGGTGGAAATGATATGAAGTTAGCACAAAATGCAGTTATGAAAGCAAGAGTATATATATGGCTAGAAGGACAAGACCCAGATTGTATTGATACAGCTTCTACAGGTAAATCAATTGATATCGTAATAGGATTCACAAAACCAGCAGTTAAAGATGGTCCATAGTAGTTTAATATAGATTATAGGTTGAGAAAATAGAAATTCTATTTTCTCTTTTTTTCTGACGAAGTTTTTATAATCTTTCTGATTTTTTTACGACTTAAATTTTACTTAAGAAAGAAATATATCCTATTTTGAAATCAAAGACCCATAGGAAGACCCCAGCTATGTTTTTGATAAAAAATAGGATATATTTCTTTTTTAGACGAATTCTATAAAAAAATAAAAAAATTAAAAAAATATATGGACATATATTTTTTTTTCTTATATAATGTACTGGATAAAATAGGTAAAAATAACGAAGAAAGGGATGTCATATATGGAAATTAGTGAAATCAATTTAAGCCAAATATCACATGAAGAATTAATTGATATCTATACTAGGACAAAGGATTATATTGAATTTTTAGAAAATGAAGAAAAATCAAATGAGGTGGAGAAGAAATAATGAGTAGTCCAATAGAAGTTTTAAATGAAAAAATAGATACAGATAAAGAAATATTATCTGTTATGCCAAAAAACACAAAGAAAAATACAGAAATTTATTTAAATAAAGTAAAAGAAATCAAACAGAATTATCAAAGTTATTTAAATGAAATTATTGCAGAAATTAAAAAAAGGGTAGAAAAAATTGATGCTATTCAAGAAAATCCAGAAATCAAAGAAGTGGAAGAAGAACTAAAAAAATTCGAAGGTTTAGATTTACTTGGAGCTGGAAATACTTCCTATGAAAAGATGAAATTAGATGAGTTATTATTTATATTGCGTAGATTTTATAAAAACAATTTAGAACAAGTCAATAATAATATATTAGCATGTATTAGAAAATTCTCAGAAGTAGGAGTAGAATTAAAACCAGAAGATTTTAACTATAGTCCTTTTGCAAGAAGATATATGAAAGTATTTTTCAAAGAATATAAAAAAGGTGATGTTAATTCTCAAAAGATGAAAGATACATTTGAAAAACTATATTGGGAATGTTCAGATATCATTGTTCATATAGAATTAAATATAAGATATTTATATTTAAAACACGAAAAAGAAATCGAAAGACATTTAAATTCTGAAAATAAAGAAGTATTAAAAGATTTAGAAACATCAGATAAGGACTACTTAGAAAAATTTAGAACATTAAGAGCAAAATTAGATGATTTACAAGGACCTGATAAAAGGTTAATGTTAAATAAATTCTTAAATAAAGAATTAGATGTCAATAATTTTGATCAAGTAAATGTAGATAGAGAATTTTCAAAAATGTTACAAAATCCAATGGATACATACACAAAAACAGATTTAATGGAAATTAGAGAAAATATTGTAAAATTATCAAAAACATTAGATGAATACAAAAATTATTTAGAATATAAATTTGTATTTGATGAATTACTAAAAATATATAAAGAAAAAGATAAATACAAAAATGGTTATGAAAAGCAGAAAAAAGAAATACAAAAATTAGAAAATAAATTAGTAAAAACAAACAAAAAATATGAAAGAACAGATAAATTCAAAGAAGTAATATTCTTTAAAAGAAATAGTGTAGAAAAACTAAAAACTATAACGATTGATATTAATAATCAAATTTCAGCAATAAAAGATTTATATAGAAAAATTGATGATGATAAAGTATATGATAAAATTGCAACAATGTTGACAGATAATTCAACAATATATGATGCACTATTTTTAGCAGGTTCTTTCTATACATTTCTAGTAGAAGCAATCATCAAACAATTTCCAGACATTCTTGAAAAAGATATTAATGCCAAAGTTGCAGAAATAAGAGAATTTCTAACAAGTCCGTATATAACAATTCTCAATAATGTAACCATAAAAGAAGAAAAAGATATTGCTCTTATGATAAAAGATAAATACAATTTATTTAATATTAAAATTGAAAAAGAAGATTTAGATGAAACATCCATAAATGTTTTAAGTAGTACAGTACATTCTATTGTAAATGCACATAATTTAGAAAATAGTGGCTTAGACCTTAATGATGTGAAATTCATGTTAAGAGCAACGAAAATCTTAGAAGATTTAAAAACGGGAGAATAATAACTGAAAGGGCAGATATGGAAGATTACTATAATGAAAAAATCAATAAAAAACACAAGACAAAAATAATAAAATCAATATTGGTAAAGCTAATTTATATTTTAGCTTTACCAATCATTATTTGGAATTTATCCATGATTATTCAAACAATACAAAATCCATATGAAACACCAAGTATGTTTGGAATAAAGATATTTTGTATCATATCAGGAAGCATGGAACCAAATATATCCGTAAATGATTTAGTTATCATAAAAGAAGTACCACAAGATGAAATTCAAGTAAATGATATCATTTCTTATGATATCAATGGAGAAATTATAACACATAGAGTTGTTGATATATATGAAAATGCTAATGGAGAAATACAATATATTACACAAGGGGATGCCAATAATATTGAAGATAGCACTCCAATAATATATGAAAATATAGAGGGAAAATATATAGGAAAAATACCTCAAGTAGGAAGAATAGTTTTGGCATTGAAAAGTAAAACAACTTTAGGAATTGTATTAGCAATTTTAATTTTATTATATATTTGGGAACAAAGAACAAATTCAAAGAAAATTAGAAGAAATAATGAAAGAATAGAATATGAAAAACAAAAAAATAAAACAGTGTAAAAACTGTTTTATTTTCTTTTTCCTTTTCCTCTTGATGGAGGTACATTATAAACGATATTAAAACATGAGAATTTATCTAATTCATTATCATCCAAGCAATCTAAGTAAATATCTAATTCTTTTAAATTTTTACAAGCAGCAATAACTGCTGGATTTAGATTTGATTGGAACATTAATTCAAAACCTAATTCAATGGCTTCTTTTAAATGTCCATGTTCTTTTTTCTTAATTAATTGGTATGCTTCTCTAAATCTTGATTTTATAGGATTTTTAAAATTATCAGTAGGGATAATATATTCATTTTGTATCAGATCTTTTACAGAAGAATATTTTTTCTTGTTTTTCTTGTATTGTCTTTCAACATCTGATAATTTATAAGGAAGAATGACTTTATTATCTTCTTCTGAAATAATTAAAGTATCATTATCTTTAGAAAAATCAATTTCATCATCTTCATCCTCATCTTCTTCAATGACTGCAACTGGTTTTTTGGTCTTTTTCTTTGTAACAGGTTTTTCTTCCTCTATTTCTTCTGGTTCAAAAGTTTGCATAGGTGGTGGAGTAACAATTGGTGTAACTAGTGGTGCTTGAATAACTGGTGATTGCACAGGTGTTTGAATAGCAGGTTGTTGAATTGGTTGAGGTATTACTGGTTGAATTGTTTGTGCAGATTGTACAATCGGTTGAACCATTTCAGAAACTTGTATAGGTTGTACAGGTGGTTGCATAGGTGGTGGTTGTATTGGCTGAACAGGTTGTTGCTGTATAGTTTGGAAAGATTGAGCTGTTACAATTTTTTCTGGTATTGGTTCATCATGATAAGGGGTTACAGAATAAGTTTTTTCATGTTTTGCTTTTTTAATAATAGTAGGTTCTTCGAATTCGTCACAAAATGTAATTTCATTTTTTAAAACAGAAATACTTAATGCTTTATTATTAATACCAATCTCTATAAAATTTTTATTTCTATCAATTCTAGAAACATTAATGTAAGATGGTACTTCAATTGGCATATTGGTGATAATAAAATATCCAGAAGATTCTCTTGATATTAATAAAACATTTTCAGAATTAGAAATCTGAACACCAATGGTTTTTATTGTAAAATTGAAATTATCATCTTCTATACAAACAGTAGCAGCTTCTTCATTAAATAAAACTTTGTAGGTATCTTGCACAGTAGAGATAGCAAGGATATCATTATCTGATTTTGGGAAAAAGCATAATAAATCTGAAGATGCTTTATCTGTAATTTCTTTTATATTTCTGGAAACACTTCTTTTCATTCTTGTTTTTTTATCTGTTCCCATAATAGCTTGTTTTGCTTCATCTAATTTTGATTTATTCTCTTTTGAACTGCTAATGGTTTTATTAGAAATGGCAGATAATTGTTCAAAAGAATTAATGGTTTTTTGTAAGATTTCTCTTACAATATTGATATTTTTTTCAACTTTTGTAAATAACTTATTATATTGTTCTACATTGCTTTTTACAGAGTTTTTTTGTTCTAAAATAATATCTAAAATATTATATAAATTTGTTAAATCTGTTGTATTAATTCCTATTTGTAATAAAGCTGTTTCTAAGCTTGCTAATAACATATTTTTAAAAACTTCATCATTTGCAAAAGTAATTGAGATTTCCTCAATATATGTATTAATATAATTTTTTAAACTATTTTGAGAAAGTTGAAGTCCGTCAATTAATGCCATTTCTTTTGTAATAATGGTATCAAATTGACTTGAATTTTTTAATTCTTCATCATAATTAATCATAATCTTACTCCTCTTAAAAAATTTTCGTAATTCAATCTAAATTATAACATATAAAAAATAAATTTCCAACAAAAAATACAAAAAAAATACAAAAAAATATGTAATATATTTGTAATAAAAATGTAATATAAATGTAATATGAAAACAAGTGAAAAATGTAGAAAAAAAGTTGTATTTGTGATATACTTTTTGATAGATAGTAGGATTTTGTCACAAGGATGAATGGAGGGAATCATGAGTAGAAAACGCACCGTTTTACATTCACGTGAACGACACAGAAATAGAAATTACAAAAGAAGAATAAGAAACTTATTTTTGGAAATTTTGTTCATAATCATATTCGTATTTGTGGCAATCAAATTTGTAAAAAATGATGAAGAGACACCTACGGTAAAAATGCTTGGAACAGAAGAACAAAAAGAAATCATAAATAATGAAATGAAAGAAAATAATGATGTCAATCATGAAAATAAAAATGAAAGAGAATTACAAATACCAGAAGTAGAAAAAGATGGGATTACAATTATAAAAGCAGTCATGACTTTTACAGAAAATCAAAAACAATCCATTATTAACATAGAAGTCATGAATTATGGAAAAGAAAAAAATTCAAAGAAAATACCAATCAATTTGGTAGATAGTTCTGGAACAGTATTAGAAGAAACTTATGTAAATGTTCAGGAATTAGAACCAAAGGAACAAATTCGATTAAACATTGTATGTGAAAATAATTTAAGTGAAGCGACCAAAATAGAAATTCGAGATGAAAGAGTATATTAGGAGGAACGAATGAAACATTTGGTAAAAAACAAGAAAAAAATGTTAAAAAGAAAAATGATAAATACAGCATTTCTTTTAATATTTTCTGTTATAGCCGTATCTACATATTATACAGCGAATTTTTCAAGAGCAAAAGATATTGTAGAAGTAAGTGTAAATATAAAAAATGCAGAGCAACAAGACAAAGAATCAAAACTTACTTTAAATGCTACAGCAGGAAGTGATGGAGAATCTTTTTATGTAAAATTGCCTGAATATATAGATAATAAAAAAGTAATCAAATATTCTTATTATTTAGAATCAAATAAAGATATAACAACTTCTCAAGAACAAAATTCAGAAGATTCAAAACAAACAGTAGAAAACGATGAGGATACAGTACAAGAAAGTAATATATTAAATGAGATAGAAACTACTCAAGAAGAAAATGAAATAACAGTAGATGAAAATCTAATTTCAACAGAAAATACAACTGAAGAAAAAGTAAATTCTGATATAACAGATAAGAATGAAGAAGTTCCAATAGATGAAATAGGACCAAATGATGTATTACCAGAAAGTAAAATATATTTAACTTCTGGAGAAATAAGAGATAAAAAATTAACAATATTGGCACATTATGATACAAAAGAAGTAGATGGAAAAATTTTATATAATCAATTATTAACTCAACAAATAAATGATAGTAATATAACAGTAACTGGATATATGCCAGAAAATGCACAATTAAATGTTACGGAAGTTGATAAAAAAGGTGTACAAGATACAATTAGAGAACAAGCTTCGAAGCCTGTAATATTAGCAGTTGCATATGATATAAAAATAAAAATAGGAGAAGAAATATTTGAACCTTATGATGTTGCTGAAAATTTAAATGTAAGCATTGAAAAAGCCTCTTTAGAGAATAAAGAAGTAAATGTATGGCATATTGATAATGATAATAAAGTAGAACAATTAGAAAATAATCAAGAAGATAACACATCAACAATAACTACTGATGGTTTTTCAGTTTTTGCATTAGAAGATGTAGAAGCAACAACACTTGCAATAGATGGAATGGCAGACAGTGTATTAACAATAGATGATGCTGCATCAGATAGATATTATTGGCTTGGAAAAAATTATACAGATGATATATCAGGAGAATATAGAGGAACATATACAGATTCTAATTTAGCTAATGTAACAATAAATTATTATGCATATGCTAATGGAGAAATAGATCCAGAAAAAGTAGGATATGTATCACTTACAGAAAGATATAATGTTATTACATATAAGAAAACTTGTCCAATAACCAATGGAAATGTTTCAATAGAATTAATAGATAACCCATTTATAGATAGACCAACAGGCTATGGTTTTGGTGGTTGGACCTCATCAGATGGTATTATAAAAACAAATTTATATACTAATACTCAAACAATAAGTACAACAGGCTCAACTAATTTAACATTAAATATATATGCAAACTGGACAGTTGCAACTGTTGTATATGTAGATAGTAATAATGGTACAGATGCAAATGATGGAAAAACTCCTACTACTCCAGTTGGTTCTTGGGGAGCAGCATTAAGCATAATAAGAAATAATTCAGCAAATATAAATGATAGAGAAAATAATATAGTTGTAATGATGTCAGATATGGATACTTCTATTAATTATACAACACCAATTTCATTAATAACGACAGTAACAGGAGATGTAACATATTCATCTAGTACATCTTTTACATCAGGAAATGAATATGTTCTTTCAAATGGAACAGGTTCTGGTGATGATGCAATAACTGCAAATGGTAATTCAATATCTAATACACAGTTATCTGATACGACAGCTCCTGGAGATGATGCTAAATGGATAATAACACAAAGTGGAAGTGGATATACAATAAGAAACGTTGCAACAGGTCAATATCTATCATACAGTAATGGATTGAGAATGCAAACAAGTCCTTTTGTATGGAATTACTACAATCGAAGATTTTATTGTAATAGATCATGGAGAAATTATTATATACGTTTTAATAATAATAATTGGACGACTGTAACGAATCAAAATCAAGGAACTCAATTTTATTTTTTAACATATAGCATTGAAAATGTGAATGAAGAACAAGAAATAATAAAAGGAAATACAGAAACAAATAATAATTATACCAATTCAAATAATGTAGCATTTACATTAACAGGGCTATATGGTCATGTAGATTATAGAACAAATGCAACATTAAATTTAACCAATAGATCTTATTTTGATTTTGAAATATATAATGATTTTCAAATGGAATATATAAATATAAATGCAACAGGATATACATCTAATAGTGATGGTACTGTTTTTTCAGATTCATATCCTTGGCTTTATGGTAGAACTAATAATGTAAGAATAGGAAGAGGAATTACTGTTGCTGCAACCGGAAATAGTGCAGGGACATTTGCTAATGTATTAGGTGGAACGAATACAGGGACAACTGGAAGTAGGAATAATGATGATAATGAATATAAATTAGTTATTGAATCAGGAAAATATTCTTCAATACAAGGTTTTAATAAATATCAAAGTGAAGCATCTTATTATGGAACAATATACTTAATATTAGGTAGTGATATAGATAGGGCTATAGGCAATAATAATGATTTATCAGTATATTATAGGACTACAATTAATTCTGGGTATGGAGTTAATGGAAAAGCTAATGTAGATGAAATGTCATTTTTAATAAATGTAAAAAGTGGAAATTTTGGAATGGATTATACGGAAATATATCCAAATAGTACAGATAGAGCTTATGCAGGAATATATTTAGGAGGATATGGAACTTCAGCAACAGAAGGAGGATGGTTTACTTCTGAAACACGAGACATAAGTGATAGATATATGATTGTTGAAGGTGGGCAAATCTCAAATATAATAGGAGGTCTAAAAGTAACTTCGGGTTCCGGTGTAGAAACAAGAATATATGTAAAAGGTGGAGAAGTATTAAACATTGTTGGTGGAGCTGGTGTTTCTACAACATATGAAGATAGAATCATTCAAATTACAGGAGGCATTATAACCTATAGTATTAGTGGAGGATCTAATGGTATATACGCCGATACAACTTCAAATAATGGAAAATTAGATGGAGATGCTCTTGTATATGTAGGTGGCAATGCACAAATAGGAACAGAAGAAACATTAGGACAGACACTATATGAAGTGGAAGCTGGTTGTGTATTAGGTGCAGGAAATGGTAATGAGAGATATAGTACTTCTTCTGGTCAAGTATATACATCACATGTTATAATAGATCAACAAGCACATATATTAAATAGTGTGTATGGAGGAGGTAATTATGGAATTGTAGGAAGTTCTGGTTCTACTACAGCTACTGCAAAGATTGACATACTAGGAGGAACAATTGACAATAATGCTTATGGGGGACCAAATAGAAATAATGTATATGGTTCAACTATGATTAATATGAAAAATGGACAAGTAAAAGGAGCCGTATATGGAGGTTCAAATACATCTGGAACTATATCTACAACTTCAACAATTAATGTTACAGGTGGAACATTAGGAATAGATACAAATACAACAGATAATGAAGTATTATTTGGTGGAGGATATGGTTCAAATACCACTGTATCAGGAAATGCAACAGTAAATATATTAGATACAGATGCAAATGTACAAATCTATGGAAGTGCTTATGGTGGAAGTTCACTAGGAAGAATGAATAGTAATGTTGTCGTAAATATACAAGACATTCCTACAACAGCAAACAAAATATTTATTAATGGATATGTATTTGCAGGAGGAAAAGGAAATAATAATACAGCAGCAACAATAGCAGGAACGGCAACAATGAATGTAGATGGAAGTAATTTACCAAATGCAAGTGTATTTGGAGGAAATGATATTAATGGAACAACATCTGGAAATATAACCGTCAATATAGGACAAACATATCAATCAACAATATTAGGAGTATATGGTGGAGGAAATAGAGCAAATATAACCACAACAACACCAAATGTAAAAGTATATTTATTAGCAAATGCAGATGTAACCAATGCATTTAATGGAGGAAGAGCAGCAGATTTAATTTCATCAGGTTCAGCAGATACCTCAAGAGAAATTTATTTACAAGGAGGACATGCGGAGAATATATTTGGAGGATCAGATTCTTCAGGAACGGTAACAGCAAGTCATGTATATATACAATCAGGAACTGCAACAAATGTATATGGTGGAAACAATGAGGATGGAACAACAACCACTTCAAATGTATTTGTAACAGGAGGAACCGTTACAAATGTATATGGTGGAGGATATCAAGCCACAACAACAGCCACAAATGTTAGTCTAACAGGAGGAACAGTAACAAATGGATTTGGAGGAGGAAATGCTGCAAATGTAACAAATTCTTCAATCCTATTAGCAGGAAGTACTGCAGAAAATGTATATGGAGGTTCAAATGAACAAGGAACGGTAACCAAATCCTATGTAGCAATCAATTCAGGAAAAGCAACAAATGTATTTGGTGGCAATAATGCAGGTGGAAACACTATTGATACAGAAGTTATTATCAATTCTACAGTAGAAAATGTCTATGGTGGAGGAAATGAAGCTATTACAACAAATGATACAGATGTTACAATAACAAATGCTACCATAACAGGAAGTTGTTATGGAGGAGGAAAAGGTGCAGCAGCAGTTGTAACAGGAGATAGCATAATCAAAATAGAAGGAACAAGCAATATAGCAGGAGATGTATTTGGAGGAGGAGATGCAGCTGCAAATGGAACAACAGATTCTCCTTCAACAGTAAGAGTATACATAACAGGAGGAATAATTGGTGGAGATGTCTATGGAGCAGCAAATACATCTGTTGTAAATGGACAAACAGAAGTAAAAATAGGAGTTACTCCAGTAAATGATGCAAGTATGGCACAAGGAAATATTAACATAACAGGAACCGTATTTGGTGGAGGAAAATCAAATTCAGCAGGTACAGAAGATTATGACTTTACATTTGAGAGTGTTACAGGAGATGCCAATATAGATATAGATGCACAAGGTTATGATAATGGTACATATACATTTAATATAGGAGGAAGTATCTTTGGCTCAGGAAATGCAGCATCAATATCAGGAAATGGATATATAAGAGTATCAAATTATGGTACACCAACTGCTATAAAAGAAAACATATCTATCCAAAGAGCAACAGAAGTAACCTTAAATAATTGTGGAATCTATTTAGAAGGAACAACAGATAGAACAAATGAAATTGGAACAGCAGTATATGCTTTTAACAGAATCAATAATTTAATCATAAAAAATAATACAACATTATATTTAGCAAGTGGTGCAAACTTACTAGAAAAATTTACAAGTGTAGATGCATCAGATAATAAAGCAACAGTTACTATTGACGAAAATGGAGTAACAAGTCTTAATACAGATAATAGGATTTACCTATCAGAAGGAAAAAACTTAATATTAAGAGCAGAAGATGGAACACATGGAGAAGTTAGTGGTATGACATATATGGGACTATATAGAGGAACTCTCGATAGAGAAACAGGAATTTATAGTCCAGACTATACAGATGGAGATACGATTCCAGCAGATATGGAGGAATTTACAAGAACTTCTTATGTACAAGGTAGACATTATGAAAGTCATAATATAGAAGTAGATGGTTTCTATACCAATTATAATGTAGATGGCATTATTGATGTTCAATATATTGTACCAACACCCGAAGAAGAAACATTTTATCAATGGATTGTTGGAACACCATCAGATGATATTTATTATGAGGATATAGAATTAATTGCAACAAAATATGCAACAACCTCTACACATGTATTACAATTAACTGGTTTAAATTATCCAAATATGACAATAAATGTAGTAGGATTTGATACATCAGACCTAAAAGAAGGTGTGGAATTAACAGATCAAAGTAATATACCAAATATTGAGATGGATCCTCAAAAAGCCAATAATACATTTTCATTAACAATGACAGCAGGAAATACAGGATGGCAAACAAAAGGAACAACCGATTTTTATACAACAGAAAATCATGATGTTGGTACATATGGAGGAACAACCCAGTATTTAAGTGAAAATTCTAATACAACACCAAGCTTTAGTTTATATATGGCAAGTTCTAAAAATATTAGTACAACAGAATCTCTTGGAACAGTAACGATTCATCTTATAGTAAACTATATTGATGAAAATGATCCAGAACAAGAGATGATTCCAAGAAATGTATTTATTGTTTTAAGATTATCAACCAATAATACAGACAATTTAGTAAATGATTATTATGAAGGAGCAATCACACCAGGTAGAGAATATTCAATGTTTCCAACGACAACTACGAACATAACAAGTAACAGTTCATTATCTACCTATTATTCTTTATACTTAGGAAATTATTCAACAGATGATGATTATTACTTTGATGAAAATTCCGATACAGGAATGGTAGGATATTATCATTGTTTAATAGCAAGTTGTGTATTACCTGCAAAAACGAAAATTACAATGGTAGATAGTTCAAGTTCAACTGTAAGATATTATTACTATATCGTAACAGAAGAAGATGAAGCTACGGGAAAAACAGAATTTAACTTTACAGATTTTACTGCAATGGGAAGTACCAATGAAAAATATGATTCCGATTTATCATATTACAATAAAGACTTAGATATTGTACTAGAAGAATATATATTCCAAGTAGACTTTGCAGATATCACTTTAGCAAATTCTTTAGAACAACAAACACTAATTGTGCAATTAAGAGATATTTGGGATGATAGTATGAAACTTACAGTAAATACAGACCAATATCCAATGATGTTTAATTTATATAGTGATAAAGAAGCTATAAAAGGTGTTGATGTAAATGCAAACAAGAGCTTTATCTATATGGGAGATAACTTCACAGTAGACTTAGAAACAGAATATACATTCCAAACACAAAATTCAGAAACTGTATATGATACTACACATTTTGAAGATCAATTAGGTGTAAAAATAACGATATTAGAAGGAAGTACACCTTTAAGTGCAAGCGAATTAACAGGTATTTATATAGAACATGGTGGAAAGCGATATTTCGCAAGATATGATGGTTCTTACAGATTAAAAATAGCAGATGCTGTATCAAATGTATTAACAAATATGATATTCTACACAGAAAATGGACAACTAGATACAGGAACATATACTATAATGTTTGAAACATTTGGATCAATTGATGGAGAATATTTCTCTAGTGCAATAGCATCAGACAGTATCAATATGCAAATCATCAATACAGATTATGGACTATCTGCAGAATTAGATGATAATTCTGTATTAATCGATAAAACAACAGGATTAACAAAAAACAATAATAATCTATTAGACTTTACCATTGGCTATCAAGCAGAATTTTCAAATCCACAAATACATGTATCATTATATAGAAGAGATTATACAAGTATGTATGCTTCAACATATAGTTTAGTGAACTTAAAAGATTATGTTACAGATACATTAACAGATACAGGTACAGAAAATGAATATTTAGTAACAGATAATCCTCAAGCAACGCAGAACTTTACATTAAGATTAAAAGAGAATATTATGTCAGGAACCTATAAATTTATATTCTCACTATATGATGGAGATAATTATATTGGAGAAGTTGAAAAAATGGTTATTATAAAATAATGTATGATCGAAAAGTAAAAAGAGTGCTATAAAAAAAGTACTCTTTTTGCTTAAATAGTAAAGAAAAGGGGTATAAAATGAAAAAATCAAATAAAGGACTAATTATTGCATTAATAATATGTTTGGTAATTTTAATAGGAGCAGGAGGCACTTTTGCGTATATTTATGTTGCTACTGATTTATTAAAAAGTAATCAAGAATTATTTTTTAAATATTTGTCACAAGTAGTAGATGAAGAAAACAGTTTTTTAGATAAGAATATAGAAAACTATTTTAATAAAAAAGAACAAACACCATATGAAAATACAGGAAGTATTCGTGTGAATTTTCAAGCACCAGAAGAAAGTTTATCTGATAATTTAGTAGAAAGTGTTAATAAGTTTAATATTCGTTTTTCAGGAAAAACAGATAATACAAGAAAAAATGCAGAACAAAATATAGAATTAGATTTCGGACAAGATATGATTATTCCTATTAATTATAGAAGAAATAGCCAATTATATGGTTTACAATCTAAATATATTGGAAGTAAATACATAGCTTTAGAAAATAGTAATTTAAAAGAGCTTGTAGAAAAATTAGGAATGGATTCTTCTGAAATACCAGACAAAATTGAATTAGAACAAAGTGCCACAACATTAGAATTTACGCAAGAAGAAAAAAATCAAATAAAAGAAACATATCAACAAGTATTAATAGAGCAAATTGCAAAAGATAAATTTACAAAAGCAGAAACACAAACAGGAACAAAATTTACAGTAACATTATCTGCAGAAGAAGTGAAAAATCTATTCACACAACTTTTAGAAACATTTAAACAAGATACTATGTTAATGAATAAATTAAATCAATTTTTAAGTACAGTAGAAAGTACAAGTCAATTTGATCAAGAGATGATACAAAATCTAATAGATGAAGTCAATCAAAGTGAAGTATCAGAATTTCAAGAATTAAAAATGACAATAGGTGAGCAAAATAAATTACTTAATCAAATTTTGATAGAATATGGTGCTATGAAAGTTGAAATTGTAAAAAATATCTCTAATGATTCAGTAAATTATGTAATAGAAATCCAAAGCAATGTGGATGAGGGACAAGTGGAAATGTCACTTTCTTGTACATTTTCAGGAATATTTACACAAGAGAATGTAAATGAAACTTATGAATTTAAAATTGGTGGAACTGTAGATGGAGAGACAGTATCATATGATTATATCATTAATAATCAAGTTCAATTTAAAGATTCAGTAAGTATAGAATCTCTTAATAATGATACAGCCCTTTTCTTAAATGATTGTGATGAAGCAACATTACAATCATTGATGACTGCTATTGCAGAAAGGATAGTAAGTTTAAATAGTCAGATAACAAGTAATTTAGGTGTAGAAGAATCAGAAAATCCTTTATTATATTCAAACCCACTTACTTCGCTAAGTATGATAATATATGACTCTACAAATGATATTCTTTCAAAAGCGGAAGAAGCGCAAGAAGCGATTAAACAACAAGAAATGGAAGAACAAAAGAAAGTAGAAGAGAATATTGATAAAACGTATTCTATTTTAAAACAAGCACATAATGATACATTTGAGAGATACCTTGGACAAAGAAGAGGTGCGGAGGTCAATGCATTAATTAGTACAACATTAAGCAGTAATCTTTCAGAAACAGATGAAAATAGAAAAGTAAGTATTACTTTAGATGGTACGGAAATATTAGGAATCAATGATACAGAAGCGCAAAGAGTAGATACTGCAAAACAATATCAAGTAGAAATGAGTTATGATGATTTTACAGGTTTGATTACAGAAATAAAAGTAACAACAATAAATTAAGAGATATTGTAGTTGCCAAATCACGCGAAAAGTGCTATAATAATTATTGGCCTTGTGCTTAGAAACAGTATGCCCAACTAATTTTTAGTAAATGTAATAAATTTATTACATGGGAACGAACGTCACTTTTAGTGAGTAGTAGGGAAAGGAAAAATATGGCAACTCAGCGGTTATACTTAGGAGAGGTACCTGTAAAGATGGCGCAAGTAGGTAATAGCATGTCAACATACTACAGCTACTGGCCTGAAAAGAAGATTCTTGAAATCTATTGGAAAGAGCGAGTAGTTACAAGGTGTAGGGCTTTGCCTGGTGATGCATTTGTTGTTATTTGCAATGGGACAAAACCTATTGTAAATGCACTCGGAATTCCCTACCGTAAGGTAGATATTATCGCCTGGCTTCTGTCGTATTATCAGCAGAGCAGGGCATACACTCTTGAGGGGTACGAAAACCTTATGAAAACCAGAAGAAAAAGCTTCTGGTGGTGGGGGTATGAAGATTGGGAAATCAGAGGCGAAAATTATATTTTTGCACTCTGTAACCGGCAGGATTGCGGAGGTGTATTCCACATCGCCTGCTATGTGAATCCTAAAATAACCAAAAAAGAAATGATTGAACTGTTCAATCATTTCGAAAGAGGATTCTATTATCCATCTTATTTTGTGAAGGAGATTTTAAAGAAACGTCTCAACTTTACTGATGCTGAGATTGCTCAAATTAAAGCACTGTAAAGTGTAAAAAAAGACCAAAATCACAATTGTGGTTTTGGTCTTTTTCTAATTGTATTTTTATGTTTAACCTTGTCGAAAACTTTTTGGCATTCGACAAAACTTCTAATATTTTACTCTTGGAAAAAAATGTAAATAGATATATAATACAAAACAGTTAAGAAAAAGGAGGATACTATGGAGAGTACATATAAAAAAGAGGACAAGCGATTAATCTTCAAAATCAATGAAGATATAGATGAGTATTCAGCACAAAAGATAAGGAGGAGATTAGATAATGAAATTGAAAGATATATGCCTAAAGAGGTTATATTTGATTTTGATAAGGTGTCTTTTATGGACAGTGCAGGAATAGGGTTACTAATAGGAAGGTACAAATTAGCAAATTTATTTGGAGGAAAAGTGGAAGTTGCGAATATAAGTACTCCCATCAGAAAAATTTTTGAAATGAGTGGGTTACTAAAAATCATTCCAGAAGTAGAAATTGAAAAAAAGGAGGCACAATATGAATAATATTTTTGATAATGAAATGAAAATAGAATTTTTAAGTAAATCAAATAATGAAGCATTTGCAAGAATATCTGTTGCAGCATTTATTGCACAACTTGATCCAACACTTGAAGAAATAGCAGATATAAAAACAGCGGTATCAGAGGCAGTAACGAATTCCATTATACATGGATATGAAGAAAAAATGGGAATTGTAAAACTCATATGTAAGATAAGAAAAAATGAAGTATTTATAGAAATATCAGATTCTGGAAAAGGAATTGAAAATGTGGAGATTGCAAAACAACCACTATATACAACAAAATCGAATCTAGAAAGATCGGGAATGGGTTTTACGATTATGGAAAGCTTTATGGATCATGTACAAGTAGAATCTGTGCTAGGTTTAGGAACAAAAGTAAGTATGACTAAAAAAATAAAAAGTTACTGTAATGAAGAAAAAGATTTTGCTATGTCGACAAGGGGAGAGGAATAGTGTATGATAATGATTTAAAAATCATCGAAAAGGCTCAAAATGGTAGTAAAGAAGATATGACAAAACTGGTTGAAGACAATAATGGATTGATTTGGAGCATTGTTCGAAGATTTGGAGGAAGAGGTTATGATATAGAAGATTTATATCAAATTGGAAGTATAGGGCTTATAAAAGCAATACAAAGATTTGATACAAGTTTTGAAGTACGATTATCAACATATGCAGTACCATACATATTAGGGGAAATAAAAAGATATTTAAGAGATGATGGACCAATTAAAGTTAGTAGAAGTATTAAAGAACTAAATATAAAAATATTGGAATTACAAAAGGAATATTTTAATAAATATGGAAAAGAGATAAGTCTAGAAGAAATTGCAAAAGAATTCAGAACAACAAAAGAAGAAATAACAATGGCATTAGACTCTGCAAGACCTGTAGATTCCATAGAAGAAGCGCAATATAGAGATAATAAAACAGATAAGACAATCAGTGTATTAGAACAAATTTCAACAGGAAAAGATGAGCAAACAGAAATAACGAATAAAATAGCAGTAAAGAAAATGATTGAGGAATTAAATGATAAAGAAAAAGAAATCATATTATTGAGATATTATAAGCAAAAGACACAAACGCAAGTTTCTAAAATATTGGGAATAACGCAGGTTCAAGTATCTAGAATAGAACGAAAAGTGTTAGACAATATGAAACGCAAGCTTTTATATAATTAAAAGTAACCCATATGCAAAAATTTTATATGACATAAAAATGACACAGGAGGATATATGAAAAATTTTTTAATATACATTTTAGGATTCATCATATTATTTTTTATTTTTCCAGCATTATGCACCATTACACCTAAACAAGCAACAGCACAGCCAATTATTTCTAAAGAAGAAAATTCTACAGTAGAACAAGAAAACAATCAAAATGTTGAAACAGTACAAAATGAATCAGAAGTGGAACAAAAATATCCTTATCAAAAATACGAAACAATAAGGCTGTTTCATGCAGATACCTCACAAATAGAGGAACTGAATATTGATGAATATTTATATGGGGTTGTATCAAGTGAGATGCCTGCAAACTTTGAGTTAGAAGCTTTAAAAGCACAAGCAGTTGTTGCAAGAACCTATACAATATATCAATGCATTAATAATGTTGGAAAACATGAAAATGCAGATATATGTGATGATTCAACCTGTTGTCAAGCATGGATTACAAAAGAAGATAGAATGGCTAGATGGGATGCAAATGAAGCGGAAAACAATTGGAACAAAATTGTAGAAGCAGTAGACTCTACTAGTGGAAAAATCATTACTTATAATGGTGCACCAATCAATGCATTTTTTCATTCTAATAGTGGAGGCGTTACAGAAAGCTCATTAAATATATGGGGAGGTATTGATTATCCCTATTTAAAATCAGTTGAAACTGCTGGAGAGGACGGATATACACAGTATGCTTCAGAAGCAACATTTACAAAAGAGGAATTATTGAACAAAATTAAAGAAACATATCCAGATTGTGTGATGGATTATTCGCAAGAAAATTGTATTCAAATTTTAGAATATACAACAAGTGGAAGAGTAAAAACAATTAAATTTGGAAATAAAGAGATTGCTGGGACAGAAGCAAGAACTTTAATGGGATTAAGATCAACGAATTTTTCTTTTTCTATAGATGGAGACAATATCATTTTTTCTGTGACAGGTTATGGACACGGTGTTGGTATGAGTCAAACAGGAGCGGATAGTTTGGCAAAATCTGGTTCAAATTATGAAGAAATCATTAAACATTTTTATACAGGAGTGGAAATAACGGAAGTAAATTCTCTATAAATGAATAATCTTTGAAAAAAAGTAAATACTTGTATTAATAAAGTAATCAAGGAGGAATTTATTATATGAGAAGAGGAAGAAAATTTTTTGAAAATGAGAATTTACTGATATATGTAGGGACAGCAATTTTTATTATTTTAGCAATATCTATAGGAATTATTATGTACATGGGAGCAAAATCCAATACAGAAGTAGGAGAAGAAAATACAGTTGTACAAGAACAAACACAAGGAAACGAAGATACAGAAAGTGCTAGTACAAGTATCGGAAAAACAGTTGAGGAACAAGAAAGCAATACTGCAACAAATAGCAATAGCATAAGTAATACTACTGCAAATACAACTACAAATACGAACGCAAATACAAGCAGTACAAATACAACAAATACAAATACCAATGTAACCAATAATACGACATCAAATAGTACTACTGCTAATAACACTACAACAAATACCAATATAACAACAGAAAATAAAGTAACAGAAGAGAAAAAAGAAGTAACCTTTGTAAAACCAACAGATGGAGAAATTATTTGTGAATTTGCAAAAGACAATCTAATTTATTCTGAAACCTTAAAAGAGTGGGTTACACATACTGCAATTGATATAAAAGCTGATAAAACCAGTGTCATAAAAGCATCTGCAGATGGTATTATAAAATCTATTGTAAATGATCCTAGATATGGTCTAACAGTAGTTATTGAACATGATGATGGATATGAAACGGTATATTCAAATTTATTAACAGCAGAATTTGTTGTGGAAGGAGAAGAAGTTACACAAGGACAAACAATCGGTACTGCTGGAAATACAGCGTCATTTGAAAGTGCTATGGAAAGTCATCTTCATTTTGAATTATTAAAAGATGGAGAATATTTAGATCCAAGTATATATTTGAAATAAAGAAGAGACGGACAGATGTCCGTCTCTTTTGATGTAGGAGGGTTGTTTTTGGATTACTCGCTTAAGAGTTTGGAAGCTTCCAAAATCTTAGCAATGGTATCCAATTTGTCAACAACCTTCTTGCAGTCGTAACCGGCCTCTTGGAGTTCCTGACAGATAGCTAGAAACTTTTCGAAAAGAGCTTCATCAGCATAGATGTTTCCTACTGTGATAGCTTTTTCGTTATTGACCGTGGCCTCCTCCGTATTTTTCGAATTGGTGGGAGGAAGCGGATTGTTTTCATCAGGATTTTTCTGAGGGGGAGGAAGTTGCGAAGTACTTCCGTCAGACTCGGTAGGAGTCTGCTTTTCCTCAGATTCATTAGCTTGCGCAGGAGTCCCTTCCACAGTAGCTTTCGATGTAGAGATTTCTCTCGCAAGAGTTTCATCTGCAGGGACTTCTTCAGTATCCCCACTATTGTGTTCTTCCAACCACTGCTGGAGTTGTTCTCTCATGGGGGTATTGGCATTTGCAATTCTTCTGGAGCATTCCTCATTCCAAAGTGCCTCTAACAAATTACTTAATTGAGAGGCATACGGTTTGAGATAGACGGATTGCTGTCTTGTGAAGCCGATATTTCTAATCCCACCGAAAAAGAATTCTTCTTTGGGACTTCTCAAGAGGTATAGAGAACGCTCAAAATTTTCTTGAGAAATATACTGGCATACTTGCCAACAAGCATTGTATGCCGCAATGGTGACAATCAGATCTGATATATCAAGCAATGCTTGATACGCTGTCTGACAGCTTTCGGGAACATCAAGAACTAAAAAGTTCTTATTGACGATACTCCGCTGGTAGCGAAGCTCATTTCTCCAAGGAAGAATGAGAGTTTCTGGAATCAGAATTTCCGGTTTCTTGCCTTCTTCTTTGCTTTCAGAGGATACCTGTTCAGACTGGATGATCATGCCAAAACGCTTAATAGCATTGGCAGGATCATAAGTCATGGACCACAAAATTTCATGGCATGCTTCATTGTTCATGCTAATAAAATTCATGGTGCATTGTTGAAGCTTGAGCTGTAGCTCGTCAGAGCAATCAGCTACTTTTTTCTGGAACTTGGACCGAAACTGAACATTGTTGTTAGCCATAAAAGACCCTCCTATTAAAATTTTACAAGGCATTTGCCTATGTATCTATTATACCATATATTACAAAATTATGTCAATTTAACATAAAAATGCACTGTAAACAATATATCTATTATTATAGTCTAACTTAAAATTAATATAGAACATAAATTTTGTTAAACTCATTGAAAACAACTACTAATTTTGATATAATTCTAGCAGTTATAAAAAAAGAAAGGTTGTAAAAAATGGAACAAAACTTTAATATAAGACCAGAATTAGAAGATAGACAAGAAGAACGATTAGAAAAAACACTACGACCACAATCCTTAGACGAATATATCGGTCAAGAAAAAGTAAAGGAAAACATGAAAATTTATATAGAAGCAGCAAAAAAGAGAGGAGAACCATTAGACCACTGTCTATTTTATGGACCACCAGGACTTGGAAAAACAACAATTGCGAATATTATTGCAAATGAAATGCAATCTAACATAAAAATTACATCAGGACCAGCCATAGAAAAGCCAGGAGACTTAGCAGCAATATTAACAAATTTATCAGAATTTGATGTTCTATTTATAGACGAAATTCACAGATTAAGCAAAAGTGTTGAAGAAATTTTGTATCCAGCATTAGAAGATTATAGCTTAGATATCGTCATTGGAAAAGGACCAAGTGCAAGGTCTATCAGAATAGATTTGCCTAAATTTACGCTAATTGGAGCAACAACAAAAGCTGGTTCATTAACAACACCATTAAGAGATAGATTTGGAATCATCCATAGGTTAGAATTATATTCACCAGAAGACTTAAGCACAATTGTAAAAAGATCAGCAAAAATATTGGATATAGGAATAGATGAAGAATCTGCAATGGAAATTGCAAGAAGGTCTAGAGGAACACCAAGAATCGCCAATAGACTATTAAAAAGAGTAAGAGATTATGCAGCCGTTCTTGGAGATGGTGAAATCAATCTAAAAATCGCAAAACATGCTTTAAACAAATTAGAAATAGATGAATTAGGATTAGATGATATAGATAGAAGAATGTTAGATGTAATGATAACACAATATCAAGGAAGACCAGTAGGAATCGATACATTAGCAACATCTTTAGGAGAAGAAATTGATACAATAGAAGATGTATATGAGCCATATCTTATCCAAATAGGTTTTATTTCAAGAACACCAAGAGGGAGAATTGTCATGCCACAAGCATATGCACATATGGGATATCCTTATTTGGGATAATTACAGAAAGGAAATGAAAAGTGAAAACAATATCAGTCATAATACCAATGTACAATGAAGAAGCCGTCGCAAAGGAATGTTATAAAAGAATAACTTCTGTTTTGTTAGAGCTTACAAACTATGATTATGAAATCGTTATTGTAGATGATGGAAGCAAAGACAAAACATTAGAGGTAATAGAAGAAATTGCAGAAAATGATAAGAAATTAAGAGTCATATCTTTTTCAAGAAACTTTGGACATCAAGCAGCTGTAACAGCAGGGTTAAAAGAAACTACAGGAGATGCAGTAGTTATCATTGATGCAGATATGCAAGATCCACCAGAATTAATTAAAGATATGGTAGACTTGTGGGAAGATGGAAATGAAGTTGTATATGCAGTAAGGGCAAAGAGAAAAGGAGAATCTATTTTTAAAGTATTATCAGCCAAAATGTTTTACAAAGTATTATATAGTTTATCTGATGTAGAAATACCAAAAGATACAGGAGACTTTAGATTAGTTGATAGAAAAGTTGTGGACGTCATAAATTCACTACCAGAACATAATAAATATTTAAGAGGACTATTTAGTTGGGTAGGATTTAAACAAAAGCCAATTAAATATGTTAGAAAAGAAAGATTAGCTGGAAAAACAAAATATCCATTAAAAAAGATGATGAAATTAGCTTATGATGGAATTATCAGTTTTTCCAATAAACCATTGAAACTAATAGGAAGCATAGGACTACTTTCTATCGTTTTATCATTTATATTATTAGTATATTCAGTATGTTCTTATATATTTAATTGGAATAACTTAGTACCAGGTTGGGCATCCATCATGGTGAGTATATCATTTTTTGCAGGAGTACAATTAGTTTCTATTTGGATAATGTCTGAATATATGTCAAGAATTTACGATGAAAGTAGAAATAGACCAGAATATATTATAAAAAAGAAAATCAATGAAAAAGAGGAGTAAGAAATGAAATTATTATTACATACATGTTGTGCACCATGTAGTGTGTATTGTATAAAAAGTTTAAGACAAGAAGAAATTGAACCAACCGTATATTGGTTTAATCCTAATATCCATCCCTATATGGAATATAAAGCAAGAAGAGATACATTAAAAGAATACACTAAAAGTATAGGTGTACAAGCAATATTTGATGAAAACTATGGATTAAGAGAATTCTGTAAAAATGTAATTAATGATTTAGAAAATAGATGTGTAAAATATTGTTATAGAATTCGATTAGAGCAAACAGCTAAATTCGCTAAAGAAAATGGATATGATACTTTTTCTACAACTTTATTGATAAGTCCATATCAAAATCACGAAGCTCTAAAACAAATAGGAGAAGAAATGGCACAAAAATATGGATTAACATTTCTTTATAGAGATTTTAGACCAGGTTTTAGAGAGGGACAAAATGAAGCTAGAGAATTAGGTTTGTATATGCAAAAATATTGTGGTTGTGTGTTTTCTGAGGAAGATAGGTATAAGAAAAAGATTGAAAAAGATACAGAAACTTGATTATTAATTAATTGAAAGGATGAGAACGATGAAAGAAAATCCAAAGAGCGGAAAGTATTCAATGAAAAAAGACGATACATTTTCCCTGTTGACTAGAATTTAGCATAAGACTGTAAGCAAGGAAGAAAACAAAAAGAAAGGAAAAATTTTTCCTTCCTTTTTGTTTTAATACTAAATTCAAAAAAAGAATTAGAATGAATTAACCTCTACAAAAGCCACGATTTTTTCCAAAGAATTCCATCAAACGTTTTGTCTGTTCAATTTCAGCGCGAGTGAGCGGTTCTTTAGGTTCAATCACGTATGATTTTCTATGTTGTTTTGAGTGTTTTTTTGATTTTTCGTAAATAATTGCATTTGCCATTCGTACTTGAGCTTCCCGCTGTGCTGTTGCTGACATCTTTTTTAAAGTAGACATAAAAAAATCACTCCTTACATTTTGAAAATTAGTATATAACTTACATTTTTACCTCCTAATAGTATATTGGCTGAGGTATTGGAACAATTTGTACTTACTTAATTATAATAGCATTTAAATAGGTTACAGTCAAGCAATAAATTTTGCGGGAAAATCTTTTGGATTTATAGTAAATTTTTGCTTAATATGATATAATAACAACAAAAATAAAATAGAAGATACAAGTTGACTATAAGAAAGAATTTTTGGAGGTGAGAAAGAATGGATGAATTAATAATTAAGAATATTATTAATCAAGGAGAAAAGATAAATACAGAATTTAAAGAAGATAAAAATAAGTTGCCAAAAAATTTATTTGAAACCATATGTGCATTTTTAAATAGATTTGGTGGAAACATTATATTAGGTGTAAATGATAATAAAGAAATTGTCGGAGTAGACGAAGATTATGTAATAAAAATGAAAAAAGATTTTACTAATTTATGTAATAATACCTCTAAAATTTCTCCAACAATATATCTAAAAATAATGGATTATAAAATGGATGGAAAAACGATACTATATATAAATGTGCCAGATTCTTCAGAGGTTTATAGATGTAATGGGAGAATTTATGATAGAAATGAAGATGGGGATTTTGATATTACAGATAATAGGCAATATTAAAAAATGATAATCATCCATGGAAGAATATGTCTAATGAAGAGATAGTAAGAAGTTCTGGATTATATAGAGAAGATGTAATGACTCATCAAAAAGGATTAACACTTGCAGCAATTTTATTATTTGGGACAGATGAAACAATTATGTCGTGCTTATCTAATTTTAAGACAGATGCTATTTATAGAGAAGAAAATATGGATAGATATGATGATAGAGATGTCATTATTACAAATTTAATAGATAGTTATGAAAGATTAATGCAATTTATACAAAAACATACTAATGATAAATTTTATTTAGAAGGTTCACATAGTATTAGTATTAGAGATAAAATTGCACGTGAATTATGCAGTAATCTTTTAATTCATAGGGAATTTTCAAGTGGTATAACATCGAGAATAATAATAACAAAAGAAGCTATTTATACTGAAAATCCTAATATGCCAAGAATGAGGGGATTTATTACAATTAAGAATTGCATACCATATTCAAAAAATCCTAAGATAGCAAAAATTTTTAGAGAAATTGGTTTAGCTGATGAATTAGGAAGTGGAGTTAGAAATATTACGAATTATTCGGAAATTTATTCGGGAAAAGAGCCGATATTTGAAGAGGGAGATATTTTTAAAGCGACAGTGCCTTTAGTTAAAATGTTAAGTGAAATGAAAGTTAAAGATGTTAATAGAATGACGGTAAAAGAACCGAATGCAGCTTTATTGGAAAAAAAGGCACTAGATAAGGCACTAGATAAGGCACCAGATAGAATAAAAGAAATTGTTTCATACTGCAACGAACCAAGAACAGCAATACAAATAATGGAGCATTTTGAATATAAAAACATAAAAAGATTTAGAAGAGATTATATAAAACCATTAGTAGAAAAAGGTATATTAAGAATGACAATTCCAGAAAAACCAACAAGTAAAAATCAAAAATACATTTCAAATTCTGCAGAATAAAATTTGTTCTAGTAGCTTCAAAGTAAGTAGCAAATGCGGTTATAATGAAATAGTTCTGAGGAAGATAGGTACAAGAAACAGATTGAGAAAGATCGACAAATTGCAAATATCTAAAAGTTTTGTTAGGAGAAGTTTAATGGGAAAAGGAATGAATAGATATAAAGAAGAAATGAAATATAATTTTCCAATATCAGAGAGTCAAGCAATAGAAATTGCAGAAAGAAACGAAAATTTAAAAACAGATTACTGTAAACACACAAATAGAGGACCAATATCTTATTTAAGATTTGATGATAGAAAGGTTGATGTAGTAGAAATTAATAATAAAAAATATTGGCAAATACAGATTCTTGCTGGAGATGTATCTGGTATGAGTGTAACAGATAAAGAAGATTATTGTTGGGACGGATGGCTAGGAAAAGATGATTTAAAAAAATTAAGATGTTTAATAGATGTACAAACAGGAGAATATATTTACTATCCTGTAAAAAATAAAAAAATGAAGAAATGGATAAGAAATATAAGAAAGGTTTTTATATGGAAATGAAAACATTTGAAAATGATAGTAAAGAAAAAAAGCTTGAAAAGGATTTTAATGAAATTGTAGAAAAAATGATAGTATTTTATGCAATGAATTATGCAGTTGATAATAATGGAATTTCAATTTCGGATATTTTAAATAAATTTAAAACAAACTATATTTTTGCAGAAAAAATTATTAAAAAGTTAGAAGAAATGCAAATTATTCAAAAAAATGAAAGGATACAAAAAAAGAAATGTTTAATTTCTAAAGAAGAATGGAGAGATAAAAGAATTTTATTTCAAAACGATTTAAAAATAAATGAAGATATGTATAAAGAATATATAAATAAGAAGCTGAAATATAAAAAATTAGAAGATACGGAAGATAGTTTATTAATTGATGCAATAGAATTTGCATTGGAAACAGGAGAAGTCAAGAATTCATCTATAAGAAATAAATTTGCAGTAAGCTATGCAAGAGCAGGAAGAATTATAAATCAATTAGAGGAAAGAGATATTATTTATAAAACAGGAGAAGTTTTAATTACAAAAAAAGAATGGGAAGAAAATAAAAAAATTTGCTTTGGATAGATTTATAGAAATGCTTCATCAACACGAAAAAAGCGAAGATCCAAGAATTAGAGGAATCGCAGAAAATTTTAATTATATAGATAAATTAGCACCTAATTTTACGATATTTCAAGTAAAACAATGTTTATTTATGCATAATTTTAAAGCATATCAAATTTCAGAAGATACGAATATGTTAGTTGCTACTCATGAATTTGGACAAGCATTAGATGTTGAACTAGAAAAAGTATATGAAAGGTTAATGATTACTAAAGAAAAAGAAACTCAAGAAAAAACGCAAGATTCCATGGAACAGATAAAAAGTGTGGTAACTTGTTCAAGACAAGGAGAAATTGACAATATACATTCATTAGAACAAATAGAATTAAGAAGAGAAGAAAGTAGAGGTGAAAAAGATGAATAAAATTTCAATAGAAGCAGCCTCTCAATTAAATAAAATATTGTCTTTTTTACCAGAAGATAAAAAAATAAAATTCCAAAAGATATTTGGAACAAAATAAATGATAAAACAGATAACCATATAGATATAAAAATCAGTAAAGTAGATGATATAACAGAAGAAAATATATTCCCAGAAACGAGGAAATATTTATCATTCCTTTTTTTGAATTACTTGGCAACAGAAGAGGAAAGAAAGGAATATAGTGAAATCTTAAAGAATAATGAAGAACAATATCAAAACTTTGTAAGTGAAAAATATAGTATAGAAAATGTCTTTAATAAAAGAAAAAATTCAATAAATATAAGTCAAGAAAATAGTCAATTACCAATAGAGTATAAAGAAACATTTTTTAAATCTATTTTAAACAAAATTAAAAAATTATTTAGAAAAGTCATGATATAAAAGAGTAAAAGATAAGTGTAATAAAATGATATAAAAAATCCCTCTAATTATAAAAATGAATAATTAGAGGGACTTTTATTACAAAGAAAAATAAAAATAAAAAAATTTATAAAAAGTTCAAACTTTTTATTTAGTCAAAACATCTAATAAGTGTAAATAAAAAGTGAGGTACGAAAATGATAACATCATCTAAAAAAAGAACAGAAATAATCGTATGGATTTTAATTATTTCATTTGTTATACTTACAGCTATTTTCTTTTTTCTAGCGAATGTATTTTTTAAAGAAACTAGCATAGAAAAAATAAACAGTACAGATTTAATAGAGAGTAATCATCAGGAAAAAGAAAAAAATAATACAAATAAAATAGAAAATACAGAAGAAACTGCAGAGAATAAAGAAAATAATGAGATAACTAATGAAAATGATAATACGATAAACCATATAAAAAATGAAACAGAAAAAGATAATAACAAAAATAATGTAAAAAATGAAGTTGAAGATACCAATGAGATTAAAAAACCTAGAGAATTTGGAAGCAATGTTGCATTTATTGGAAATTCAAGGACACAAGCATTTTTAATGTATACAGGATTAAAAGATGTAACAGATTATACAAATATTGGGCTTATGGTAGATACGGCAATTACTAAAAAATTTATAACAAATCAAAAAGGAGAAAAAATAACCATACTAGAAGACTTAAAGACGAAAAATATAGATACAATATATATTATGTTAGGAATAAATGAATTAGGATGGGTATATAGTAATATATTTATTCAAAAATATGAAGAATTAATCAATAAAATTAAAGAGATAAAGCCAAATTGTGAAATTATTGTCCAATCCATAATTCCTGTTACGAAAACGAAATCTGATAGTGATAGTATTTATAATAATAATAGAATAAAAGAATATAATGCATTGATTAAAGAAATGGCAAATAGAAAAGGAATCCAATATATTAATTTAGGTCCAGCTTTAGTAGACGAAAATGGAAATCTGCCAGAAAATGCGAGTCCAGATGGAATTCATCTTAATAAAGAATATTGTTTAAAATGGTTAGAATGTTTAAAAAATAATTAAAGGAGAAAATAGAAATGAAAAAAAGTATAATCATAATCGTATTATTCGTTATCATTCTTATTGTCATTATTTTTGCAGTTAAAATGATACCAAAAGAGCAAAACATAAATATGAATATACAAGAATTGGCAAAAGAATTAAGCAGTGCACCAATATATGAAGATAATTTGAGTGAAATCTATAAAGATAGTATTATTAAAAAATATAATTTCAATGAGCAAAAAATAAAAAATATAGTTTCTTATGTAGGAACTGGTGCTACAGCAGAAGAAATATTAATAATAGAATTATTAGACAAAAAAGATATAGAAGAAACAAAACAAATTATAGAAACAAAAATAGACGAGAGAAAGTCAGATTTTCAAAATTATTTACCAAAAGAAGTTTCTAAATTAGAGAATTATTATCTCATAAGTAAAGGAAATTATATCATTTTGTGCATTTCCAATAATTATGATAAAGCAGATGAAATCATCATGAAATATATGAAAGGGTAAAAGGAGCTAAAAAAGTGCAAGATGCAAAAGAAACACTAATCAATTATATAAAAGATAATCAAGAAAAATTATATAGAATTGCATTTAGTTATTCAAAAAATGAAGAAGCAGCATTAGATATTGTTCAAGAAGCAATAACAAAGGCTTTAAAAAACATGAATAAATTAAGGGAAGAACAGTATGTGAAATCATGGTTTTATAGAATCTTAATAAATGAAAGCTTAGATTATGTGAAAAAGAATAAAAAAATACTTACATGTGAATTAGAGGAAATAGAAAACAAGATAAATTGGAGTGACAATATAAATGTTGAAGGAATTGATATTTATAAGCATGTTCAAAATTTAAATGACAAATTGAAGACCGTTATTTTATTAAGATTTTTTGAAGATATGAAAATAGAAGACATTGCTAGAGTAACAAAGACAAATGTGAATACAGTTAAATCAAGATTATATAGAGGATTAGAAGAATTGAGAAAATTCATTCATGATTAAAAAGAAAGAAGGTGATTAATTTGAAGAATCTAGAAGATGCAAAAAAAGTTTATGAAGCGATAAAAATACCAGAACAATTAAAATATATGGTGGATAGAACGATTGCAAATGAATCAAAACCAAAACGATATTTCTCCAGATATATAAAATATACTTTATCAGCAGTATCATGTGTATTTATAACTTTTGTATTTATGATTAATGTAAACCCGAGCCTGGCAACAAGTATTGCCGAAATGCCTATTATAGGAGATATTGCAAGAGTATTTACCATTAAAGAATATAAAGAAGAAGATTCACTAAAATTAATAAATGCAAAAATTCCGGCAATAGAAAATACAGGAAATACGGAATTGGAAAAAAGAGTGAATTATGAAATTACATTAAAAATGAATGAAGTTTTAGATGAAGCAGAAGCAAGAGCCGCTGAATATAAAGAAGCGATTATAGCGACAGGAGGAAATGAAGAAGATTATCAGCCAATCAATATACAAATAGATTATAAAGTAGGATATTCAAGTAGTGAAATAGTATCGTTTGTCATATTAAAATCAGAAACATTAGCGAGTGCATATACAGAAATGTATTTTTATAATGTGGATATAGAAACAGGAAAAGATTTAAATTTAAGAGATGTACTTGGAGATAATTATAAAGAAATTGTAGATGAAACAATATATAAGGAGATAGAAGAAAGAAGTAATAACCCAGATAATATGTATTTTACAAAAGGTGAAGGTGGATTTGAAGGAATAGAAAATGAATATCAAAATTTTTATATTAATGAAAACGGAAAAGTTGTAATCGTTTTTGAAAAATACGAAATAGCACCTGGTTACATGGGAATACAAGAATTTGAGATTGATAAACAGATATTTTAAAATTCTAACTCTTACTATATAAAAATAGTAAGAGTTTTTTTACAAGGAGGAATCATGGTATTTAGCAGTATTGTATTTTTATATATTTTTTTACCAATCATGCTTTTGATATATTTTATTGTTCCAAACAAATTCAAAAATGCTGTAATGATTTTAGCAAGTCTGATTTTTTTTGCTTGGGGAGAAATCAGATATATATTTATTATGTTATTATTAGCTATCATGGATTATATATGTGGGCAGAAAATAAACAAATATTTCGAAAATAAAAATAAGAAAAAAATATTTTTATTTATAGATATAGGAGTGAATTTACTTATTCTGTTCTTTTTCAAATATGCAGATTTTATCATAACTAATATAAATCATATAACCAATTTAGATATCCCTTTATTAAACATTCCATTACCTATAGGAGTTTCTTTTAATACGTTTCAGAGTTTATCCTATATAATAGATGTATATAGGGGAACCGTAAAATGTGAGAAAAGTTTTTATAATTATTTAGCTTATACAACATTGTTCCCACAAATAATAGCAGGTCCAATTGTTAGATATGAAACGGTTGATGAAGAATTAGAAGAGAAGAATATTAGCATAGATAATTTTACAATAGGAATAAAGAGATTTATCATAGGTCTTGGAAAGAAAGTTTTGATTGCCAATAATATAGGAGTATTATGGAATATAATCGAAATGGGAGATTACTCTAATTTAACATTTGTTTTATCTTGGTTTGGAATTATCGCTTTTGCTTTGCAAATCTATTTTGATTTTAGTGGTTATTCCGATATGGCAATAGGACTTGCTAAAATTTTTGGAATGGATTTTGATGAAAACTTTAATTTTCCCTATATATCTAAAAGCATAACAGAATTCTGGAGAAGATGGCATATGACGCTTTCTTCATGGTTTAAAGATTATGTATATATTCCACTAGGTGGAAACCGAAAAGGATTTATAAAGCAAATAAGAAATATTCTTATCGTCTGGTTTTTAACAGGAGCGTGGCATGGTGCATCATGGAATTTCATTTTATGGGGACTATATTTTGGTGTGATATTAATACTAGAGAAATTATTTATTTTAAAGGTATTAGAAAAAACAGGGAAGATTTTTAGCCATATATATGCCATTATTCTTATATTAATAGGATGGGTAATTTTTGCTTTTGAAGATTTAAGCAAAATAGGAACATATTTTAATGCAATGTTCAATATAAACAATTTTGTGAATAATGAAACTTTATATTATGTAAGAAATTATGGATTAATCACAATCATAGGAATCCTATGCTCGACGCTTCTTATAAAGAATTTTATTGAAAAACTAAATAAATCTGATAAGAAAAGATATAAAATTTTAGAAATTATATTCTATATGGCGATTTTTATTTTATGTACAGCAAATTTAGTAAGTGATTCCTTTAATCCTTTTTTATATTTTAGATTTTAAAGAGTGAGGCGAAAAAGTATGAACAAAAAAGGTAAATATTTTTTTAAAATATTCATTTCTTTTTGGGTGATGTTAAGTGTTTTAAATTTTATAATACCAACTCATGAATTTTCAGAAAATGAAAATAGGATGTTAGCCCAAATGCCTAAATTTAAACTTGAAGAATTGATAAATGGTAGATATGTAAATAAGTTAAATGATTATATAAATGATCATTTTGTTTTTAGAGATGTATGGTTAAAGATAAAATCAATGGAAGAGATGATGCTAGGTAAAACTGAAAATAATAATGTCTATATAGGAAAAGATGGATATTTATTTGAGAAAATAAAATATACAAATGAAAGTGAAGAAAACATCAATAATCTGGTAAAAACAATAAATGATTTTGAGCAAAATACCAATATTCCTGTATATTTTTTATTAATTCCAAATTCTATATATATTCATCAAGACAAATTACCTAAGTTTGCTGAAACTTTTAATCAAGAAGAACTCATTCATAAAATATATAGTATGACGAATCATATAAAAACAATAGATACAGTAGATATCTTAAAAGAGAATAAAGAACAATATTTGTATTTTAAAACAGATCATCATATAACAAGCAATGGTGCCTATCTCATATATTTAGAGTTTTGTAAAGTAGCAGGATTAAATCCCATAACAGAATATACAAAAGAGCAGGTGACAGACAGTTTTCTAGGAAGTTTTGATTCAAAAGCACAAATGGTAAATCAGGAAAAAGACGAAATAGTGGTATATAAGAATTCTAATAATACAGAAGGGATAACTGCTTATTACGATAAAGAAACAACAAATAGTATTTTTAATGAGGAATTTTTAGATAAAAAAGATAAATATTCCTATTTTTTGAATGGTAATAATGCAAAGGTAGTAATTAAAACGAAACAAAAAAATGGGAAAAGATTGCTAGTTATTAAAGATTCTTATGCACATATAATGTCACAATTTTTTTGCCAGAACTACGAAGAAATACATTTTATTGATCCTAGATATTATAAAGATTCCATAGAAGAATATGCAATGCAAAATCATATAACAGAAACCTTGTTTTTGTATAATATTTCAACTGTAATATAATTAAATATAAAATCATTTTAGAAAGTTGATATTCTCATATTTGCTGTCAAAAATATGAGGATATCAATTTTCTATATTATTATATGAAAAGTAGCTATGAATTTTTTAAAATTATACGAAATAAAAGGTTTGAAAATTTTGTTTTATGTGATATACTAATTTTGATTTTTTATAATGATAAATAGGAGGAAAATATGATATTAAAAAATAAACTAGGAATAAATGATGAGTTAGAACTTGCTAAAGTAGAGGAAAAAATAACAAAAATGAAAGCAATGAAACTATTTGAAACAGGAGAATTAAATACATTTGAAGTTGGAACATTCAAAGGATTAGCAGAAATTCATAAATATTTATTCGAAGATATTTATGATTTTGCAGGACAAGTAAGGACGGAAAATATTTCAAAAAGTAATTTTAGATTTGCATCATCAATGTATTTGAAAGAAGCATTAAAACAAATTGACAAAATGCCTCAATCAAATTTTGATGAAATTATTGAAAAATATATTGAAATGAATATAGCGCATCCATTTAGAGAAGGAAACGGAAGAAGTACAAGAATATGGCTAGATATGATTTTGAAAAAAGAAATAGGGAAAGTAGTAGATTGGAGTGAAATTGATAAAGAAGATTATCTATTGGCAATGGAAAGAAGTCCTATAAAAAATACAGAAATTAAGCTTTTATTAAAAGATGCTTTAACAGATAAAATAAATGATAGAGAAGTTTATATGAAAGGTATAGATGCAAGTTATCATTATGAAGGATATAGTGTATATAAAATAGAAGATTTAAAAGGGGAAACAGAATAAAGGAAAAGAGGAAAATATGGTACAAAAAGAAGAAATTAAAGAAATTTTTAAGATAAGACAAGGAGACGCAAATAAGGGAGATTTTGGTTATGTAGCGATTATGGGAGGTTGCCTAAATTATTCAGGTGCAATCAAATTAGCGAACTTAAGTTGTTCTGCATTAAGAGCAGGATGTGGAGTATCAAAATTGATTGTACCAAAATCACTTTCCAATATTGTTGCACCATATTTATTAGAACAAACTTTATTTACCATAGATGATGAAGAATCTCATATGCTATTTTCTAAAGAACAAATAGATGAAGCATTAAAAAAAGTAAAAGCACTAGCAATAGGAATGGGCTGGGGACAAGGAAGAGATAATCAGAAAATATTAACATATATTTTAGAAAATTATGAAATCCCAGTCATTATTGATGCAGATGGATTAAATACTTTAAGTTCAATGGATAAAGAGATTTTAACAAAGAGCAAATGTAAAATTATAGTAACTCCACATTTAAAAGAATTTGAAAGACTAACAGGAATTCCTATAGAAGAAATTAATAAACATAAATCAGAAATCGCTAAGAAATTTGCTCAGGACAATCATGTAATCGTATTATTAAAAGGAAAAATCACAATAATCACAGATGGAACAGAAGAACTTCAAGTAGATAGAGGATGTGCAGGAATGTCAACTGCAGGAAGCGGAGATGTACTATCTGGAATTTTAGTGGGATTATTAGGATATAATGAACCTAATGTAAAAACAATTGCAGCAGGTGCTTATTTAGCAGGTCTTGCTGGAGAATTAGCAGAAAAAGAAACCAACGATATTAGTATGATAGCATCAGATACAATAAAAAACATTCCAAATGCAATCAATCAAATTAGAAATTATAGTGGAGAAAAACATGAAAGATAAAAAATTAAAAATAGCTTTTATTATAGTAAGTTTATTATTTGCAATACCATCCATCCTATATTGGATGCAGAATAAAACAGTAATGGGATTTAGCACTTATTTTAACTTTTTCATCAATACAAACAGCAACAAAATCATTTCAACCAGTATATATTTAATCCTATTTGTTGCAATGATGATAATCTATTTTTATATAATAAAGAAAAAAACTACATTCAAAGATATCAAACAAATATTAACATATGTTGCCATCATCAGTATCCTATTTATGATAATATTACCATGGACAACTTCTGATATATTTTATTATATGGGAGTGGGAGAATTAGATGCAGTATATGGACAAAATCCATATTATGTGACAATAGAAGAATACTATCAAGCAAATTCTAATAATATTCATGATACGATTTTAGAACAGGGGGCAGCAAATGTATGGGCAGATACAACCGTTGTATATGGACCAGTAGCACAACTCCTATTTGAAATATGCAGTTTTGTATCACTAAAAAATGTAGATATATGTTTATTTGTATTTAAACTATTAAATGTAATGGTACATATAGCTAATTGTTATTTGATTTATAAAATAAGTGGAAAAAAGAAATTTGCTATTATATATGGCTTAAATCCATTTATCTTATTCGAATTTATTGCAAATGTACATAATGATATTATATTAGTATTTTTTGTAATCTTATCTATATATTTTATAACAAAAAAGAAAAATATATATTTAAGTATATTATTTTTAGCATGCGCAACTGGTATAAAATATTTCACAATTCTATTATTACCTGTTGTCATATTATATTACTTTAAAGAAGAAAAACGATTAGGAATTCGATTTTTAAGATGTATACAATATGGAGTTATCTTTCTTGTGATTTTAGCATTAGAATATGCACTATATATTCAAGATTTACAAGTATTTATGGGACTATTCACACAAATGTCTAGATATGCAAAATCAATTCACTCTGTGATATTACAAGTGAATCAAGAACTTGTGCCATGGGTAAGAGGAACAATAATGATTATTTTTCTTTTGTATTATATTAAATTTTGTATTGACTTACTTACTGCAAAAGAAATAAAGCTAGGAAAAAGTATAAGAAAATATAATTTAGCATTAATTTTAGCGATACTTATATTAACAAATTGTCAACAATGGTATCTAGGATGGTTATTTGCAACAATTATGTGGCAAAGCTCAGATATGATAAAAAATATCATTGGAATATCAGCCATTACGGAAATTGCAAATAGTGTATATATGTTTTTACAAGAGTGGTACATATATGATTGTTATTATGTTGGAACAATCATAGTATTATCCGTAATATGGATTTTATTGACAAATAAACATTTATTTAAAAGGAGAAAGTTTCAGTGGATAAATTAGTTTTAATTGATGGGAATTCTATAATGAATAGAGCATTTTATGGAATCATGGGAAGCAAAATGCTAACAACAAAGGACGGAAAATATACAAATGCCGTATATGGTTTTTTAGCGATATTATTTAAAATTTTAGAGGATATTGAACCACAATATATAGCCGTAGCATTTGACTTAAAAGGTCCAACAGCAAGACACAAAATGTATGAGGGCTATAAAGCGAATCGACATGGAATGCCAGATGAGCTAGCAGAACAAATGCCAGTTATTAAAGATGTTTTAAGAGCCATGAATATCGATATCATAGAAAAACAAGGATATGAAGGAGATGATATTCTTGGAACACTTGCAAAATATGGGGAAAAGCAAGGATTAGATGTAACGATTCTTTCAGGAGATAGAGATACCTTCCAATTAGCAAGTGACCATATTACCATTAGAATTCCAAGAACAAAAGGTGGAAAAACAGAAACAGAAAATTATGATAGAGCAAAAGTTTTAGAAGAATATGGATTAGAACCAGAGCAATTAATTGAAGTAAAAGCTTTGCAAGGAGATACTTCTGATAATATACCAGGAGTACCAGGAATAGGGCCAAAAACAGCGATTGCATTAATACAAAAATATCATTCAGTAGAGGAATTATACCAAAAGATAGAAGCGGGAGAAGATGATTTAAAAGGAAAACAAAAAGAAAATATTATCAATAATAAAGAAATGGCTGAACTATCAAGAAAATTAGGAGAAATCAATACACAAGTTCCCATAGAAGATACATTAGAAGAAATAAAAGTAGAAGAATGGGATAAGCCAAAAGTATTGGCATTATTTGAAGAATTGCGTTTTAATCGATACATAGAAAGATTTCATTTAAGAGGAGAAGCAAATTCTTCAAATCATTCAAAAGAAAAAGAAGAAAAATTAGAAATTATAGAAACAACACAAATACCAGAATTAAATGGAAAACTATATTATTACTTAGAATTAGAAGAAAAAGGTAATCCGGAAAATATAATAAAAAAAGATATTGTGGGAATAAGTATTTATAGTGGAAATACAATATATTATATAAAAAAACAGGATAAATTTGTAGAACAATTAAAACAAATCTTTGAAGATAAAAATATAGAAAAATATGGATATGACTTAGCACAAGACTATATTTTATTAAAACAAATAGGAATTACGATGGAAAATATCGTATATGATGCAAAAGTGGCAGCATATGTATTAAATCCAACAAGTAAATATACATTAGATATCATTGTTAGAGACTATTTAGAAATTGACAATGCAGAGTATTTACAATCACAAGGTGTTCAAGAGGAAAACAAACAAACAAGTTTATTTGATATGCAAGAACAAGAAGAAAAACAATCAAATAGTAAAAAAATTATCAATTGCTTATATGCGAAAGAAATTTATCAATTATCAGAAATCACAATAAAAAAATTAGAAGAAATAGATGCACTAACATTATTTAAAATAATTGATATGCCAACAGTAGAAGTATTAGCAGAAATGCAATGGAATGGAATGTATTTAGATATTAATGAATTAGACGATTATGGAGAAGAACTTAAAACAAGACTAGAAATATTAACACAAGAAATATATGAAATGTGTGGAGAAGAATTCAATATCAATTCTACAAAACAATTAGGAGAAGTTTTATTTGAAAAACTAAGATTACCTATTGTAAAAAAGACCAAAAGTGGATATTCAACAGATGTAGATGTATTAGAAAAATTAAGAGAAGAACATCCTGTTATAGAAAAATTATTAGAATATAGACAATTAATGAAACTAAACTCAACCTATGTAGAAGGTATGAAACCATATATTAACCCAAAGACAAAGCGAATACACTCATTTTTCCATCAAACAATAACAGCAACGGGAAGAATCAGTTCAACAGAACCAAACTTACAAAATATACCAACAAGATTTGAATTAGGAAAACAATTAAGAAAAGTATTTAAACCAGCAGAGGGCTGTTTATATATCGATGCAGACTATTCACAAATTGAATTAAGAGTATTAGCACATATATCTAATGATGAACACATGGTACAGGCATTTAAAAATGGAGAAGATATTCATAAGCAAGCTGCATCAAAAGTATTCCATATTCCAATAGAGAAAGTCACCAAAGAACAAAGAAGTAGTGCAAAAGCAGTAAACTTTGGAATCGTATATGGAATCAGTGACTTTGGATTAGGAGAACAGTTAGGAATTTCAAGAAAAAAAGCAAAACAATATATAGAACAATATTTGGAACAATACTCAGGAATTAAACAATTTATGACAGACATCGTAGAAAAGGCAAAAGAAACAGGCTATGTAGAAACACTATTTAAAAGAAGAAGATATATACCAGAATTAAAATCAAACAATTATATGGTAAGACAATTTGGACAGAGGGCAGCAATGAATACACCAATACAAGGAACTGCTGCAGATATTATGAAAATAGCAATGATAAATGTCTTAAAAGAACTAAAATCTCGAAACATGAAATCTAAAATTGTGCTTCAAGTTCATGATGAAATGATGATTGAAGCAACATTAGACGAAGCAGATATAGTAAAGGACATTTTAAAACAATGCATGGAAAATGCCATAAAATTAAATGTACCTTTAATTGCAGAAGTATCAGAGGCTACGAATTGGTATGATTGCAAATAAATTTTGCGCGAACTTCGAGGACGTTCCTTAACGCGGACTTTGGGGACAGTCCTATTTGTCCGCGTTAAGGTCTGTCCCCAAAGTTCGCGCAAAGGTACGTCCTTAATGTCAACCAAACAGAAAAGGAGCGATAAGATTGGGCAAAAAAACAAAAAGAAAAAATATAAAAAGATTTTTTATGATAGCAATGATAATTATTGTATTCATAATTTTGATTAGTAATAGTAAAGAACAAATGATGAAAATAACATACAAAAAAGACTATTCAGAATATGTTAGTAAATATTCTGAAGAATATAATGTTGAAGAGGATTTAATTTATGCAATTATAAAAGCGGAAAGTAATTTTGATCCAAATGCACAATCTAATAAAGATGCACAAGGACTAATGCAGTTAATGTATTCAACTGCAGAAGAAATTGCCGATAAGATAAATATAAGTCTCACGGAAGATAATATATTAGATCCTGAAATAAATATAAATTTAGGAACAAATTATATTTCTAGCCTATTGAATAAATATGATTGTGTAGAAATAGCGTTGGCAGCTTATAATGCAGGAAGCGGAAATGTAGATAAATGGATTGAAAATGGAGTTATACAATCAGACGGTTCAGATATCGAAAATATACCTTATAAAGAAACCAATACTTATGTTAGAAAAGTAATGAGAGACTATAATATTTATATGCAACTTGAGGGATAATATGAAATAATATATTGACAAAATAAAAACAGATTGTTAATATATAGATGAATTAGGAGGAGCAGATGCTATTAGAACCAAGAGCATATTTTAATAATGTAAGAGAAATAACAATCGATTTTCTTGAGCAGAACCATATAAAAGCACTCATATTAGATGTGGATAATACGTTAATAGATTATGAAAGAAATTTAACAGAAGAAACAATAAAATGGGCAAAGGACTTAAAAGAAAGTGGAATTAAATTATATATTTTATCAAATTCAAACAAAAAAGAAAAAGTAAAAACTGTTGCTGAAAAACTAGGAGTTGCCTATAGTTATTTTGGAAAAAAACCTTTAAAATCAGGTTTTAAAAAAGCACAGAAAATCATAAAAGAAGAACCAGAGAAAATAGGAGTAGTAGGAGACCAAATATTTACAGATGTAATTGGAGGAAATAGATGTAAAATGTTTACGATTTTAGTAGAACCAATTGCAGAAAAAGATATTTGGATAACAATGCTGAAAAGACCTATAGAAAATGCAATAAAAAACAAATATAAACAAAGGAAGGGGTGTATGGCAGAGCCATACAAAGATAAAAATGTACATTAATGATACGAATATAATCTTTTATCTAATTGCCGCAATAGGTGGACTGATTGTAGGTCAATTTATAGACTGGATGAATAAAAGATTACCAGAATACAAAAAAGTTTTTACAAGAGAAATAGTTAATGAAATCAAATTTAATTTTAAACCAAACTATATATTAATGTTATCAACTGCAATAATTTATATATGTTTAGTTTATAGATATGGAATACAAGATAATTTTATAGAAAACTTAAATTTAATAAAATATTTAATATTAGCACCAATGTTAATATCTGCATTTATCATAGATTACAGACTACAAATTATCCCTAATAGATTAAATTTAACAATGTTTGAAGTAGGAATATTTATAGCATTTTTATATGGAACATCAAATGTAGCTATAACAATAGATATGTTACTAGGAATGTTGGCTGGAGGAGGTATTTTCTTAGCAATAACAGCAATAGGAGCATTAATTTATGGAAAAGAAGCCATGGGGCTTGGAGATGTAAAATTAATGGGAGCATTAGGACTATATTTTGGACTTACCAATATAGTAACAATCGCAATAGTATCTTTCTTATTAGGGGCAATTATAGGAATCATTTTAATCGCAAGTAAAATAAAAAAATCAGATGAGTATATACCATTTGGACCATTTATTGTAATAGCGACATTTATAAGCATATTTGTACCATTTGAAATATTAAAGTTTGTATTAATTAAGATATTTACATTAGGTATAAGGGATGTATAAAGGATAAGGGGAGAATAAAATGAACAAAAAAATGCAATGGCTTAGAAATCAAATGTTAAGTTTAAACTTACAGGGAATAATCATATCAAATCCTGTAAATATAAGATATTTAACAAATATTCAAGCAGAAGGTGTTTTATTAGTAACAAGAAAGGAAAATATATTTCTTACAGATGGAAGATATATAGAAGATGTACACAATACCTTAACATTGTTTGATGAAATTGTTGTATATGATGTTAGAGGATTAACAAGAGATGATTATGAAAACTTTTTTATGTTTTGTGAAAATGTTGGATTTGAAGAAAATTATGTGACATATGCAAAATATAAAGAATATATGCATAAATATAAAATAAATAGTTTAGTAGAAACCGAAAATATGATTGAAAAACAAAGACAAATAAAAGATGAAGAAGAATTAGAAAGCATAAAAAAAGCTTGTCAGATTACAGATGAGTGCTATGCATATATTTTGAATTTTATTAAACCAGGAATGACAGAAAAACAAATAGCAAGAGAAATTGATGACTATTTCTATAAAAATGCAGAGGGAACATCTTTTGATACAATCGTTGCATCAGGAGAAAATTCTTCTAAGCCACATGCCATACCATCAGACAGAAAAATACAAAATGTAGATATTATTACAATAGATATGGGATGCAGAATAAACGGATATTGTTCAGATATGACAAGAACTTTTTTTGTAGGAGAAGTACCATCACATGTAAAACCAATATATGAATTAGTATTAAAAAATCAAGAACAAGTTTTAAGAGATTTAAGAGAAAATTCTAATACAAAACAAATTACAAAAATGGTTGATAATGATTTTAGATTACACAATTATGACTTAGTACATGCATTAGGACATGGAGTCGGGTTAGATATACATGAAGCTCCAGTGTTAGGAATTAATTCTGAAAACATATTAAAAGAAAATATGGTTATAACAAATGAACCAGGAATTTACATTGCAGGACAATTTGGAGTTAGAATTGAAGATACGGTATTAATAACAAAAGGTGGATGTGAAACACTTACAAAATCACCTAAGAAATATGTAATAATTAAATAAAATACTTGATTTTTAGCCTAAAATGGTGTAAAATGGAAAAAGAGTTTAAATTATGTAAAGAAAAATGAAAGGAGAATACATATGGCAGGAGTATACATGGCAGGAGATTTTAGAAATGGAACAACATTTGAAATGGATGGAGGAGTTTATAGAGTAGTAGAATTCCAACATGTAAAACCAGGAAAGGGAGCTGCATTTGTTAGAACAAAATTAAAAAATGTAATAACAGGAGCTGTTTTAGAAAAAACATTTAATCCATCTGACAAATATCCAGGAGCAGAAATAGAGAAAAAAACAATGCAATATTTATATAATGATGGAGACTTATATTATTTTATGGACAATGAAACATATGATCAAATGCCATTAAATAAAGATGATATTGGAGATTGTTTAAAATATTTAAAAGAAAATATGGAAGTAACGATACTTTCTTTCAAAGGAAAAGTATTTGCTGTTGAACCACCAATATTTGTGGAATTAGAAGTAACTTATACAGAACCTGGATTTGCTGGAAATACAACAACAACATCTGGAAAACCAGCAACATTAGAAACAGGATTAGAATTACAAGTTCCTATGTTCATTAATATTGGAGATGTTGTAAGAATCGATACAAGAACATGTGAATATATGGAAAGAGTTTAGAATAATTGGATACCGGTATGAAAAAATACCGGTTATTTTCTTAAAATAATGAAATATAATTAAAAGGAGGTAAAATCATGACAGAAAAAGAAATGATGGAAAAAATAGAGCAACTAGAAAAAAGAGTTGCAGAATTAGAAAAAAATGTTTCTTATATACAAGAAGATATATACGAATTTGTTGAAGAAGATTCAGAAGATAGTCAATGTAGTGGACTTTGTTCTCATTGCAGTGGATGTGAAGAAGAATAAAAAATATTAGATTAATAAAATAAAAAGAGACGGTAAAAGAAAAATTCATTTATGAAGTGAACTCCAAAAAGTTCACAAGAAAAAAAGAGAACAAGTAAACATATAGAAATAGTAAAAATATAAAAAATAGTTGACAGGAAATGATAAAAACAAATATAATTAGGATATAAAAGACTACAATATTGTAGTCTTTTAAAATACACAAAGAGGTGATAAAATGTTAAAATTTACAAAAATGGAAGGATTAGGTAATGACTATGTTTATATGGATGCAATTAACCAAAACATAGAAAACATATCAGAATTAGCCAAAAAAGTTAGTGATAGACATTTTGGAATTGGGTCAGATGGCTTAATTTTAATATGTAAAAGTGAAATGTCAGACTTTAAAATGAGAATGTTTAATAGCGATGGAAGCGAAGCTGAAATGTGTGGAAACGGTATTCGTTGTGTTGGGAAATATGTTTATGACAAAGGACTAACTAATAAAACAAATTTATCAATAGAAACATTAGCAGGGATAAAATACTTGGTATTGAACGTAGAAAATGATAAAGTAAAAACAGTGAAAGTGGACATGGGAGAACCAATCTTAGAACCTAAAAAAATACCAGTATTATCAGAAGAAAAAATTGTTCAAAATTTAGAATTAAAAGCAGTTGACAAAAACTTTAAATTTACATGTGTATCTATGGGAAACCCACATGCTATTACAATAGTTGATAATGTAGCAGAATTTGATATCGAAAAATATGGTAAAGTACTAGAAGTAGACAAAGTATTTCCTCAAAGAACAAATGTAGAATTTATAGAAATCATAGATGATGAACATGTAAAAATGAGAGTATGGGAAAGAGGTGCTGGAGAAACATTAGCATGTGGTACAGGAGCATGTGCAACTGCTGTCGCTTGTGCTTTGAATAATCTAACACAAAGAAATGTAAAAGTAGAATTATTAGGAGGAATATTAGAAATTAACTGGAACGAAAAAGATAATCATGTATATATGACAGGTCCAGCAGTTACTGTTTTTGAAGGATACATAGAATAAAAAATATAAATGACTTAGCAGTATAAAGTACTTGACATTAAAAAAAAATAATAATATACTGAAAGCAAGTTTTGGGAAATAGTTTCAAAACTTGCTATTTATGTTTATAAAAAGCATAAATAAAAAGAAAAAAGGAGGCTAAAAAATGAGCAACTTAATTGAAATAAGATGGCACGGAAGAGGTGGCCAAGGTGCAAAAACTGCATCATTACTATTAGCAGATGCAGCATTTAATACTGGAAAATACATACAAGGATTTCCAGAATATGGACCAGAAAGAATGGGAGCACCAATAACTGCATACAACAGAATTAGTGATGAACCAATAACCATACATAGTAACATATATGAACCAGATTATGTTGTAGTTGTTGATGACACATTATTAGCATCAGTACCTGTAACAGCAGGACTAAAAAAAGAAGGAGCAATCGTAATTAATACAACAAAATCACCAGAGAAATTAAAAGAACTATTAAAAGGATATGAAGGAGCAATATATACAATAGATGCAAGAAAAATATCTGAAGAAGCATTAGGAAGATATTTCCCTAATACACCAATGCTTGCAGCAATCGTAAAAGTAACAGGAATTATGACTGATGAAGAATTATTAGCAGATATGAAAAATTCATTTAAACACAAATTTGCTAAAAAACCTGAAGTAATTGATGGAAATATGAAAGCATTAGAATTAGCACTAAAGGAGGTAAAGAAAATATGACAGAAATCAATGCAAAAACACCTATGGAGAAAATGACAATAGGTGGAGATATTTATGAAGCAGGAAATGCAAGAGAATTTAAAACAGGTGACTGGAGAAGTATGAGACCAGAATTTTTATCAGATAAATGTAAACAATGTGGATTATGTTTTGCAGTATGCCCAGAAAATGCAATACCTGTAGGAAAAGATTTAAAAAGAAGCGATTTTAATTTTGACTATTGTAAGGGCTGTGGCGTATGTGCAAAAGTATGCCCATTTGGAGCAATAGCAATGAAGGAAGAAGGTGTAGAATAATATGAGTATAAGAGAAAGATTAAGTGGAAATGAGGCAACAGCTGTTGCTATGAAACAAATCAATCCAGATGTTGTTGCAGCATTCCCAATAACACCATCAACAGAAATACCACAATATTTCTCAACATTTGTTGCAAATGGAGAAGTAGATACAGAATTTGTTGCCGTAGAAAGTGAACATAGTGCAATGTCTGCAACAATAGGAGCAGAAGCTGCTGGAGCAAGAGCAATGACAGCAACATCTGCAAATGGATTATCATTAATGTGGGAAATGATTTATATTGCATCAAGTTTAAGATTACCAATTGTAATGGCATTAGTAAATAGAGCAGTATCAGGACCATTAAACATCCATAATGACCATTCAGATGCAATGGGAGTAAGAGATGCTGGATGGATAATGTTATTTTCTGAAAATAACCAAGAAGCATATGATAATATGTTAATGGCACATAGAATAGCAGAACATAAAGATGTATTATTACCAGTTATGATATGTCAAGATGGATTTATCACATCACATTCTATTGAAAATATACAATTAGAAACAGATGAAGAAGTAAAGAAGTTTGTTGGACAATATAAACCAGAGCATTATTTATTAAATGATAAAGAACCAATCGCAATTGGTCCATTAGATTTACAAGCATATTTATTTGAACATAAAGCACAGCAAGCAGAAGCTATGAGAAATGCGAAAAAAGTAATAAAAGAAGTAGCAGAAGATTTTGAAAAATGGACAGGAAGAAAATATGAATTTTTTGAAAAATATAAATTAGATGATGCAGAAATGGCAATTGTTTGTATGAACTCAACAGCTGGAACAACAAAAGCAGTTGTAGATAAATTAAGAGAACAAGGTGTAAAAGCAGGATTATTAAAAATCAGAATGTTTAGACCATTCCCAGTAGAAGAAGTAGCAGAAGCTTTGTCACACTTAAAAGCAGTTGCTGTATTAGATAAAGCAGATTCTTTAAATGGAGCTGGAGGAGCTTTATTTGAAGATGTTACATCAGCTATGTATGTAAATAACAAATTTGTACCTATGGTAAATTATGTATATGGTATTGGTGGAAGAGATACAACAGAAATGCAAATTGAATCTGTATATTCTGATTTAGCAAAAATAGTAGAAACAGGAAAAGTAGATAATCCATATAGATATTTAGGATTAAGAAAGGGGGAAAATTAATATGGCATATGATGTAAAAGATGTAGTAGCAAATAAGCCATCAAGATTCACAGAAGGACATAGAATGTGTGCTGGATGTGGAGCCCCAGTTGTAGCAAGGATGATTATGAGAGCTTTAAAACCAGAAGATCATGCTGTAGTTGCAAATGCAACAGGATGTATGGAAGTATCTACATTTATATACCCATATACAGCATGGACAGATTCTTTTATTCATACAGCATTTGAATGTGCAGGAGCTACATGTGCAGGAGCAGAAGCTGCCTATAAATCAATGAAAAAACAAGGAAAATTACCAGAAGGAAAAGATACAAAATTCATAGCATTTGGTGGAGATGGAGGAACTTATGATATAGGTTTACAAAGTTTATCAGGAGCTATGGAAAGAGGACATGATATGGTGTATGTATGTTATGATAATGGTGCATACATGAACACAGGAATTCAGCGTTCTTCAGCAACACCGAAATTTGCAGATACCACAACATCACCAGCAGGAAAAGTAATTCCAGGAAAGATGCAAGTAAGAAAAGATTTAGCAAAAATTATGGTAGGACATCATATTCCTTATGTTGCGCAAACCCTTGCAATGACAAATTTCAAAGATTTATATGAAAAAGCAGAAAAAGCAATTTATACAGAAGGCCCAGCATTCTTAAATGTAATGGCTCCATGTCCAAGAGGATGGGGTTACCCAACAGAAGATTTAATGAAAATAAACAAATTAGCAGCAGATACCTGTTATTGGCCTTTATATGAAGTAGTTGATGGAAAATATAAAATCACATATAAACCAGCAAAAAAACTTCCAGTAGAAGAGTTTTTAAGACCACAAAAGCGTTTTAAACATATGTTTAAACCAGGAAATGAATGGATGATAGAAGAATTCCAAAAAGAAGTAGACGCTAGATGGCAAGAATTATTAGATTTAGAAGAAATCACAAATAGAGAATAAAAAAAGAATATCCCCCTTTGCTTGGTATAACCTTGCAAAGGGGGATTGCCTATACTGTTCTAGGCAGGAAGAGAGGGATTAGGCATCGTAGATGATATCCAACTCCATAAAAGTGGGCCCCATGACCACACTCTCAATGCTGTGTCCCGCAGCTTTGAGTTCGGCGATAATCTTCTCTACCTTTTCCTGTGCTACAGTCATTTTTTCCATGATTTTTCTACCTCTCTTTATCTAAAATTGCTATCCATTGGATAGAACTAACTATATTATAACACAAAATATGGAAATTGTAAAATATTTTTACGAAAAGGCCAAATATTTATACGAAATTTATTGACAACTATGGATAAATATGTTAAAATAAATAACTGTAATCCGCTTAGTCAAGGCAACTAAAAGCTCATGAAACAAGGAACTGCCTTTATTTAAGGATTAGCGAGTATACAAATAAGGGAGGTGCATTTTTAATGTACGCAGTAATTGAAAGTTGTGGGAAACAATACAAAGTAGCACAAGGAGATGTTGTATTTTTCGAAAAATTAGATGCAGAAGAAGGAAAAAAAGTTACTTTTGATAAAGTAATTTTAGTATCTGATGATGGAAAAGTACAAGTAGGAAATCCTTATGTAAAAGGTATTAAAGTAGAAGGAAAAGTAATTTCACACGGTAAAGGTAAAAAAATCATTGTTTTCAAGATGAAAGCAAAGAAAAATGAAAGAACAAAACAAGGACACAGACAACCATATACAAAAGTGGAAATTACAGCAATAAAAACACCTGCTAAAAAAGCAGAAAAAACTGAAAAGACTGAAAAAGTTGAAAAAACAGAAAAAGTAGAAGCTTAATGAAATTAAAATATAAAGTAAAGATGATATAAGTTTGTGCAGAGAAGAGCCACAAACGATACTAAGAACCGAAAGGAGTGAGAAATCATGGCACATAAAAAAGGTCAAGGTAGTATTAAGAACGGTAGAGACAGTGAATCAAAAAGACTTGGTGTCAAAAGAGCTGATGGTCAATTTGTACTAGCTGGAAATATTTTAGTTAGACAAAGAGGAACAAAAGTGCATCCTGGAACAAATGTAGGAAAAGGTAGTGATGATACACTATTTGCTTTAATAGATGGAACAGTTAAATTTGAAAGAAAAGGTAGAGACAAAAAACAAGTAAGTGTTTACCCTGTTTCAGAAGCACAAGATGCTTAAATGTTTATAATACAAAATATTATAAATAAAAACATAAACAAGGACAAGACAAATCATAGAATATCTTAAGAGAGAATCAAACATATGGTGTGAGTTTGAAAGTAAAAATGATTTTGTTATCACCTAGTTAGTTGCAAAACTGAAATTGAATTATTAAAAGTAAGTATTGCCGTAATTCTGCGTTAAAGAAAAATAAGAGAGTAAGAGATTACTAATTTAGGTGGTACCGCGGAACAAGCCATTTCGTCCTACACACATTCATTTTGTGTGAAGATGAGATGGCTTGTTTTTATATAATAGGAAAAATTAATTTTCCTAATAAAAGGAGGAATGTACTATGTACAAAAAAGTAGAATTGAAAAATGGTTTTGTAGGAATGGAAAATGAAGTTGCCGAAATGTGGAAAAAGAAAAACATCATCAAAAAGAATTTTGATATGAACAAAGGTAAACGATATTTTACATTTTATGATGGACCTCCAACAGCAAATGGAAAACCACATGTAGGACATATAGAAACAAGAGTTATAAAAGATATCATCCCTAGATACAAAGTAATGAAAGGATATCATGTAGACAGAAAAGCAGGATGGGATACACATGGTTTACCAGTAGAATTAGAAATAGAGAAAAAACTTGGCATATCAGGGAAAGAACAAATTGAAGCATATGGTGTAGAAAAATTTGTAAAAGAATGTAAAGAAAGTGTATTCACTTATGTAAAGATGTGGGAAGAAATGACCAACAAAGTAGGATTTTGGGTAGATATGGAACATCCATATGTTACCTATCATAATGAATATATAGAATCTGTTTGGTGGGCATTAAAAGAAATGTGGAAAAAAGGCTTATTATATGAAGGACACAAAGTAATGCCATATTGTCCAAGATGTGGAACAGCACTATCATCACATGAAGTTGCACAAGGTTATAAAGATGTAAAAGATATGACATGTATAGCAAAATTTAAAGTGGCAGGAAAAGAAAATACCTATTTCTTGGCATGGACGACAACACCATGGACATTACCATCAAACTTAGCATTATGTGTGAATAAAACATTTACCTATGTAGAAGTAAAAGCGAATATAGGAACAGATGATGAACCACAATATGAAAACTATATATTAGCAAAAGATTTATTAGAAAGTGTATTAAAAGAAACACCATATGAAATTGTAAAAGAATTTGAAGGCGAAGAATTAGTAGGACAAAAATATGAACAATTAATGCCATTTGCAAAAGTAGATGGAAAAGCGTTTGTAATAATTGCCGGAGACTTTGTAACAAAAGAAGATGGTACAGGAATTGTTCATATGGCACCAGCATATGGTGAAGATGATAGTATTGCATGTAAACAAAATGGAATTGCATTTGTAAACTTAGTAGATAAATCAGGAAAATTTGTACCAGAAGTTGAGCCATGGGCAGGAAAATTTGTAAGAGATTGTAGTGAAGACATATGCAAATGGTTAGCAGAACAAGGAAAATTATTCAGCAAAGAAAAACATATGCACTCATATCCACATTGTTGGAGATGTGACACACCACTTCTATATTATCCAAAAGAAAGTTGGTTTGTTGCAATGAGCAAACTAAGAAATGAATTAGTTGCAAATAACAATAAGGTAAATTGGTATCCCGATACAATTAGAACAGGAAGATTCGGAAAATTCCTAGAAAATGTTATTGATTGGGGAATATCAAGAGATAGATATTTGGAAACACAACTTCCAGTTTGGACCTGTGAGAATGAGAATTTTAAACATCAAGAATTTATATGTTCAATTGCTGAATTAAAAGAAAAAGCAATCGATTGTCCAGATGATATCGAACTTCATAAACCATATATAGATAATGTATATTTGAAATGTCCAAAATGTGGAAAGAAAATGGTAAGAGCACAAGAGGTTATAGACTGCTGGTTTGATGCTGGTTCAATGCCTTTTGCACAATGGCATTATCCATTTGAAAATAAAGAAATGTTTGATAACAACTTCCCAGCACAGTTCATATCAGAAGCAGTTGATCAAACAAGAGGATGGTTCTATACTTTAACGGCTGTTGGAACAGCACTATTTAATAGAACACCATTTGAAAACTGTATAGTACTTGGTCATGTATTAGATGAACATGGACAAAAAATGTCAAAATCAAAAGGTAATGGTGTAGATCCAATGGAATTATTAGATACAGTAGGAGCAGATGCAACTAGATGGCACTTCTATACATGTAGCGCTCCATGGTTACCAACAAGATTAGGACTAAAAAATGTACAAGAAACACAAAGAGGATTTATAAGTACATTATGGAATGTATATTCTTTCTATGTCCTATATGCAGAAATAGACCAATTTAATCCTTTAAAATATACCAACTTTGAATTAACAAATGTAATGGATAAATGGATTATTTCTAAATTAAATA
>CALXUT010000012.1 GCA_944391755.1 uncultured Clostridia bacterium
TGAAAAGACTATTAAAAAATATGGTGGAACTAAAATGTTTTTTGCACCACCACTTTATTATGATACACTTATGAAAAAAGTTCCAAAAGGAAAATTAGTTACAGTAAGTCAAATGAGAGATTATCTCGCAAAACAAAATAATGCTGATTTTACTGATCCAATGACAGCAGGAATATTTGTAAATATAGTTGCTTGGGCTAGTTATCAAAGAGATATTGATAGTACACCTTAGTGGCGAACATGAAAATCAGATGGCGAGTTAAATGTAAAATAGCCTGAAGCAATAGAACTACAAAAAAGATTACTTGAAGAAGAAGAACATACTATCATTTCAAAAGGAACAAAAAATATAAAATACTATGTTAAAGATTTTGAAAATAGTTTAATAGAATTATAATTCAAATTTATTGTATCAGATGAAGATTATTTTTTAATAAAATTATATAAAAATTTGGGAGATAAGGTTAGAGCTAAAACATTATCAGAGTTAAAATTATTTTTTACACAATTTCAATATGATAAAATTTTTACAAGAGAAGATGTAAAAAAATTTTTTAATGTAAAAAATTCTAGAGCATCTGAGATAATAGCAATATTATTAAATAATAATATTATAGAAAATACGGAAGGTAGCAAATACAAATTTAAAAGATAGTCCGGCTTTGTATATAAAATTGTCCGGATAAAACCGGACTTTTAAATAATAGATTATTTAATTCAGTTGTTCAAATCTGTTCAGAACTGTTCACTTTTGTGAACAACAGCCAGAAATATTCAAAAATGATACAAAATATTAACTTTTCACTGTAATACGGTTTTATATGTAAAAAGTCCGGTAAAAACCGGATTATAAATATTCTTTAATTGACATAAGGCAAATAGCAGAAGAACGAAAAGCAAGAAGAAATATTATAAAAATTTTTCTAATGCATAGATTTTTGAGAGGAAAAATGATAATATATAAAAAACAAATGAAAAGAAAGGTGATATAAAAATGAAAGATTATTTTAATTATACAGGAAAAAACTGTGTTGTAACAGGAGCATCAAGTGGAATGGGAAAAGCAACAGTAGAAATGTTAGTAGATTTAGGAGCAAATGTATATGCATTAGATCTAAATGAATGTACAGTTCCAGGAATCAAAGAATTCCACAAATGCAACTTAGCAAACAAAAAAGAAATTGATGAAATATTCGCAAAATTACCAGAAAAAATTGATGCATTTTTTGGAGTTGCAGGATTATCTGGATCAAAAACAGATTATATGACAACATTCAATTGTAACTATACAGCAAATATGTATATAACACTAAATTACTTAAAAACTAGAATGCAAAAAGGTGATGCAATCGTTTTTGTTACTTCTACAGCAGGTTTAAATTGGAAACAATTCAAGAAAGAACAAAATAAAGTGGTACATGCAAAAACTTGGGAAGAAGTTGAAAAAATAATAGAACCATTAGCAAGAACAGCACCAGCAACATTTGCTTATATGTATTCAAAAAGATGCTTATCACAATTTGCTTGTGAACAAGCAGTAGAACTTGGAAAATTAGGAATCAGAATTAATAATGTTATGCCAGGTTCAACAGATACGGGAATGAAAGATGAATTTGAAAAAATGGCAGGAGGACCAGAAGCATTATTAGCTGAAACAGGTGTTGCACATAGACTTGCCACATCAGAAGAAATGGCATATCCAATCGTATTTTTAAATTCAGAAATGGCATCATTTATTTCAGGAGTAGACTTATGTGTAGATTCTGCAGATGCTTGTCTAAAAACACTAAAAATCAAAAAAGATAGAGAAGCAGTTCCTGCAACAAATAAATTTATATTAAAAATGGCAAGTAAGATGATGAAAAAACAAGCGTATTTAGAAGGAAAATGAAAAGTAGAAAAGTAGCCCACAAGCTACTTTTTATTTTTATTTTGTTTAACTTTTAAATTCTTATATAAATGGCAAATACTACAATCTGTACAAATAGTAATGCGATTTTCAAAAATCAATTTCAATGTATTGACAAAATCAAAATTGGCAGATGTAGACACTGTGTGTAAATAAATATGTTTTGGTAATAAAGTTAGTAAAGTATTTAAAATATAATCATTATTAGAAAAAGAAACATCAGATAAATACTTGGCATTTAATGCATTTTTATCAATATCAATCATATCTAGATTTTCGTCCAGTAAAATCATATCAAAATCGATACAAATGATATGCACCTTTTCTATAAGAGCAGGTTGCGCATGAATATATAGTTTTAACATAGATATGAATTCAAAATATTCTTTTTCAATGATAAATTGATTAACAGAAAAATCTACTAAATTTTCTAATAATTCCCTATACTGATACAATCTAAAATTTATAAAACCAGTAAGTATAATGGAATGATGAGTATGAATATAATCATAAAAGACATCAAATAAAGCAAGTTGTCTATTAACTAAAGAATATTCTTCATCACAAAGATTTTCCTCACAAATATTTAAAATCTTAGCTATTTCAAAATCATCAAAATAAAAATAATTAGATGCAAGAATATTTTTAATCATATTCATTTCAAAATGATCAATAACTAGATAAGAAAGAATAGTCGCTAATTTATTGTAAAATAATTCTGTATCAATACCAGTATAGTGAATGATGATGTTTTTGTAAGATTTGAATTCATTACAAGAATAAAAAACATTTAGCATATTGAATTCAGAAAATTCATTTTTTAAATATTCTAAAACAGTATCATTATTTGTTTTTATGCATAATGAATTCATATCAAACTCCTTTTCATGTCATTTTGTATAGTATCTACCAAAAAGCCAAAATCTATACAAGAACTAAGATATATTATTCTTAAAAGGGAGAATAGGTGCATGTAAGTTTTTGGAAATATAAAAGGCAACTTTAAATTTATCAAATGAAACAAAAAATACTTGATACAAATGTACCAAGTATATCTTTTATAATTTTGTATAAATATGATAATCAATATCCGGAAATACACAATCCTTTTCTTGAATACTCTCTAAAAAATCTTTATCAATTTTATTATTTTTTATTTGAGAATATAATCTAGTAAAACGACCTATATGGTCTTTAATTCTTTTTTTGGCATAATCTACCATTGTACCATTTGTAATGATAAATAACCAATCACTACTTTGGGCAAGTAATAATTCACGAGCAGCTTGATTTAATGCTTCTTTTACGATACCTTCGGCATTTGGAAAAGAGGTAGCAAGTTCCACCATTCTGTCACCAGCTTTATGCAAATGACGATGGGCATAATCATTTGTAGGGTTTAACCATACACCACTATAACCATTTGCTCCCCAGCTTGAACGACAAGGAGAAGATACTTGGATGTTTGGATATCTATCAATATATTCTGATGGTGTAATTAATTCAAAATTACATTCATCATAATAAATTTTCTTAAATAAAATATATAACCAGTATGGACCTTCGTACCACCAATGTCCATATAATTCTGCATCATAAGGACATAAAATAATAGGAGGAACATCCATATAATCTGCAACAGTATTAATTTGTTCTGTACGAGAATCTAAAAAATGTCCAGCTTGTCTTTCGGCAGAATCTTTTGCCCATTGTACATTATAATAATCCTTGAATTCTGTTTTGCCAGTAATTCTATAATATTTAATTCCAGTATGAACACGAACACCATTGTGGGCGATATAAGGTTTAATATAATCATAATCTGCTTCATAACCAATATCACGATAAAATTCTCTATAATTAAAATCGCCTGGATAACCGTCAATAGAACTCCATACTTGTTGAGAAGATTTCATATCACGACCAAAAGCAACCAAACCACCAGGTGATACAATAGGGGCACATGTTCCATAAATAGGGGTTGGATCTGCATATAAAATTCCATGAGATTCTACAATAGCATACTCAATACCAAATTCTTTTAAATATTTATCTGCTTCTGGAACATAGCCACATTCAGGAAGCCAAATTCCACGAGGTTTTCTGCCAAAATATCTTTCATATGTTTGAACACCAACAGCTATTTGCGCTCTAATGGTTTCTTCTGTAACATATAAAATTGGGAAATAGCCATGTGTGGCGCCACATGTGATAATTTCTAAAACACCAATATCTTGGAAATGTTTAAATTGTTCAATTAAATTACAATGAAAAACATCTCTAAAAAGGTGTAAATCATTGGAATATCTGTCATAATAATAATGTGAAAGTTTGTTTAATCTATCATCATATGCAGTTCTTTTAATTTCTTTTTCAGATAATTCAATCAATTGTTCTAAGTAATGAATATATTTTTTTTGTAATAATTTGTTATCTAACATAGAAAGCAGAGGAGGTGTCATAGACATGGTAATTCTAAAATTAACCCCTTCATCTACTAATTTTTGAAAGTTTTGTAATAATGGTATATAGGTTTCTGAAATGGCTTCATATAGCCATGATTCTTCAAGATAATCATCACTTTCTGGATGATGAATAAATGGAAGATGTGCATGTAATACAAAACTTACATAACCTTTTTTTTGCATGATTTATTCTCCTTTATTAAATAAAGTCGTAGGGGAATATATTCCTACGACATATACAATTCTAACTAAAATTTTACTGGCATTGTTCCAGAGGTTGGATTACCAGAAGAAGTAGGATTAGAAATTCTTTCAAATAATGAAATATCTTCACTTTGATATATTCCTGCATATAAATATTTAAATAATTCTTCACTAATATAAGGAATATTAGAAGCCTTTTTCATTGCTGGTAGTCGTTTAATAACATCAAATAATGAAATAGCTGATTCTTGATTATTTTTTATATTTCTAAATTTGATTGTATTATTTTCGTTTGTATTAAATAATACACGGTCATTAGGTGATTCTATTTCATTTGAAGAAGAAACATAGATATAATCTGTATGAATATTTTCTTGTATTTCTTTTGTAGCTTCTTCATTATAATAATTAGGGCGTCTACCAAGTTCAACACGATAATCACATTTACTATCATTAATATGTAAATACCAACTATTTGCAAAATCATTGATAGGAATTTCGAAACTATAATGCATTGTATCATTATGTATAATCAAAACAGGTCTTGTGATATTAAAAAAGTTTTCTCCATATTCTTTTACATAATTTTCTCTATCTTTATCTGATATATCCCAATAAACAAATAGGGTATCAGGCGTTTGATAAAGTATTTTTACAATTGTTTCATTATATCTATATGGCAAATCATAATATTCAACGACTTCTGCTCGAGCTTTTGTTTTTACGGAACTTTTTGCAACTCTCTTGGTTGGTGTTTTACTGGTTGTTTTTTTGACAGATGCTTTTTTTGCAGTACTCTTTGTGGCAGTTGCTTTTTTCGTAGCAGTCTTTGCTGAAGTTGATTTTACTGCTTTTTTTGTTTCGTTAGAAGTTCTTTTTGCTACTTTTTTTTCTTTTTCGGTAGATTTACTAGTTGTTTTTTTTGTAGTAGCTTTTTTTGCTTCTTTTTTATCATCATTTAATTCATTTATTTCTTTTGTTTTTGTTGGCATGATAACCCTCCTATGTAAAAGACATAATTTTCTATATAGTATATCAAAAAAGAAATAAATTCAAGTAAATTTGCAAAAAAAGTGAAAAGATGTTAAAATATATTTAGTACCAATCTAGAAAAAGCCTTAACATCAATAGGAAGGAGACATTAAAATGTTAAAAAATTTTTTTGAGGCGATTTTGGTAAAAATTACGGGCGTAGTAGTAGTGTTGGCAGCTCTTTCTGTTCCAACGGGCTTGGGATTTGTTTTTCTCAAGCTCTCCACAGTAATATTTGAAGAAGCAGAGGGGACAGCAGAGGAAAAAACACTAATGGAAATCTTTATGATACTCTTTGGGGCATTAGTGGGAATTGCTGTATTAATTGCAATAAAGCATTGTTACGATGCAGCAAAATATGCGAAAAAAAATAAAGTTTCCATAAAGGAAGCTTTAGACCAGACCAATGTGGATGTCTGGGATGACTAAAACGCTTGTAACAGGGGCCCAACTTAATTAAGTTTGGGCTCCTGAAATTTTTCTAAATATCTATACATATTAAAATAGTGAAAAAATTAAAAAAGTGATTGACAAATAAAACTAAACATAGTATAATATCTAATGTTACAAGAAGAAGTTATCCACTTCTCACCTTAACTTTGTGGAAAAAGGTTAGAAAAATTAGATATTATAGGAATAAAAATATATCTATTTTTGTGTGGAATTGGCTTGTAACAAAGTCAATTTTTTTCGTTTACCGAAGAAAATGAAATTTTAGGAGGTGTTTTACATAAAACAAGAATTACCTATTAATGGTCAAATAAGAGCCAAAGATGTTCAACTAATCAGTGATCAAGGAGAAAAATTAGGAATAGTTCCAATTTCTAGAGCATTAGAATTAGCTGGAGAAAAGAAATTAGATTTAGTATTAGTATCACCAAATGCAGAAGTGCCAGTATGTAAAATTATGAATTATGGAAAATACAAATTTGAACAAGCTAAAAAAGAAAAAGAAGCAAAAAAGAAACAAAAAGTTCAAGAAACAAAGGAACTAAGAATTACTCCTAATATAGAAGAACATGATTTTGGATTCAAAGCAAAAAATGCAAGAAGATTTCTAGAAGATGGTAACAAAGTAAAAATTACGGTAAGATTTAGAGGAAGAGAATTAAATAATACAAAAATGGGAGAAGATGTTCTAAATCAATTTATAACCGCATTAGAAGATATCTCTGTTGTTGAGAAAAAACCAAAACTAGAAGGAAAAAATATGTTTATTATACTAGCTAAAAAAGCTTAATAATATAAATAAAAAACAATTTGAAAGGAGCGAAAAGCCATGCCAAAATTAAAGACAAATAAAGCTGCTAAGAAAAGATATTCTTTAACAGCAACAGGAAAAGTAAAAAGAACAACAGCTAATAGAAGACATTTATTAGCAAATAAAACAAAGAGACAAAAATTATCAAGCAGACGCCCAGGAGCATATGCAGATAAAAGTTGTGAAAACACAATAAAGAAATTATTACCATATGGTAACTAAAATAAGATGAGGAGGGAATAGAAATGGCAAGAGTAAAATCAGCAATGACAACAAGAGCAAGACATAAAAAAGTATTAAAACAAGCAAAAGGATATTATGGTGCAAAACATTATAGATTTAGAAATGCAAACCAAGCAGTATTAAAATCATTATCATATGCATATGTTGGAAGAAAAGATAAAAAAAGTAATTTCAGAAAACTATGGATAGCTAGAATCAATGCTGCAGCAAGAATGAATGGATTAACATATAGTAAATTAATAGCAGGATTAAAGAAAGCAAATGTAACAATTAATAGAAAAATGTTATCAGAAATTGCTATAAGTGATCCAAAAGCATTCACAGAAATCGCTGAAATAGCAAAAAAAGCATAGTAAAATAAGTGGGGCTTATTTTGAATGAGAATTCAAATGTAGGCTCTTTTTATTAATAGGAGATAAGATATGAATATAGGAATTGATATAGATGGCGTATTAACAGATATAGATAAATTTATATTAGAATATGGAAGTAAACTATGTATAGAAGAAAAATGGCCATTAGAAATAAAAATAGGAGAATATGAAGAAACTAGGACATTTAACTGGACAGAAGAGCAAGCAGAGAAATTTTGGAATAAATATCTCGTATATTATGCAAAAAAATACCATCCAAGAATATTTGCACAAGAAGTAATTGAAAAATTAAAAGAAGAAGGCCATCATATATGTATCATAACTGCGAGAGATGAAAGCGGTATGCCTCAAGAAGATTATGGTAAAATGCAAGAATATACGAAAAAATGGTTAGATGAAAATAAAATAAAATATGATAAACTAATATTTGCGGGGGATGATAAAAAACTAGAACAATGCATAGAAAATGAGATAGATGTTATGATAGAAGATAGTCCAAAAAATATACAAAATATATCATCTAAAGTGCCAGTGATTAAATTTTATTGTCATTATAATAAAGATATAAATAATGAAAATATCATGACAGCATATAGTTGGTATCAGATTTATCAAATCATACAAGAAAAGAATAAGTAAAAAACTTATTCTTTTTTCATTTTTGGCTTAGAAATTAGTGATGCAATATATCCAAAAAATACAGCAGCAGCAATTCCACCAGCAGAAGCAGTCACTCCTCCAGTAAATGCTCCAATAATGCCTGATTCTTTCACACTTTTGATAGCACCTTTAGCTAAATTATACCCAAAGCCTGTTAGAGGAACCGTTGCTCCAGCTCCAGCAAAGTCTACTAGATATTGATAAATTCCAAGACCACCTAAAATAGCGCCAGTTGTCACAAAAATGACTAAAATTCTTGCAGGGGTAAGTTTGGTCTTATCAATTAAAATTTGACCGATTACACAAATAAAGCCACCAACAACAAAACATTTAAGTAAGCCTACCCAATCAATGCTTTGAAACCAATCCATAAAAACCTCCTACATTTCAATACTAACTGCATGAGCAATACCAGGAATACTTTCTCCTTGTTGAGAAGAAGTAGCATTTGTTAAAGCACCAGTTGCAATTAATAAAATTCTTTTCATCTTTTTATCTTTTAATTGTTTAAAGAAATATCCAGAAAATACAGTTGCACAACAAGCACAACCACTACCGCCTGAATGTGTATCTTGTTTATCTTTGTCAAAAATGAGTACACCACAATCATTATAATTTTGTTTTATATGGTAACCTTTATCTTGTGCCAATTCTATTAAAATTTCTTTACCTACATAGCCAAGATCACCAGTAAGAATAGCATCATAATAATTGGGACTTCTACCAGTATCTTTAAAATGACAAAGTAAAGTATCTAAAGCGGCAGGTGCCATTGCTGCCCCCATATTATTGGCATCTTTAATTCCCATATCCACAATTTTTCCAGTCGTGATATGTGTAATAAAAGGACCTGAACCAGTTTTTGATAAAATAGCACTTCCTGCACCAGTGACAGTCCATTGAGAGCTTTGAGGGCGCTGATTTCCTAATTCAAGAGGAAATCGAAATTGCTTTTCCGCACTACAAAAATGGCTAGAAGCAGCACATAATACATGTTCTGCACATGCTTCTGTAAAAATAGCTCCTAAACTTAAACCTTCTACAAAAGTAGAACAAGCACCAAAAATACCAATAAATGGAATATTCAATTCTCTTAAACCAAAACTAGAAGAAATACATTGATTTAATAAATCCCCAGCAAAACAATATTCGATATTATTAGACGGAATTCCTGATTTTGCGATTGACATATTAACTGTTTCTTTTATAATTTTACTTTCTGATTTTTCCCATGTTTTTTCACCCCAGAACTCATCTTCTAAACATTGGTCAAAATAATTTGCAAGAGGACCTTGTGCTTCTTTAGGACCAACAATAGAAGCAACCTCTGTGATACAGGGTGGATTATCAAATTTTATTGTTTGTTTTCCAAGTTTTTTCATAAAACCTCCATTTATTTATAAATTTAGACTAAAGTAATTGTTTGTGTATTAAAAATTAAATAAACAAGTCCAACAAGGATAGAAGTAGAAATACCAAATACGAGTACAGGACCTGCTACAGTAAACATTTTTCCACCAACCCCCATTACATAACCTTCTGATTTGTATTCCATTGCAGGAGATACAATTGAATTTGCAAAACCTGTGATAGGAATTAATGAGCCTGCACCGGCATATTTGCCAATTTTATTAAACATATTTAAACCAGTAAGAAATGCACTAAGTCCGATTAAAATAATAGAAACAATTGTACCAGAAATTTCTTGCGAAATACCTCTATATTTGCAAAAATCCATAATAATTTGTCCAATAGAACAAATTAAACCTCCAACTAAAAATGCATGGAAACAATTTTTAAAAATAGGAGAATTAGGCGATTTTTTATCAACATAATTTTGATATTCGTTTTTTGAGTCTAATGGTTTCATAAATAACCTCCTATGAAATTTATTACAAATAGCATTACCAATAAAATGAATATTATACAAGATTTAGTGAAATTTAAATTACAAAAATATTACAAAAATATTACAAAAACATTACAAAAAATACAATTAGATTACATTTTATATAAACCTATTGACTTTTTGTCTAAAAAAGATAAAATAAAAGTAAGTGTATTAATTTTATAGACGAGGGGGACAAGATGCCAAGTTATTTAGGATTATATGTTGAAGATAACTTAATTAAATATGCTAAAATCTCAAAAGAAAAAGAAAACATAAAAATCGACTCTTTTGGTGTTAAATTTTATTCAAATATCTCTCAGGCAATTAAACAAATAGTAGAAGAAACATATAGTTATAAAACTCCAATAAGCGTAAACTTAACAGAAGAAACATATCAATATTTTGACATGTTTGCTTTATTGAATAAAAAAGACTTGGAGAAAGCAATAAAATTAGAATTTGAATCATATTGCTCAGAAAAAGGTTATAATCCAAATTCACTAGAAACAAGATATGCAATAGTGAATAACACTGAAGACAAAGAAAAATTAAAAGTTATCAATATCAGTGACAATAAAATGGAATTGAATAAGGTACAACAAAGATTTGAAGGCTACAGACTTGCAATGATTGCTCCAGTTTCGATGTCTATACCTAATATAGTAAATGTACAACCTAAAGAAAATGCGCTTATTGTAAATATAGAAGGAAAAACGACAATAACCACAATAATTAATGGGAATGTGCAAGAGGTAACAACTTTAGATGAGGGAAGTAAAGAAATATTAGAAAAGATAAATTTAAAGGAAAATTCTTATTCAAAAGCATATGAAATATGTCAAAATACTACAATTTATACAGCAGATGTACAAGATTTTGTGGAAGAACAAAGCAGATACTTAGAAGATATAATGCCAACATTATATAATATAGTAGGAAAAGTACAAAAAATAATTAATGAAAGTACAACTGCAATAAATAAAGTGTATATAACAGGAACATTATCTTGTGTAAATAATATAGATTTATATTTCCAAGAATACTTAGGAAAAGTAAAGTGTGAAATATTAAAACCATATTTTGTACAAAATATGACAAAAGAAGTAAACATAAAAGAATACATAGAAGTAAATTCAGCGATTTCTTTAGCATTACTTGGTTTGGGTGACGGAATAAAAGGAATTAACTTTAAAAAGTCAGCATTTGGTGAAGGCTTCTTAAATATAACAATAGGAAAAGATAATAATGGAAAGAAGAATAAAAAATCTTCTAGTGTTAATTTTAATTTTAATGATTTTGGAGATAAATTGTCTAAAAGTGAAATGGGACTTGTTAGAAGTTTTTTTTCTCTAATCATATTTATTGTTATATATAGTGCTTTTTCAATATTATTGATTGATCAAATAGAAAAGAAAGAACAAGAAGTAGATAGTGTAACTACTAAAATAGCTGCACAAATAGATAGAGTAAAAAAAGATACAACGACCTTAGATACAAAGACGACGCAATATACTACATTAATTACAGATTTACAAGAAGTTAATGAAAAAATTAGTGATATGAATGCAAGTAAAAATTTAATACCTAATTTGTTGAACCAGATAATGCAGGTTATTGATGAAACGGTGCAAATTACATCAATAGAAAACACAACTGGAAAACATATAGTAATAGTAGCACAAGCACCAAAATATCAAGGACTAGGATATTTTAAAACAAAATTAAAAACCAATAACATTCTTCAAGATGTTGTTTCAGGAAGTGGTATGAAACAAAATGGAGTAATAACTGTAACGATAGAAGGTGATTTACCATGAGAAAATTATTAATAGGTTTAATAACAGTTTTATTATTTGCACTAGCAGTATATATTGTTATTTGCGGACTTTCATTTGCAGGAATAGAAATAAGTAGTGTTTCCGCAATACAAGAAGAAAATGCTAGACTAGAAAATAAGATAGAAGAAGCAAATGATTTGAAAAATATAGATTATCCACAAAATGTAACAGTATTGGAATCATCATATAAAAAATTAATGACAGAAAAAGAAAATTACGAACAAATACTTGCATTAGGTGTTGATGAAAATGGACAGCCATTGAATAAAATACAAGAATATGAAATTGAAAAAATTTGGATTACTATGGGAAATTATGCTACAAAGCAAGGTGTTGACTTAAAACTAGACGTTACTTCAAATAATTCAATAAGTGGCACTTATGATTTAACCTTTACTGCAACAGGAGGATATATTCAAATAATAGATTTCTTGTATGATGTTGAAAGAGATAGTACATTAGTATTTAAATTAGAAAATTTCAAAATGGTACCAGGTACAAGTACAGAAGAATTAGTTGCTACATTTGTATGTAAAGATGTAAAATTAAATATAACAGACACATCATCTTCTACAAATGATACTACAACAACAGGAGAAAATACAAATGCAAATACAAATTCAAATAATAGCAACACAACGAATAGTACAAACACCAATAGTACAACAACAAATACGAACAGTACAGGAAATACATCAACAACAAGCAATACAACGAATAATACATAGTGTTAGAAAGGAGAAAATATGACAAAAGTAATTATTAGAGAAACAATCATAGCACTTTTAGTATGTTTAGCAGTATTAATCATTTTGAGTGTAGTTTTATATAATTATATTCCATCTAACAAAGTAGTTCCAGAAACTGTAGAATATACGCCTAGTAGAGAAATACAAACACAACTAAATGCATCTGTAGAGGATAATTCAGATGAAATTATCATGACATATGAAATAACAGCAACTGATTTGGATAATTTTGAAAGAACAAATGAATATAATCCAGGAAAAGTAAATCCTTTTGCAGCATATTCAGAGACACCTGATGAAGGTGATGGCAGTGGTTCTACAGGTGGTAGTGGTGGAAGTACGACTACTGGACAAGGTAATCAAACTACGGGAGGAAGCAACTCAGGAGGATCATTATGGGAGAATGGAAGTAGTAAATAAGGTTATATTTAATTTTTAAATATATACAAAAAATTCAAAAGAAGAAGGAGGGGTGTATGACACTTTTCAATAGACATATGATAAATGATATATTTATCTAAATTAATTTTGTTATTAAAATTTTAAATAAAAATATCTGTTAAAAAACAGAAGAAAGAAAAGGAGAGATTTTATTATGAGAAACCAAAAAGGTATCACATTAGTAGCTTTAGTAGTTACAATCGTAGTTTTATTAATTTTAGCTGGAACATCAATTGCAATGCTATCAGGAGATAATGGAATTATCACAAATGCACAAAAATCAACTGCTGCAAATACAGAAGGACAAGTTACAGAAAACATAAAAAATGCTTATAACACAATAAAAACAGAAATTGTTACAAAAGCATCAACAGACAACACGTATAATGCATTAGATGATGAAGACAGTTATGCTGTAGCTCAAGAAATTGCAAATACAGTAGCAAGAGAAATAACAGGAAAAAGTTCAGCTTCTTATACAGAAAATGTTTGCACGGATGGTGGATACACAATTACATACACAGCACCTACTTCAACAACTACACCTGCAACAATTTCAATAGTATATACTGATGCATCATTTGCTGAAGGCAAAACAGTAGCTGGAGTTGAATGTAATACAATACAAGCATTATTTACAATAGGTTCAAGTGATGTATCACTTTCATGGGATACTGACAAAACAGATCCAGGTGATGTAAAAGGACCATTCTTTATACCAAGCAGATAATTAATAATAACTACACAACAGGCATATACCAAAGTATATGCCTGTAATACTATAAAACAAAAGCAAAAAAGAGAGGCAAGGAAATGAACATATTTTTATATGTAATAATATTTATAACAGGAACAGTATTTGGAAGTTTTTATACACTAGCTGTATATAGAATACCAAAAAATATAGATATCGTAAAAAAACATTCATATTGTCCTAATTGTAATCATAAATTAGGATTTTTCGAGTTGATTCCCGTTTGGAGTTATATATTCTTAGGTGGAAAATGTAAACATTGTAAACAAAAAATAAGAATAAGATATTTATTACTAGAATTGCTAGGAGGAATATCTTTTGTAGTGTTAGCATTAGCACTAAAAATTGATGCTTTTCATTTAAATACATCAACTCTAATTTTATATGGATTTGTCATATTATATCTAACAGCAATTATACTAATTTCTGGAATTGATAAAGAATATAGAAAAATAGATAAAAGAGTACTTGCATATGGAATAATCATATCCATTATATATATGATATATCTATATACAATAGATTCAACTAGTATATATAGATATGCTATATATCTAGCAGTATACATTATATTGTTGTCGGTAGATACCTTTGTTTTGCGTAAATATGCAACAGATAGCTATATAATGGACATTTTGATGTTGTTGAATATGATATTAATCGTTTCAGAGGCACAAATATTTATTATGACAGTAGTGATGGCTTTACTAGCGATATTGATATATATTTTATTAAGGAAGACTTTACAAAAGAATGTAGGAAATAAAAAAATAAAATTTCAAGAAATACCTATAGGATTTTATATAGGGGCAAGCAATATTATAGTACTTTTTATGATGACATTCATAACGAATTACTGTATTTAGCAGAAAGGATACGATATGAAATTAAAAAATAATAAAGGTTTTACAGGAGTAGATGTAGCAGTATCTTTAGTAATTTTATTAATATTTATATCTTTTGTAGCAGCATTATTTTATAATGTGAGCAATACTTCAAAAAGGATGGAAAGAAAGACGCAAGCCACGAATATAGCGATAGAATTTATAGAGGCAATGAAAGCTACTCCATTTGAAACATTGGCGGCTAATACACAATCACAAGTTACAATGGATAAAGATACATTTAAAAGTTTAACAGGAAAAACAGTTGAGATACCAAATGGATATACTGTAAAAATATCAATAGAAGATCCAAATAATGATAGTAATATGGGGCAAGTAATGAAAATAATAACTGCAGAAGTAACTTATCAATTGGGAAATGCAGATACAGAGGAAAATGTGATGATACAAACATTAGTAAAAAATATTTAATAGACTGGAGGCTAATATGAAATCTGAAAGAGGTGTTACAATAACATCTGTATTAATATATATAATAGCATTAACAGCTGTAGTAATTATTATTGGAAGAATTACAACATATTTTTACAGAAATATGAATTCTGTAACAGGGAATACTGCAGCGAATGCAGAATATACGAAATTTAATAGCTATTTTACCGGCGAAATTAATATTGAAGGAAATGAGGTTACTGATTGTGGTATTTCAGATGGAAATTATTATATTATATTTTCAGTATCAGGTAACCAATATATATTCCAAAATGATAGTATATACATGAATAAAACCAAAATAAGTGATGATATAGAAGACTGCAGATTTGAATATGACACTAGCACAAAAGTTATATCTGTGTATTTAAAAATACAAGAAAATGAATTTTATAATACATATACTGTAGCAAAATAAAAGATGGGAGGAATAAATATGGATGTTAGAAAACGTCAACCAATAGGGATTGAGCTAGTAAAAAGAGGTATTGTAACTGAAGATGATATAAATTCAGCTTTACAAGAACAAAGAATGAATCCTAATAAAAAAATAGGTGAAATTTTAAATGATTTACATGTTTGTGATTCTCAAATGTTAATAGAAGCAATAGGAGAGATTATTGGTGTAAAAGGAATTGTATTAAAACCATCATTAATAAAAATAGATGTTTTAAATTATATATCATTAGAAATTGCAAGAAGAAATAAAGCCGTTCCTTTTGACATAGAAAATGGTAAAATAAAAGTATGTTTTGCAGACACTACGAATACAAGAAATATAGATGCAGTAAGACTTTTAATGTTAAACAAAGGATTAGTAATAGATCCATATATTACATTTGGAAATATATTAGATGATATTTTAAAGAACTTAGGTGGAACTGCAGATAGAGATATGAGCAAAATAGGACAAGATGATAATATAACAGAGATTATAGATTCTGTTATAAAAACAGCTATGGAAAAAAGAGCAAGTGATATACATATTGAACCAGAAAGAGATGAAGTAAGAGTTAGATATAGAATAGATGGTGAATTATTTACAGCAACATCCATTCCAAAAGAAAAACAACCACAAATCATAGGAAGACTAAAAGCAATATCTAATATGCATCAAGAAAAGCAAGAATCACAAGACGGTAGAATTTTGTTATATGATGATTATAATATACGTGTTTCTTCACAAAAAAATGTATATGGAGAAAAATTCGTATTAAGATTATTAAAGAAAAATTCAAATATTAAAAGCATATTTGAATTAGGATATCCAGGAACAGAAAAAGAATTAAATAGAAGTATCAATAAAAGAAACAGTATAACAATTATAGCAGCACCTACAGGAGAAGGTAAAACAACAACACTATATAGTTTTATGGATTATTTAAATAAACCAGAAATCAATATTACAACAATTGAAGACCCTGTAGAAATTCGTATTGATGGATTAAACCAAATAGAAGTAGATGCAAAATCTACATTTTCAGGATCATTAAGAACAGTATTAAGACAAGACCCTGACATCATATTAGTAGGAGAAATAAGAGATAAAGAAACAGCAGAAATTGCTATACAATCTGGACAAACAGGACATTATGTATTATCAACAATACATACAATAGATGCTGTAGAGGTAATCACAAGATTAAGAAAAATGGGAGTACCTGATTATGATATTGCAAGTACATTAGCAACAGCTATATCTCAGAGGTTAGTAAGAAAATTATGTACACACTGTAGAAAAGAAAGAGAATTTACTCCAGAAGAAAAAGAAGTAATAGAAAGAATAGGAAAAAGATATAATGTAGAATTCAATCTAAAAGGTGCAAAAACTTATGAAGCAATTGGATGTGATAAATGTAATAATACAGGGTATTACGATAGAATAGGAGTCTTTGAGATACTAAATGTAACTGATGAAATAAAAGAACTTATTATGAATGGTGCATCTAGTATAGAAATAAAGAAATATGCCTTACAAGAAGATTATAGACCACTATGTATAGATGGTATCAATAAAGTTCTTGAAGGTATTACGAACCTAGATGAAATAAATAGAAAAATATTAATATTTTAACTTATAGCAAGGGGGAATTTTTAAATGGTTAATATGGATAAAGTTATAGAACAAGCTATTCAAAAAGATGCATCAGATATTCACTTAATGTCAAGTTTGAAACCTATGTATAGAATAGCTAGATCTCTAGTAGAAATGGAAGGAGCCTCTGTACTTAAAGATGAAGATATGTATGAAATATATGATTACATAATAAGAGGAAATATAGACAAAGATCATGTATTCACAACAACCAAAAAGTTAGATACTTCCTATGAATTTAAAGGAATTCGTTTAAGGGTTAATTTATCATATGCAAACGAAGTGCCAGTATGTACGATGAGACTTATAAAAAACGAATTACCTAAATATGAAGATTTAGGAGTACCAGATATCGTAAGAAGAATGACATATCAGCCTCAGGGATTAATACTAGTAACAGGAAAAACTAACTCTGGTAAATCTACAACTTTAAATGCTTTAGTAAATCATATAAATGAGACTCAAAACAAAAAGATATTATCACTCGAAAGCCCAATAGAATATAAACATACATCAAAGAACTCAATGATTGTACAAAAAGAAGTTGGAGAAGGTAGAGATTGTTTAACTTATCATGATGGTGTAAAAAATGCTTTAAGAGAAGACTGTGACATATTAGTAATAGGAGAGATAAGAGATAAAATTACAATGGAAGCAGCTATAGAGATGGCAGAATCTGGACATTTAGTAATAGGTACATTACATACAAAATCATGTGCTGAAACAATAGATAGAATGATAAACTTCTATGAAGTAAGAGATCAAGCACAAATAAAATATTTATTATCTGCATTATTAAAACTAGTAATATCACAAAGATTGTTAGTAGGAACAGATGGAAAATTAGTATTAGTACCAGAAGTTATGGTTGTAGATAATATCGTTGCAGGAGTTATAAGAAAAGAAAAAATAAGTGTATCTGAAATTGAAGATGCTATACAAAGTGCTCAAGATAAAGGAAGTGTTAGTTTAATAAACTCAATTGCAACATTATTTGTAGAGAATAAATTAACACTTGAACAAGCAAAAGCACAAGTAGAAGAAAAGAATATAGAAACATTAAATAGAACAATTATGCAATTAAGAATAAAAATGGGAAATAGCAGAAATGAAAATCAAGAATAATGGAGAAAGGAGAAAAACATGCCAGTATATGTTTATAGAGCAGTAACAGATAAAGGTTTAGTTGTAAAAAACAAAGTCGAAGAATCTAGTAAACAAGCATTAGTAAAAAGATTAAAAAATAATGGTATTACTCCGATAGAAATCATACAAGTTGCATATAAAGGGAGAGGTCAGACAAAAAAGAAAAAAAATGTTACAGATATACAAGAAATCATAAAAAATGTAAATACGACACAAGTTGGAAGAAATTCAAACATTAAACAATTGTCAGCAGTGGAAAAAGTAAATTTATATTTAGCATCAACAGAAAAAGTAACTGTTAGAGATATTATCATATTTACAGAAAACTTTTATCTATTAAAAAAGGCTAATTTTAATAATATACATGCATTAAGTACAATCATACAAAGTACGGAAAATATAACATTAAAAGGTATATTAGAAGATATACTAGCAGGAGTTGAGGCTGGTGATTATATGTATACAACGATGGAATATTATTCTGATATATTTCCTTTTATATATATAAATATGGTAAAAGTAGGAGAATTATCAGGCTCATTAACCAATTCATTAGGTCAAGCTGTAAAGTATTTGGAAGACAACGAGAGAATCACCAAAAAGATAAGAGGAATTATCATACCAAATGTAGTACAATTTGTAGTAATAATTGTTTTATTAATAGGAGGAACTCTATTCGCAATACCACAAATCCAAAATTTATTTGATGAAATTCAAACAGAAGCTACATTGCCAGCAATTACATTATGGTTCCAAGACTTTATATACTTTATGGGAAGAATTTGGTATATACCAACCTTAATTATTATTGGTATAGTAGCAGCAATATTATTTTATATTAATACACCAAAAGGAAAATACAATTTTCATTACTTTAAATACACAATGCCTATATTTGGAAAATTAATATTTTCATTAGATTTTTCTAGAGTAATGAAAGCAATGCATTTAAATCTAGAAAATGGTATGAGAATACAGGATTCACTTGAAGTAAGTAAAAACATCGTAAATAATTATGTAATGTTATCAATCATAGAAACAGCAATAAATAACATGTTGACAGGCTATTCATGGATAGATCCATTTGAAAAATCTGGACTTTGTTCACCTATGACAACAGAGATGTTAAAAATAGGAATGCAAACAGATTTAACAGAAATGTTAGACAAATTATTGGAATATATGGATATGGATATAAACAATACTATTGACAAAGTAGTAAAAGTAATGCCAGAAATCGCATACTCAATGGTTGGTGTTGTATTAATATTCTTCGTATGTGTCGTATTAGTACCAGTAATACAAGTATATATGGGAAGTTTCTTATTATCAGCATATGGAGTATAAAATTAATTTTTAGGGACAGACCTTTTTGTAAAAAGTTGATTTTTAGGTCTGTCCTTTTATTTAAAACTTTACTTTGGGGACGTTCCTTTTTGTTAAATTTTAACTAAAAGGACCGTCCTAAAAGTAAAAAAGGAGCAACAAATGAAAATTGGAATTGATTTAGGTGGAAGCCATATAGGAATAGGTTTAGTAGATGAAAATGGAAATATATTAGAAAAAAAAGAAAAATATTTTGATAATTATAATATATCAGAAATAGAAAAGACCATTGAAGAATTTATTTCTGAACAAGTTATTCAAATGTCATTAGCATATCGTATTGAATTTATAGGTATTGCAATTCCAGGGACAGTTTCAGAAAACAAAATTATAAAAGCTGTAAACCTTGGAATTGAAAATTATGACTTGGCTACACAATTAAAAGAAGTATTACATATAGATGTAAAATTAAAAAACGATGCAAAATGTGCGGCATTAGCTGAACAAAAATATGGTGAATTATCTCAATATGATAATAGTGTATTTTTATGTATAGGAACAGGCGTTGGAAGCGCGGTATTCATGGATGGAAAATTATTAGAACCAAAAGGATTACCTGGATTTGAAATTAGTCATACGATTATACAAAAAAATGGACTGTTATGTAATTGTGGAAAAAGAGGTTGTTTTGAAACCTATGCTAGTATAAAACGATTTAAAGAAAAGCTTTCAAAAGAATTTAATATACATTCTATAGATGGAGAAGTCATAAGAGATTTCATTAGAAAAAATGAAAATAACCCAAGACTAAAATATTTATTAAATAATTATATTGAGGACTTGAGCATAGGAATATCCAATATTATAAATATCTTTGAACCCGAGGCAATATGTATAGGGGGAAGTTTTGCAGAATATGAAGATATTTTATATGAACCATTAAAACAAGCATTATTAAAGGGAAACTTGCTATTTAACAAAAGAAATGATATAATAATAAAATATGCAAAATTAAAAAATGATGCAGGAATCATAGGAGCAACATTAATTTAGAAAGGACCAAAATGAAAAGAGTAAGTTTTTATACTTTAGGATGCAAAGTAAATCAATACGAAACAAATGGAATGATGCAAAAATTTCAAGAAGCTGGATATGAAATTGTAGATATGGATAAAGATATATCAGACATATGTATTGTAAATACTTGTACTGTAACGAATATGTCAGATAGAAAATCAAGACATGCTTTAAGAAAAATAAAAGAGAAAAATCCTAAGTCAGTCATTGTAGCAACAGGATGTTATGCACAAGTTGCTAAAGACGAACTAGAAAAAATGCCAGAAATAGATATTGTTATAGGAAATGATGAAAAGAAAGAAATCATAAAATATGTGGAAAAATTCATACAAGAAGAAACAAAAATAATTGAAATAGATGATATATCAAAGCAAAAAGAATTTATAGATATGGGACAAATTACTTATACAGAAAAAACAAGAGCGGTTGTAAAAATTCAAGATGGATGTAATCAATTTTGTTCTTATTGTATCATTCCATATGCAAGAGGAAGAGTTAGAAGCAGAAATGCTGAAAGCATTGTACAGGAAATCACAGAAATTGCAAAAAAAGGAATAAAAGAAGTTGTTATTACAGGAATTCATATAGCATCATATGGTAAAGATTTTCATAAAGAAAATGGATTAATAGAATTATTAGAAAAAATAAATCAGATAAATGGTATTGAAAGAATCAGATTAGGATCATTAGAACCTAAAATTATGACAGAAGAATTTGTGCAAAGACTTATGAAATTAGAAAAAGTATGTCATCATTTTCACTTATCTTTACAAAGTGGATGTGATGAAGTTTTAAAACGAATGAATAGAAAATATACAACGGAAGAATTTAAAATCATAGTCCAAAGATTACGAAAAGCATATAAAGATGTAATGTTAACAACAGATATTATTGTTGGTTTTCCAGGTGAAACTGATGAAGAATTTAATAAAACTTATGAATTTTTAAGAGAAATAAAATTTTATAAAATGCATGTATTTCCATATTCTCCAAGAAAGGGAACTATTGCAGCAAATATGCCGAATCAAGTAGATGGAAAAGTAAAAGAACAAAGAAGCAAAACATTAATAGAATTATCAAATAGTAATCAAAAACAATATAATGAACAATATATTGGAAAAGAAGTAGAAGTTTTATATGAAGATAGAGAAAATGAATTTTATAAAGGACATATACAAAATTATATTTTAGTAAAATATAAAACTAATGAAGAACTAGAAAATACTATAAAAAAAGTAAAAATATCAACAGCAGATGTAGAATATGTGGAAAGTTTACAATAGAATTATTACATAATGTAATAATTTTGTAACATAAATTTAATATTAATTTTTATAAAAATACTTGATAAATTTGAAAAAGTAGGATATAAATAGTATAGAAAAATAAGATTATTACTACAAAGGAGGAATAAATATGGCAAATATAGAAGAAGTTCCAGGAGTTTATGGAGGAGTAAAAACAGAAGAGGTAGGAGTTGCAGAAGAAAATATTGCAAATGCATCTGCTGTGGAAAATGTTGGAGCAAATTTACCAGCAAAAACAGGATTTTGGAATAAAGTAAAATCAATATTATTTTACGATATAAAAGTTGAACTTACACCATATCAACAAAAAGTAGAAGATGAAATAAATGAATTCTTATATCAAGAAATTACTTGGGCAAAAGTAAAAGACTTTTTATTCCAAGAAGTTACTTTTGGTAAGAAAAAAGATAAATAGTTGTTATTATATGAAAAAGAAAAGGAGAATACTCTTTTTCTTTTTATTTTTAATATAAAATCTTAAAAAAATTTGAAAAAGGTATTGACATTTATTCAAAAATGAATTATACTTAGACTTGCGTTAAGCATTAAATCAAATGCTCCCGTAGCTCAGTTGGTCAGAGCAACCGGCTCATAACCGGTGGGTCCTAGGTTCAAGTCCTAGCGGGAGCACCATTTTTTATTATAGAAATATAATAAAAAATTTGGACAGGTGGCCGAGTGGCTAAAGGCGGCAGACTGTATGCTTTGCTTTAAGCAGAAGTTGCAGCCTATACAAGAAATTGTATAGTGAAAACTAGGCTAATTCGGGGAAGTCTTAACAGATATAACATGATATGCTGATGATAATCCCGAGCTAGAAAGAAATTTCGAGTGTAGAGACTTTATACCTGGCATCTGAAAATGATGAAGAGAAAGTCCAGACTACAAACATTTTTATATTAATATAAAATGGTAGTGAAAACTATAGTGGTAAGAAATCTGTTCTCATATGAGTACGATGGTTCGAATCCATCCCTGTCCACCATAAAGCCAAAAGAAAAAATCTTTTGGCTTTTATTTTATTTAAAAGGAGATAATAATGATAGACTATACGAATAAGCAAAAGGGAAATTGTGGACTTGGAATTGCAATTGGATATTTTTGCACAAATGGATATATTGTATCAGTACCTCTAAATGATACTCAAGATTATGATTTAATAGTAGATAAATATCAAAAAATCAGTAAAATCCAAGTAAAATATACATCATGTAAAACAAAATATGATGTTTATCAAGTTGCATTAAAAAGTTGCGGAGGAACAAAAGGAGCAACATATAAAACTGTAAAAGACACTGAAATTGATTATTTGTTTATAGCAACTGATAACCTAGATACGTATTTAATTCCTAAAAATGAGATTTCTAATAAAAGCACATTAAATTTATGCAATAAATATTTGAAATATAAAATTAATTGACTTTATTTCATAATTTTTTAAATATTATTATTTGTCAATTGGACTAAATCTTAAACAAACACGATTTCTTGACAAAACTCCCAATATATGCTATAATTTCAAACAGATTGCCAAAGGGCAAAAAATGAGATTTTATTTTAATGTATTAAAGAGAGAAAAAAAGCGAATAATGAAAATGAACGGTAAAAATTAAATAATATAAGTTTAGAATAACATGATAGGGCGGTATTTTCATGCTTATTAAACTTATTTATATTTTGTTATGTATTTGTACGTAAAATGAAATTAAAATATAGCCATTTGAGCGAAACGAGTAATAAAATGTAATTAAGAAAGTTACATTAAAAAACAATTATAAGAGAGGAGTAATAAGAAAGATGACAGATGAAAACAATGTTCCAAAAGAGATAAATGGAACAGGAGAGGAAAAAAGAAAAAATCAAAGAGAAAGAAAAAACTTTAAAAAAGAAGGAGAAAAAACAAAAAGACCAAGAAAAGCAAAAAATTCACAGAATTCACAAAGTATATTCAAAAAATCAAATTTAAAAATTATTCCATTAGGTGGATTACATGAGATTGGAAAAAATATAACTGTATTTGAATATGAAGATGAAATAATTGTTGTAGATTGTGGATTATCATTTCCAGAAGATGATATGTTAGGGATAGACTTAGTCATACCAGACATAACATATTTAGTAAAAAATCAAGAAAAGGTAAAAGGATTGGTTATCACACATGGTCATGAAGATCATATTGGAGGAGTTCCATATTTCTTAAAACAACTAAATGTGCCTATATATGCAACAAGATTAACAGCAGGATTAATTAACAACAAATTAGAAGAACATAAATTATTAAGAAGTACAGACATGCATATAATCAATCAAGGCGAAACAATAAAATTAGGAAATAACTTTAAAATAGAATTTATAAGAAGTTCGCATAGTATACCAGATTCAGTAATGCTAGCAATCACAACACCAGCCGGAACAATACTACACACAGGTGACTTTAAAGTAGACTATACACCAATTGATGGACAAATAATGGACTTAAGTAGAATAGCAGAATTAGGTAGCCAAGGCATATTAGCATTAATGTCAGATAGTACAAACTCAGAGAGAAAAGGATTTACTATGTCTGAAAGTTCTGTTGGAGAAGTATTTGACAAATTATTTTTAAATTGTACAAAAAGAATTGTAGTAGCAACATTTGCTTCAAATGTACACAGAATACAGCAAATTGTAAATTCAGCTGTAAAATATGGCAGAAAAATAGCAGTATGTGGTAGAAGCATGATAAATATGATAACAACATCTATGGAACTAGGATATATAAAGTGTCCAGATAATATATTTATAGATATAGATATGATAGGAAACTATACGGATGAGCAATTAGTTATTATAACAACAGGAAGCCAAGGTGAAACAATGTCCGCATTAACGAGAATGGCTGCAGGAGATCATAAAAAAGTAAAAATAACACCAAATGATTTAATTATCATATCTGCAACACCAATACCTGGAAATGAAAAATATGTATCAAAAGTAATTGATGATTTAATGCAATTAGGAGCAGAAGTCGTATATAGTGCATTAGCAGATATACATGTATCAGGACATGCTTGTCAAGAAGAACAAAAATTAATATTAGCATTAGCAAAGCCAAAATTCTTTATACCAGTACATGGAGAATATAGACAATTAATGGCTCATAGTGAAACTGCACAATCAATGGGCATGGATAAAGATAATATTATTATGATGACAAATGGAAGAATTTTAGAGATAAATGAAAATGAAGCTAAATTTAATGGTTCTGTACCAAGTGGAAGAGTATTGGTAGATGGTCTTGGTGTAGGTGATGTTGGAAATATTGTATTAAGAGATAGACAACATTTAGCACAAGATGGTTTAATCATAATTGTATTAACAATGGATTCAGAAACAGGAGAAGTTGTAGCTGGACCAGATGTCATATCAAGAGGATTTGTATATGTAAGAGAATCAGAAAACTTAATGGATGATGTAAAAAGTGTTGTAAGGCATGAAATATCAAAATGTGAAGAAAGAGGAGTACGTGATTGGGCAACAATTAAATCAACTGTAAAAGAAAACTTACGTGATTATTTATTTATAAAAACGAAAAGAAACCCAATGATTATACCTATAATAATGGAAGTATAGAAAGGAAGAAGAAATATGGATTATAAAGATTTAGCAAATTTAATCTTTCCAAATGTGAAAGATATATCATACTATGAGGAGAAATATCCTGAAAGAGATTTACCAGAAGGAGCTATTGTAACAAGATTTGCACCAAGTCCAACAGGCTTTGTGCATATAGGAGGACTATATCAAGCATTAGTTGCAATAGAAGTATCAAAGAAAACCAAGGGTGTATTTTTCTTAAGAGTCGAAGACACTGATCAAAAAAGAGAAGTAGAAAATGGTGTAACAGATATTGTAAATTCATTAAAAGACTTTGGAATGGCACCAGATGAAGGAATGATATCAGATACAGAAGAAATAGGAAATTATGGACCATATAAACAAAGTTTGAGAAAAGATATCTATCAAGCATATGCTAAATATTTAATATCACAAGGAAAAGCATATCCATGTTTCTGTACTCCAGAAGAAGGAGAAGAAATCAGAAAAAAACAAGAAGCTGCAAAAATAAGACCAGGATATTATGGAATATGGGCAAAATGTAGAAATATAACTGTAGAAGAAGCAGCCGAAAAGATAAAAAATGGTGAACATTATATTATAAGATTTAAATCACCAGGTAGAGAAGACAGAAAAATAAAACATAAAGATATCATAAAAGGAAATGTGGATTTTCCAGAAAATGATTTAGATATCGTCATCATAAAAGCAGATGGTTTACCAACATATCATTTTGCTCATGCAGTAGATGATCATTTAATGAGAACAACACATGTTATCAGAAGTGATGAATGGTTATCATCAGTGCCATTACATTTACAACTATTCCATGAATTAGGATTTAAAACTCCAAAATATGCACATATATCACCAATCATGAAAAATGATAATGGAAATAAACGTAAATTGAGTAAAAGAAAAGATCCAGAAGCGGCAGTATCTTATTATAAAGAACAAGGAATTCCAGTTAATGCCGTAAAAGAATATTTATTAAATATTGCAAACTCTACATTTGAAAATTGGAGAAGAGCAAATCCAGACAAACCAATGGAGGAATTTGACTTCCAATTAAATAAAATGAGTGTTAGTGGAGCGTTATTTGATATGGTAAAATTGCTAGATATAGGAAAGACCGTTATATCAAAAATGTCTGCAGAAGAGGTATATGAAAATTCTTTAGAATGGGCAAAACAATTTGATAATGAGCTTGCAGATATGTTAAAAGATAAAGAATATGCTTTAAAAGTATTGGGAATAGAAAGAGGCAATAAAAAGCCAAGAAAAGATATTGCAAAATGGTCAGATGTAAAAGAAAATATAGAATATATGTATGATGAAATATTCTATAATAAAAAACAAGAATATCCATATCAAGTGATTTCTGATAAAGAAAGCATAGAAAAAATATTAACATTATATATGGAAAAATATTATGATGAAAATGATGACAAACAAACATGGTTTGATAAAATAAAAGCTTTAACTGGGGAAATGGGATATGCAACAGAAGTAAAAGAATTTAAGGCTAATCCAGGTAAATATACAGCACATGTAGGAGATGTAAGTACAGTAATTAGAGTTGCTTTAACTTCAAGAACAAATACTCCTGATATGTATGAAATTATGCAAGTATTAGGCAAATCATGTGTAGAAAAAAGACTAAAAAAAGCAATAGAAAATTTAAAATAAGACCTTTGGGTTATCAGCCCAACGAGTAAAAAGGAGGTCTGCAATATGGAATACCAAATAGGAGATATTGTAAAAACGAAAAAAGCACATCCTTGTGGAAGTAAATTATGGGAAATTACAAGAGTGGGAGTAGACTTTAAACTAAAATGCCAAGGGTGCGGACATACAGTTGTTTTAGAAAGACCAAAAGCATTAAAAGCCATCACTAAAAAAATAAATAAAAATAACGACACAGATACTATATAAAAATAAATGAAAACATTTTGTGTATCTAAGTTTGAGTTAGAAAATATTAATAAAAACGATGAGGGATGTTCAATTTCACTTTGAAAGAGGCTCATCGTTTTTATTTATAATTTCTTCGAAAATCTTAGCTTATCCAAAATGTTGTAATGTTTTTTATATAGTATCTGTGTCTAAATTTATATATTTGTTTATTACATTCCATACTTCTTCACTATAAATTTTTCTTTCAGAAGAAAAGGGAAGAGTGATAATATCCCCAATAGAATTTAATTGTTTTTGAATATTTTTAGCAGAATCATCCACTTTTGTTTTAGCAATTTTATCTGCTTTATTTGTGATTATCATACAAGGTAAACCACTTCTAATCACATAATCATACATTAGAAAATCATTTGCAGTTGGGGCATGCCTAATATCTACTAAAAATAGGATAAGACAAATTTCTTTTCTTGTAGATAAATAATGTTCGATAAATTTTCCCACATTAATTTGTTCTTGTTTAGACATTTTACTATATCCATATCCAGGTAAATCAACAAAATAAAATATATCATCTATATTATAAAAATTAAGTTGACGAGTTTTACCAGGTTCACTACTGGTACGAGCCAATTTTTTTCGATTAATCATTGTATTAATAAAACTTGATTTTCCGACATTAGATTTTCCCACCAAAACAACTTCTGGTAATCCTGATGTAGGATACTGACTTTCTTTTACTGCTGAAATTTCAAATTTGGGATTTTTTACAATCATAAGATAACCTCCTAATCATATGTATTATTATAACATATAAATTTGTAAAACACAATAAAAGAAGGTTCTAATGAACCTCCTCAAAATCATTATTTTATAGGTGTTAATTTTTCTTTTCCACCCATATAAGGTTGTAAAACCTTTGGAATATTAACACTTCCATCTTCATTATAATTACATTCTAATAATGCGATTAATGCTCTAGGAGTAGCAATAACAGTATTATTTAATGTATGAACAAATTTGTTACCATCTTTTGTTTTATAACGAATTCCAAGTCTTCTTGCTTGAGCATCACCTAATGTAGAGCAAGAGCAAACTTCAAAATATTTTTGTTGTCTTGGACTCCAAGCTTCAATATCACATGATTTTACTTTTAAATCAGCCATATCTCCACTGCAACAATCTAATTGTCTAACAGGGATATCTAAACTTCTAAATAAATCAACAGACATTTGCCACATTTTATTATACCAATCCATTGATTCTTCTGGTTTACAAAGAACAATCATTTCTTGTTTTTCAAATTGATGAACTCTATATAGTCCTCTTTCTTCAAGACCATGAGAACCAATTTCTTTTCTAAAACAAGGAGAATAAGATGTTAATGTGATAGGTAATTGACTTTCATCTACAATTTGGTCTTTAAATCTACCAATCATACTATGTTCTGATGTACCAATTAAATATAAATCTTCACCTTCAATTTTATACATCATGGCTTCCATTTCATCAAAAGACATAACACCTGTTACAACATTACTTCTAATCATAAATGGTGGAATACAATAGGTAAAACCATGGTTTATCATAAAATCACGAGCATAGGCAAGCATTGCTTCATGTAATCTTGCGATATCGCCAACTAAATAATAAAAACCGACACCACTTGTTCTTCCAGCACTTTCTTTATCTAAACCATTAAATTTATCGATAATATCAGCATGGTATGGAATTTCGTAATTTGGAACAAAAGGCTCTCCAAATTTTTGAACTTCCACATTTTCACTATCATCTTTTCCAATAGGAACAGATGCATCTATTATATTTGGTATTTTCATCATTCTTGTTTTGATTTCTTCTGTATATTCTTCTTCTAATGCTTCATTTTCTTTTAAAGCTTCATTAATTTTTTGAACTTCTTCTTTAATTTTATTAGCTTCATCTTTTAGACCAGATTTCATCAAATTTCCAACTTGTTCACTTAATTTTTTTCTTTCTGCTCTTAAATTATCTCCATTTAATTTGGCTTGTCTACTCTTTTTATCTAAATCTAAAACTTCATCAACTAAGACCAATTTTTGGTCTTGAAATTTTTTCTTAATATTTTCCTTTACTAATTCTGGATTTTCGCGTAGTAACTTTATATCTATCATTTACATTTTCCTTTCTAATATTGAATTAATTCAAATCTATGTGTTTGTTTTGTTACATTATCAGGTCTATCTAATGGGATTTCTGATAAGAACATCGATTCAGGACGAACCCAAATGGATTTACCATCTTCTCTTTCATATAAAGGTTTATAAATTACCATTCTTTCTTGTGTTTCGGAGTCATATCCAACATTCTCAACAAAACAATAATTTCCTTTAAAATGTCTGTAAACTCTTCCAATTTGTACTTGTTCCATAAAAATTCCTCCTTTAATTTGATGATGTTATTATATACTAAAATTCAAGAAATATCAATAAAAATAAATAATTATGGATAAATCTTCTTGAATTAGCATAAAATAATAACAAAATCGTATATAAAACCTCTATCATTCATACAAATAAGGGGTTTGAAAAATATAGTAGGAGTAAAGGTTAGAATGGAGGTTTAGATATGCAAGAAGAATATATATTAGAAAAAATGCTAAAAGGAAAAACGGAGGAAGAGAAACGACTAGAATTAATGCAAACCATTATAGAAACAAAGGAGAAACTAAAACTAGCAATTTGCAATTTTGAATATGCAGAAGAAGATATGATAGATTATTATACTTATCAAATAAAAGCACATCAAGCAAAATTAGACTATCTAATAAAAATAGCAAAAAGAAATGGATTTGTATTAAATAGAGTAAATGAATTAAAAACGAGAATATTTAGAAAAAATAATATGGCAGTATAGAATATTTGTCCAAAATGGAACATAGAAATAGTAGTAATAATACTACTATTTTTTTGTGGAGGGATTGTCTTGGACTTAAATATTCTTATATTCATATCTTGTATTTGTTTATTATTCATAATAGGAAGAATTTTTATTGTGCCAATAAAATGGATTTTAAAATTGGTTTTTAATTCTATTTTAGGTGGAGTTCTTATCTGGATAATCAATTTAATAGGAGCAACTTGGGGATTTCATATAGGATTAAATATATATACATCCATATTAGTACGGTTTATTGGGAATACCAGGAGCGATATGTTTGGTAGTTATAAAATTACTTTTAATATAAAAAAATCCACATATATATGCTATGTGGACTTTTATCTAGTTTATATAAAACTATAAAATTAAACTTCTCTATTAAAATTACCATTTGTATAATCAGGGCCTTCGAACTTATTACCAGATTTAACAGTGTCAATGATTTTATTGATTTCAGAAATTGTTTCATCCAAAACATCAATTCTTAAACTATCTACATGCAAATCCATAGGGGAGATGGAAGTAGTTTTACTATTATATATTGTAGTAACCGTTTCCATATTATCTGGTAAAATTCTAAAGTAAAATCCAAGTCTATCTTTTAAATAATATTTTTTAGAAGATAGACATTTTTTATCACAGTAAGAATAACATTTATTTGCTTTTCCTAATAAACAGTAATTTGCATTCATTAATGGTGTTTTACCATAAACAATGAATTCTTTTTTTATATTAGATTTAAATTGTTGTAGATCTTGTTTATTCAATTCTGGTGATAAAGTTACCATATCTGTATGTAATTCCTTAATTGTTAAATCATTATAAACATTAAAGGTATAATTGCAAATACATTCATAGTCACTTATATAAGTTTTCAATAATTCAAAAGTTCCAATATTAGAAATGACAAAACCTTTGATATTGTATTGATTTAATATCATATCTAACTTTGTTTTTACCATATTTGTATAATTATTGCGCATGATAACAGGCATATAAATATACATATTAAACTTTTGGCAAAGTTCTTCTAAAATAGAAGCATAGTCTTTTGATAAAAAATATTTAAAAGGTATATACAATCTATCAATATCTTGTAAAGTGGTATAATCAAAATTTGTATGCAAAATATTTAATAATAATGAAATGGATTTTGAGTTTATACCAGAATTCTCAGAAATTTTATTATCAGTATAATTTGGAATAGCATCTGTATTTCTTTTAAAACTTTGAATTAGCATAGTTTCATATTGATTTAGTAATTGTCTTCTTAGTTCATTCAAAAAACTGATACTTGGTATATACAAATTATCATCTAAATCTATTTCTATATTTTTAAACCTATATGGTGTATTGTTCGTTTTAGAAAATTGACGAATAATACGATCTTTAGTAGTGGGAGCATTAATAGCTTCAATTGGAACAATATTTGAAGTTACATTAAATTTTATCTGAAGACTGTCATATAATTCTACAGTAATAGGAATATCTTTTTTGATATTTATCTTACAGTATAAATCTATTTTTTTATTCTCAAGGTTTAGCTGATTTTGTACAGAAGAAGATAGGGCTTTATCTGAAATTTTAAAAATTTTATTACCAGAGTATATATTGCCTTTCATTCTTCCGATTGTAATTTTATCACCATGGTTTCCTTCTTTTATATTATTTTTTCCAATCATTAATTCTGAAATCGTATAAGTAGAAGATTCATGTTTTTTATTCTCTATGTTAATTTTATCTCCAACTTTTAAAGTATCATTTGTTACAAAAGTGATATGTCCTTGGTTGGCATTAAAATGAGAAACAGTACCAAGATAAATTCCCATATTATCTGGTTTGTCTTTATAGATTAAGTTTTTATTACTATCCGTATTTAAATGTCCGTTTGAAAAACCACCACGATTAAATACTTGTAATAAATCTTTTTTGTCTTGCTCATCAATAACAAAATCTTGATTTTGATTTGCTAAATCAATGTATTTTCTATAAATCCTCGTAACGGTTGCAACATATTCAGGAGTTTTCATTCTACCTTCAATTTTTAAGCTAGAAACACCAGATTTTATTAGCTGAGGCAAAAATTCTAATCCACATAAGTCACGAGGACTTAATAAATATCCTTTATCAATAGAAATATCATCTTCTAATAATTCATAGGAAAGTCTACAAGGTTGAGCACATTTACCACGATTGCCAGACCTTCCACCAATCATGCTAGAAAATAGGCATTGTCCTGAATAAGAGATACATAAAGCACCATGTATGAAAGTCTCAATTTCTATATTCGCATTTTTACAGATGTTTTCGATTTCTTTTATATTCAATTCTCTTGAAAGTACAACACGAGAAAATCCTAATTTTTGCAATTGAAGAACACCTTCTAAATTATGTACGGACATTTGTGTACTTCCGTGGACTTGTAATCCTGGAAAATTATCTATTAAAAATTTTGCTAAACCTAAATCTTGTACAATAATAGCATCTATTCCTAAGTGATAAGCTTTTTTTGCAAGATTAATGGCATCTGCCAATTCATGATTTTTAATCAATGTATTTAGAGTAAGATGTGTTTTGACACCTCTAATTTTTGCATAATTAATGGCTTGTTCTAAAGCATTATCATCAAAATTAGAAGCAAACGCTCTTGCACTAAATAAATTAGCACCAAAATAAACTGCATCAGCACCATTCTGAACAGCAGCTTTTAAACATTCAAAATCACCAACGGGTGAAAGTAATTCTATCATAATTTTATTCCTTTCGACAGTATTATAGCATAAAAGACAAAGCATTGCAATTATGTTGAGTTTCTAGGTTGATACATTGACATAAATTTATTTTAAAAGTTGATATATGAATATTTTTTGTCAAAAACATAGCTGGGGCGTAACAATCTGGGTCTTTGACTGCAAAATATTCATATATCAACTTAAAAAAACAAATAATAAATTGTAATATTGTAACAAAAATGTAATAAAAAAATGTCAACTAAGGTTGACTTAATTTGGTAAAAAATGATATACTAATGTCGAAGAAATGTCAGAAAAAATGAAAAATGTAAGAAGAACAAAAGAGGTGTTAATTATGAAAATAAATATGAAAAAAATATTAGTCATTTTTATATTAATTTTATCATATATACTATTAAATCTTATATTTGGTAATACAGCTTTTGCGATTAATCAAACAACAACAACAGATATCAATTCTATAGATTCTAACCAATATCCAGGTATAAAAGAAATGATACAACAACTAAAGAATGAACATCCAAATTGGAATTTTAAAATTTTATATACAGATATAGACTGGAATGAAGCAATTGCAAATGAATATGTCGGACATGGTGATAAACCAAGAAATTTAGTACCTGCTAATAATAGCAAATATGCAGGAGATTGGATTTGTCCAATTTGTGGAAATGCATTATATGATACTGGAAAATGGCATTGTGCATCAGAAGCAGCAATTAAGTATATGATGGATGCAAGAAATTCACTAAATAATTCAGATATTTTTCAATTCATGGAATTGACTTATACAGAATGTAATGCTAATGATATTAGAACAATGGTATCAGGAACATTTTTAAATAATGATTCATACATAAATGCCATTTTAGATGCAGCTAGAAAAAATAATGTAAGTGCTTATTATATAGTAGCAAGAATATTACAAGAACAAAAACCAGAAGGTACAGCTTTAACTTCAGGAGCAGGATATAATGGACAATATGTAGGATATTATAATGTATTTAATATAGGAGCTAGTGGTAAAGGAGAAAGTGAAGTCATATTAAATGGACTAAAAAAAGCACAATCTTATGGATGGACAACATTAGAAAGCTCTATATATGGTGGTGTTGAAATCATTGCAGAAAGTTATGTTTCAAAAGGACAAAACACACTATATTTCCAAAAGTTTGATGTTGAAAATACAGATGGAGTATTTTGGCATCAATATATGCAAAATATCTTAGCAGCACAAAATGAAGGAACAACATTAAGAAAAACATTTGAAGATATGGGAGCAATTAATAGTGGATATACTTTTATCATTCCTGTATATAAAAATATGCCAACATCAGCATGTCCTAGACCATCAACTACAAGCACGACAACTCCAACAACTAATTTAGTAAGAGTAAATGTAAATAATGGTTTACGATTAAGAAATGAGCCTAATGGTTCAAAAACAGTTGGATGGGTTTATAGTGGAGATATTATTACAAGATTAGAAAAAGCAACAGAAAAGATTGCTGGTACATATTGGGATTATGTTATGAAACCAGATGGAACAAAAGGATATGCAGCAAGAGAAACATATGATTATGAATCCACATATAAATTGTATTTAGTTCCTGTTGAGCAAGAACAACCGGAAGTACCAGATGTTCCAGAGGAGCCTGAAGTAGAAGATCCAAGTACAATTATCAAAAATGATAAAGTCAAAGTAAATACAGAAACAAATGAAGTTCGTGCAATTCCAAATGCTACTGTAAAGGATATTAAAGATTTATTGGGAGCAGAAACGGTTATAAAAAATGCAAATGGAGAAGTGCTTTCAGATGAAGCAAAACTTGCTACAGGTTGCACAGTAAATGATACCTATTCTTTAGCAGTACTTGGAGATGTGAATGGAGATGGAGAAGTAGTAGCTTTAGATGCAGCGATTATCTTAAGATATACAGTTGGACAATATACTTTGTCAGATATACAAGAAAATGCAGGAGCATTAGGAGGTTCAGGATTTCCAACAGCTCTAGACTCTGCAAAAATATTAAGATATACAGTAGGGCAATACAATATAAATATACAATAGAATAGGAAGGAGAAAATCGTGAGAAAAAAAATAATCATTGGAAGTATACTATTTTTTATACTATTATTTACACAATATATTACAGCAAATGCACAAATAGCATCACAATCTACACAAGTAAATTCGGGAGAACAATTTTCGATAGCAGTGACATCCGATATTTCACTTTCAGCATATACAATACAGGCGAATTATCCAGGTTTAGAATTAGTTAATAGCTCTGGTGGAACTGGAGCAGGAACAGCAACGATTTCTAATGCATTAGCATCAGGAGGTACAACCAGTTTAGCAACTTTTACATTTAGAGCGCCAACAGTAAGCAAAGATACGCAATATACAATCACATTTTCAGGAAGTGGTATGGGAGATGAAAATCTCAATCCAGTTGCCAATTCACAATCTACATCAACAATTACTGTTAAAGCACCATCTAATCCTGGAAATGGAGGAGAAACAAACTCCAAGTCAACTGAAGCAAGACTAAGTAATTTAGGAATAACACCAAATGACTTTTCAGGATTCAGAAGAGATACAACAACATATACTGTAGAAGTTCCTAATGATGTCAGTAAAGTAAAAATTTATGCAACACCATTAGACTCAAAAGCGACAGTAAGTGGAACAGGAACAGTGACATTAAAAGAAGGAGCAAATTCTTTTAAAATAACAGTAACTGCTGAAGCAGGAAATACAAAAACATATACATTAAATATCACAAGAGTTTCAGCAACAGACGATACAGATGATTCTGAAAACGAAGAATCAGAAGCAAGATTAAAAAATTTGGGAATTAAACCAGAAGAATATGATTTTTCAGGATTTAAAAGAGATACGACATCTTATAGTGTAGAAGTTCCAAATGAAGTTACAGAAATAGAAGTATATGCAGAGCCAGTAAGTTCAAAAGCACAAATAACAGGAACCGGAACAATAACATTAAATGAGGGAGTAAACAAAGTCGAAGTCAAAGTAACAGCAGAAGATGGAACAGAAATGGTGTATACTCTAGAAATAACAAGAGTAGCTTCAACAACAAATGAAGAAGAGCCAGAAACTAATAAAGAATTAGGATTATCTTCATTAAATATAAAAAACTTTAGTTTAAGTCCAAAATTTGATCCTGAAACATATGAATATACATTAGGAATCAGAAATGATATTGATTCATTGGAGATTGAAGCAAAAGCGAATAATTCAAATGCGACAGTAGAGATAGTTGGTAATGAAAACTTAAAAGATGGTGAGAATATTATCACAATCTTAGTAAGTAATGCAGAAACAGAAGAATATGCTACCTATCAAATCATTGTAAATAAAAATGCAGAATCAGAAGTGGCTGGAACAGTAGATTGGACAAAGCCATCAACATGGGGATTAAAAGAAAAGATTATAGTGGGAGTTGCAGTTTTATTAGTAATTATTATCATTGTAGCAATTATCATAAAAATAAAATTAGCTAAAAAAGAGGATGAAGATTTAGATTTACCAGGAGCTGAAGAACTGGATAGAGCTTTAGCAGAACATCAAGAACTTGAAGATGAAACAAAAGGTCAGGATGAGGAATTTATAGAAACAAGTGAAAACGATAATCAATATAATGATTATTATACAAATAGTGTAGAACAAGAAAAGCCAAAATCTGATATTGAAAGAGCTCAAGAATATTTTGAATCCTATACAAAAAGGAAAGGAAAACATTTTTAGGATAATAAAATAGGTATATACTATAATAGTATATACCTATTTTTTAAAAAACGATATTACTAATGATTAATGCAATAATGGCAATGGCATTCCATGAGGCATGTAGAAAAACATTACTTGCTATATTTCTAGTTTTTACATAATTTAATGAAAATGCAAATCCTAAAATAGAATAAGGGATGATAAATAATAATTGAGGAATACTACTTGCAACTGTAACATGTAATCCGCCAAAAATTAGAGAGCTTAGTATTAGAAATACAATATCATTTTTGATGAATTTTTTCATAAATCCTCTAAACATCAATTCTTCTGTAAGTGGAGCAATAATAATGGCAATAGGTGCTGAAACATATAAAGGCCAACTGTTGATAATAGACTGATTTGTAGATATATTACCAATAAGTGAAACTAATGATAAATTTGCAAACAAGTAGGCAAGAAAAATAATTCCAAATCGAGGTAACATATTAGAAATATATATTTTAAAGTTTTTTATAAATAGGATAGTATCTCTTTTTAGTTCATTCCACATAGGAACAATTAAAAATGTAATTTGTATGATATACAATAATGCAATATAAAGTAAAGCGGTAAATCTACTTGTTGGACTTGGTAATAAATTTGTAAAAGGTGTATAACAAATAATAAACAAAAAGACAAATATTGAAAAATATACATACCATTTATGTTTCGTGATATTTTCTATTTCAGGCAAAGGTTTCTTTTCTTTTACAGGAATTTCTACATCTTTTGTTTTATTACATACTAATATAATACATAGTATTCCTACAACAATATTAAAAATATTTCCTAATAAAATTTGTAGAATACTCAGAAGAATGATTCTTTTTTTATTTTCTATTGGATTTTTATAAATAAAAAATAATAAAATAAAATTCGTTATAGCACAAATACTAAGAAATATTGCTTGTGAAGTATTAGAAATAGAAATATCTGTATTAAAGCTTTCTAAATCTATATTCCCTGAAAATATATTAAATGCATAGGATAAGTCTAAAAGTAAGACCAAAATACAAGATACTAACATGATTATTTTTTTGGTTTTAAGTTTCATGGTTCAAATCTCCTTATAAAAAGTATTATACTATGAATATATTTTTTATTCAAGATAAGATGACTAATTTATTTTACATATGAAAAGATGGTATAGATATTGCTTTTTGGAATGAAATATATTATAATGTGTAAGGTAACTTTTTTGATATAAAAATAAAAAATATAAACGCCACTATAGCTCAGTTGGTAGAGCGACGGATTCGTAACCCGTAGGTCAGCAGTTCGATTCTGCTTAGTGGCTCCAGATATAGCAAGGCATTAAATCTTTGCTATTTTTTTATAATTCTGAAAAAAGTGACAAAAATTTAAAACAGGATTGTGAAACAAATAACAGAGTGATATAATTTATCAAAATATAAAAAATAAATATAGATTGCTACATAAAAATTATAGAAGGAGGTAACCATGGAAAACAGATATATAGATATGCATATACATACAAACAATTCTGATGGTTCATTAACAGTAGGAACAGTATTAAAAAAAGCTGAGGAACTACAATTAGATATTATTTCTATAACAGACCATAACACCGTATCTGCTTATGATGAAATGGAAGATAAAAAAATTAGAAATTTCTATAAAGGTAAGATAATACCAGGAATAGAAATTACAACAACCTATAATGGAGAAATCATTGAGATATTAGGATATGGAATAAATACATCTAAAATGAAAGCATTGCTAAAAGAAAATTTATGCCATATAGAAAATAGAAAAGCAGTAGAAACACAATTAACACTAAATACTTTAAAAAATTATGGAGTATATTTTAGTCCAGAATTTGAAAAAAACATAATAGAAAATCCAGAAATATTATTCAATACAAAAAAAGGACCAAGCAAAACATCATTTATAGAAGAATTAAAAAAATATCCACAAAATGCCAAATTTTTTGAGAGTCAAGAACAGATGGAGCGAATGACCTATAGAGATTTTTCAAGACAATTTATGTATAACCCAAAAAGTAAGTTATATGTAAATCAAAGTCAATTCTATATATCTTTAGAAAAAACAATAGATATGATACATGAAGCAGGAGCATTTGCATTTCTTGCGCATCTATATGAATATTCACCAACAATAGCAGAAAATCTAGAAAATATAACAAACAATTATACATTAGATGGAATAGAATGTTATTATACAACCTTTACAAAAGAGCAATCTCAATTTTTAGAAAAATACTGTAAGGAACATCAATTATATAAATCTTGTGGTAGTGATTTTCATGGATATGAAATAAAACCCAATAATCCTATGGGACTAGCAACTGAAAAAGAAAAAATGAATGAGTCAATCATAAGTGAATGGATAGAGAAAGTAAATAAAATATAGAGAATGAATAAAAAACAAGTCTAACTTTAAAGAAAAAGTTAGACTTTATTTTATTCCACAATCATTGGACCAATTTCAGTAACAGTTCCTGCTCCTAAAGTTAAAACCAAATCATCTGGTTTTACATTCTCTTTTAAATAAGAAGCGCAATCTTTAAGAGAAGGAATGTATTTAGCATTTTTTCCTAATCTAATAATTTCATCGACTAAATCTTTAGAAGTAATATTGTAAGTATTGGTTTCTCTTGCAGCATATATATCTGTTACTATAATATGGTCAAAATTTAATAATGCTTGTGCAAATGCATGTAAATGATTATATGTTCTACTATATGTATGAGGTTGAAAAACCACCCAAGACTGATGGTAGTGTTTGTTTTTTAATGCTTTGGCTGTTGCCAAAACTTCTGTAGGATGATGACCATAATCATCATAAACTTTAGCACCATTAACCATTCCCTTAAATTCAAATCGTCTGTCAGCACCTGTGAATTTTTCCAAAGCGACTTTCATATCATTTTTGGAAATGTTATAAGCATCACATAAAGCAATACAAGATAAAGCATTTAACACATTATGCTTACCAGGAATAGAAAGTTTAAAATATTCATAAAACACATTAGATTTATAAACATCAAATTCAGGAAATCCGTTTTCATCAAATTCAATGTTTTTGGCTAAAAAATCAACATCTTCGTTTTCAATACCATATTTAATGCAAGGTGCTTTCGAATAAATAGGCAAATCTAGGCAATGATTATCATCGGCATTGATAATTAAGTGACCATCTTCTGGTAATAATTGAACATATTTTATGAAGGCTTTTTTTACATTTTCTATATTTTTATAATAATCTAAATGATCATTATCAATATTTAAAATAATTTCAGATCTAGGACTAAATTTTAAAAAGCTCTCTACATATTCACAGGCCTCTATAATAAAATTTTCACTATTTCCAATTCTATAATTTCCATCAAGTTCTTTAATAATGGCACCAACTTGAATGCTCGGATCTTTTTGTGCTTCTAAAAAACACAAAGATACAAGAGAGGTAGTTGTCGTTTTTCCATGAGTGCCAGAAATCGCAATTGTATTTTGATAACATCTAGTCAGTTCACCAAGGAAATCAGATCTCTCAATAACAGGAATCCCAAGCTCTTTGGCATGTACTAATTCGGGATTATCGTCATGAATGGCAGCAGTATAGACTACACAATCAGCTCCTTCAACATGTTTGGCATCATGACCTACAAAAGTCTTAATTCCAGCTTTTGCTAGAGTATGTAATAATTCAGAATCTATTCTATCACTACCTGAGACAACAAAACCCCAATTAAGAAGAATTTCTGCTATTCCGCTCATACTGACTCCGCCAATTCCAATCATATGTATTTTTTTATATTTTTTTATATTATCAATGTTAGGCATAGTAAACACTCCTCATAATTTTATAAAACAAATTATATACTTATATAATGTAAATTTCAAGATTTTTGTTCCAAATAATTTAAAAAACAATGTTATTTTTTATTGTAATTTAAACGTGAAATGCTGTTTTTTATTAATTGTAAAATTATTGACAATTAATATATATAAATGATATATAATATTAAAAATAGATTGTCTCAATCAAAATATGAGAGGAGAAAAACAAATGAAAAAACAAAATGGAATAACATTAATTGCGTTAGTTGTAACAATTATAGTGTTATTAATATTGGCAACAATAAGTGTATCAGTACTAATGGGAAATGATGGAATCATTAATTCTTCAAAAGATGCTAAGGATGATACAGAGATAGCAGAAGAAAAAGAAATTCTATCAACAGCAACTGCACAAGCCATTGCACAAGACGTGTATGGAAATATTATAAAAGATGTTTTACAAAATGAATTAGATAAAGAAACTGGAAACGGAAAAACAGAAGTATTTGATGTAGGAGAAACACTAGAAGTCTTATTTACAGAAACAAATAGATATTATAGTATAGATAAAGATGGAAAGATAATTGATTCTAATAATATAATAATAGATAAAAATCCAGGAGATATTACAAAAGATGAAAATGGAAATGCTTTAGATGGAAGTAAAAATCATCCATTTGAAATATGGTGTATAGAAGATTTAGTATCATTTTCAAATATGGTAAATGGAAGTGGTAAAAAATTTGTTAATGGGCAAGTCATTTCAATTGAAGAAGGTGAAGAATTTAAACAAAAATACATATCTTTGAAAGTTGACTTGAATTTTTCTTCTATATTTTCATACATAGATAGTGAGAGAACTGATTTTGGAGATTTGAATGGAAATATAAATGATGGTAACCAATTAATGACAGAAATGACTACAGGAACAGGTTTTTCTCCAATTGGGTATAGAAATTGGAAATTTAATGGGACATTTAATGGTGAAAATCATACAATAACAAATCTTTATGAGAAAAATCGAACAGATAGTGATGTATTAGGATTATTTGGAATAATAAAAAATTCTACAGTTCAAGATGTAACTGTTAAAGGGAGAATTGTTACAGAAGGATATTTAACAGATAGATTTACTAGTGTAGGGGGAATTGTAGGATATGGAAGTGGAAAAATAATAAATTGCATTAGTGATGTTGAAATAGATATAACTGGATATGGAGCTGCTGGAATTCTAGGAAGAGAATTTGAGAATGCAGAGATAATCAATTGCGTTAATTTGGGAACAATAAATAATACAACAGAAAGTACAGGAGGAATCGTAGGCAGAAGTGAAGATGATGTCAAAATTTATAATTGTTATAATCTAGGAGATATAAATTCAAATGGTTACCAAGTAGGAGGAATACTTGGATATAGTATAGGAAAAGTAACAATTACAAATGTTTACAATATTGGAAATATCCCATTAAACGGACCACAAGGAAGAGGGGGAATAATAGGGAGTTTAGGACAATCTTCTTTAGGAGCGGATATAAAAAATGCATATAATTTTGGAAACATAATAGAAAATAATGTGAATTGGATGTATGGAGCTGGAGGAATATGTGGAAGGCTGTATAACAGTTCAACAAAATTAAATATAGAAAATTCATATTATCTAAGATCTTCTTGTAGTAAAGCAGTAGGTGCAAGAGAGGATAGTGAATATGATGTAGAAAAACGAGAAGAAATAAATGCTACAGAAATGCAAGAAGTATTTAATACGTATATACAAAATAGTTCAGATGGAACAGATACTTCAGAATGGAAGATATGGAAAATAGAAGAGGGACAACAATATCCAATATTTTAAAATAAAAAAACAAAAAAATGTAAAAAAAAGAGGGAAAAAGAATTTTTGTGAAGAATAATAATATTAGTACATAAGAAACACGTCATATGTACAAATTTTTTAGAAACAGTGGAGGTGCACACAATGCAAATAACAGACGTACGTTTAAGAAAAGTAAATTCAGAGAACAGAATGAAAGCTGTTGCTTCTGTAACATTCGATAATGAATTTGTTATTCATGACATAAAAGTTATCGAAAGTCAAAATGGATTATTCATCGCTATGCCAAGCAGAAAAACTCCAAACGGAGAATTCAAAGACATAGCTCATCCAATCAATGCTGAAACAAGAGAGAAGATTCAAAAAGCTATATTAGAAGCTTATGAAGCTCCTGAAACAGAAGAATCAGCAGAATAATAAATTTTACCCCAGTTTTGGGGTTTTTTTATTGAATAGAAAAAGTTGTTTTTTCCTATTTCATGAAAACATCTTCATATTAAAAGTTGATATATAAATAATACTCATATAGAGTATTATTTTTTCAAAATACTTGAAAAAACACCAAAAACAATGTAAAATAAATAGGAATATAAAAGAAAGAGGAACAAAAATGTATTTAATAGTAGGACTTGGAAATCCAGAAGAAGAATATAACAGAACAAGACATAATATGGGATTTCATGCAATCAATAAAATAGCAGAAAAATACAATTTAGAAATAAAGAAAAATAAATTTCAAGGCTTGTATGAAAATGCTTTAATAGAAAATCAAAAAGTTATATTCGTAAAACCACAAACATATATGAACTTAAGTGGAAAATGTGTGAAAGAGTTTGTTGAATTTTATAAAATAGAAAGTGACAAAATATTAATTATATATGACGATATGGATATCGAACCAGGAAAAATAAAAATAAGAAAAAAAGGTAGTAGTGGTGGGCATAATGGAATAAAGTCAATAATAGAAGAGTTAGGAACAGAAGAATTTTCAAGAATAAGAATTGGAATAGGAAAGCCACAATATAAAAATGATAAAATAAATTATGTAATAGGAGAAATACAAGAGGAAGATATTGAGAAACTAGAAGAAGGGGGAGATAAAGCTAAGGATGCTGTTATAGAAATTTTAAAAAATGGGATAGATACAGCGATGAACAAATTTAATTAGAAAGGCAAGAAAATGATAGAAATAATAGTTAATAGAGATAAAGAGCAAAAGATAATTGCGGCAATCGAAAATGGAAAATTGATAGAGGTTTATGAAGAAAATAAAGAAAATCAAAAGGCAAGGAATGAAGGAAACATATATGTAGGTATTGTAAAAGATATCGTGCCAGGAATGCAAGCAGCATTTATCAATATTGGAACAGAAAAGAATAGTTTTATACATGTAAAAGATGTAGTTCCACAAGTAGACGAAAAAGTCGAAAAAAGAATAGAAACGAACATAAAAGATGTTATAAAACCAAAACAAAAATTATTGGTACAAATTCAAAAGGATAGTAATGATAAAAAAGGAGCAAGAACATCAACACATATAAAGATAACAGGAAAATATGTAATTTTAATGCCAAATACAAATATTGTAACCATATCACAAAAAATTGAAAATGAAAAAGAAAGAGAAAGATTAATAAAAATATTAAAAGAAAAATTGCCAGAAAATATGGGAGGAATCATAAGAACAGCAGCAGAAAACCAAAAAGAGGAAAATATATTAAAAGATTTACAATATTTAGAGAATAAATGGAACCATATAAAAGAAAGATTTAGTAAATGCAAAGACAAACCAGAATTACTATATAAAAGTCCAAGCATTGTTGAAAAAATCATAATAGATATGCCAGAAAATAAAATAAGTAGAATAGAAGTAAATAATAAACTAGACTATGAAGAAATAGAAAAATATCTTAAAGAAATAAAACAAGAAAAAATAAAATTAGACTTAGCAGAAAAAGAGAATTTACTAGAAAAATATGAAATTGAAAAACAAATAGAAAAATCAAAACAAAGAAAAATATGGTTAAATTGTGGAGGATTTATTACAATAGATCCTACAGAAGCATTAGTGGCAATAGATGTTAACTCAGGAAAGTTTACAGGAAAAAGTAATTTAGAAGATACCGTATATAAAGTAAATTATGAAGCAACAATAGAAATTGTAAAGCAATTAAGATTAAGAGATATAGGTGGAATCATCATTATTGATTATATAGATATGCAAAAACAAGAAAATAAAGACAAAATAGAAAAATTATTAAAAGAACAATTAAAAGAAGATAGAGCCAAAACACAAGTAGAAGGATTTACAAAATTAAATTTAATGGAAATGACAAGAAAACATATATGTAGTCACAATAGCTAAGAAATTGCAATCAAAATCAAAAATAATAAATTAAGGAGCAAACATGAAAGTAGGATTTGTATCACTTGGGTGTAGTAAAAACTTAATAGACACTGAAATTGCCATTGGACATTTTAAAAACAATCAGTATGAAATTGTAAGTAATCCAGAAGAAGCAGAAATCATTGTTATCAATACATGTGGATTTATAGAATCTGCAAAAGAAGAAGCAATAAATACAATACTAGAAATGGCAGAATATAAAAACAATAAATGTAAATATTTAATTGTTATGGGATGTTTAGTACAAAGATATTATGAGGAATTATTAAAAGAATTACCAGAAGTAGATTTATTTATCAAAATAGATGAATATGATGTGCTATGGGATAAAATAGAAAAATTAATAAAAGAAAATACAGTAGAGCCAAGTGCAACTCATACAACCAATAAAATTTCAGAAATGAAACCATTACCAATGCCTACATCAAAAGAATTCTACGAAAGAATCATTACAACAGGAGAAAATTTTGCCTATTTGAAAATTGGAGAAGGATGTAGTAATCGATGCACCTATTGTGCAATTCCTTATATAAGAGGACCATTTGTCAGCAGAAAAATGGAAGAAATAATAGAAGAAGCAAAGATACTTGCCCAAAAAGGAATAAAAGAAATTATCATCATAGCACAAGATACAACAAAATATGGTATAGATATATATGGAGAGTCAAAATTAGCAGAATTACTAGAAGAAATAGCAAAAATACCAGAAATCAAATGGATAAGATTTTTATATTCCTATCCAGAAGGAATTACAGAGAAATTAATTCAAACTGTCAAAAATAACGAAAAAATTTGTAAATATTTTGATATTCCAATACAACATATATCTGATAGCATTTTAAAAAAGATGAATCGAAGAACAAACAAAAAACAAATAGAAGAACTAATAGACAAAATTAGAAAAGAAATACCTAATGTTGTATTAAGGACAAGTTTAATTGTTGGTTTCCCAGGTGAAAACACAGAAGATTTTGAAGAATTAAAACAATTTGTAGAAAAAGCAAAATTTGATAAATTAGGGACATTTATGTATTCAAAAGAAGATGGAACACCAGCAGCAAAATTGCCGGAACAAATCCATACAAACACTAAAAAATCAAGATATCATCAAATTATGAAAATACAGCAAAAAATATCAAATGAAAATCTTCAAAAAAAGATAGGACAACAATATGAAGCTATCGTTGAAGAGATATCATTTGATGGTAATTATTTAATAGGAAGAACCAAACAAGATGTTCCAGATATAGATGGAATCATCTATATAAAAAATAAAAATGCAGAAAATACAATCAATAAGATCATAAAGGTAAAAATAATAGATGTGGAAGATTATGACTTGATAGGGGAAACCATATAGTTAAATTAAGTTAAGAGAAAAGGAAGTGGGATGAATATGGAAGAAAATGATTCAAGACAATTTACATTTACAGCTGATGAAAAAGAAACTTTAGAAAAACTCGATACTGTAGAGGCGAGTGTAAGTGCCTATATTAAAGAATCACAAAGAGAATTATTAGCAACAAGATATTATTCAGAATTTGTCATCAATACAAAAAATGGACCTTTAACGTTAAATAATGTATTTATAACAGCAGAAAGTGATCAAGAAGGAAAGATAAGTTATCATTTTAGATGGATAGTGGAAAATGAAAATGGAGAACAAACAATAGAAGAAAACATAGTAGTAGATGCAGAAGGAAAAGTTTTTGCAATAGATGAACTTGGAGATTATTTAAAAGATCTTGAAATTGATATTGAAGAACTTATGGCAGAAAATGATAAAGAACAAGGAAGATTAAAAGGAATTTCTGAAAGAGGAGATGCAGAAGAAATAAAAAAAGCATTAAAGAGTCGTGCTCAAGGAGATAAAGAAGAGGAAGAAAAAGATGATGGAGAAAAGGCAGAAGATGTTGAACAAGATTTAGAGGCACAGGGAGAAGATCTAGAGATTTCTAGTTACAGGAAAATAAAAGATCCAACTGTAGCAGAAAGAATGCCAGAAGTATTTGGAAATGGTGAAGAAGATGGAATTGCATTTTCAAATAAATTAAATCGATTTGTCATGATAACAAAAAAAGATGGTATGTATAAAATAAATGATAGTTTAGAAACAGCTGAAACTGCTTGGAAATCGGTTATTAGTATTGATGAAAATGGAGATAAAATAGAAAGAAAAGTACCACATTCCTTAATGCAAGTAAAGAACAATGATGATAAAGAAATTGCCGTAACAATTGGACAATATGGAGAAGTGGATATAGAAACAGTAGATGTTTTACCTTGTGATGAAAGAATTGCAAGAGGAGTAAGAACACAAGGAGAGGGACGCGATAAAGAAGAAAGTTATGATGTAAGATATGCTTTTGAAAATGCAGGAATAGAATATAAACATGATTTAGCACATCAAGTAAATGAAATAGAAGAACAAAATAGAGAGGCTGGAGTAAGAGACATAGATATAACAGAAAAAGATTATATACCAAATACACAAATGACTTGGGGACAGTTAATGCAAGAAACAGGAGAGTCATTACCAGTTTTAGTAGAAAGATATAATAGAGAAATGGCTAAAGCAGGTGCAGAACCAAAAAAAGTAGTAGAAACAATAGAGGCAGATTATCAAAATATTTCGCATGAACGAAAAAGATAATAGAAAGAGGTAAAATATGTTAGTAGAACAACTGATTTTTATAGTGATAGCATTTGCGTTATTTGTATATATGTTTTATCAATTAATTAAGAAAAATGATACAAAATATGTACCAATACTTGCAATACAAGCATTAGGAATTGCAATCGATTTTGTACAACTATATTTTACAAAAGAAGATTTTAGTATTTTAGTAAAAGTGATTATATATATATTATCAATTGGAATACCAATTATCATATTGCTTTTAGAAAAATTGAATGCAGATATATCGGAAACAATAGATGTAACAATCGCAAAAATATTTTTAGTGTTTGGCAATTCTAAAAGTGCTAAAAATACATTAATAAAACTTGTTACAAAGAATCCTAGAAGCTATTTAGGGCATAAATTGTTAGCGCAAATCTATGAAAAAGAAGGTGGACAAAGAAAAGCGGTAGATGAATATGCACAAGCTATAGATATTAATAAAAAAGATTATGATTCCTATTACAAAGTAGCTACATTGTTAACAGATTTAGATAAAAAAGACGAAGCCGAACATATGCTAGTAACTTTACTTAGTAAGAAACCAGATTATATAGAAGCCACAATTGCATTAGGAGATTTATTAATTGAAAAAGAAGATTTTAAAGAAGCGGTTAATGTTTATTCAGAAGCAATAAAATTAAACCCAACAAGTTTTGATTTAAATTATAATTTAGGAATCGTTTATACAATGCTAAATGATTTTCAAAATGCAAAAATGTATTATGAAAAAGCAGCTGAACTAAACTCCATTATATATAATACAAAATATAGTTTAGCAGAAATTGCCTTAATGTATAAAGAACTAGAAGAAGCAGAAAAATACTTTTTACAGGCAACAGAAGATGAAGAATTGTGTGCAGATGCCTATTTAGAATTGGCAAAAATATATCTTATAAAAGGAGATAAAGAAAAAGCAATAAAATATGCAAATGTTGCTATACAAGAAGAACCAAAAAGAATTGTTGAAAAAATTCAAAAAGATGTATCATTTGCCATCATTATCGCAAAATTATCCATACCATTTAATTTAGAAAATGAAGAAGATGAAAGACCGAGAAAACTTACGAAAAAAGAAAAAATGGCGAAAAAACATTTGGAAGAAATGGTTGAAATAACAAAAAAGATAGGATACAATGATGTGAAATTTGAAAATAAATCTCAAATAGAAAATGAAAAAGAAACTGAAAAACAAATGCAAGAGCAAAAAGAAAGAGGTCAATAATAAAATTTTAGAATAATTCATAAAAATCTTCAAAAAATATATACTAAGAATATGAAGTGGAGGTTTTTATGAATTATCATATATCCATAATAGGTGGAGATTTAAGAATTGTAAAATTAGCAGAAATGCTTGCAAAAGAAGGAAACAAAATATATGTATATGGATTAGAAAAATCAGAAGATTTAAGAAATATAGAAAATATCATGATATGTGATTCTATAAAAAAAGCAATAGCAAATACAGAAATTGTAATAGGTCCCATACCATTTTCAAGTAATGGAACCACAATAAATGCTCCATTTAGTGAAAATGAAATATCTATTAGGGAAATGATGCATGTGATAAGTGCAAAAATCTTAATAGCAGGCGGAATTTTGCCAGAAGTTTATGAACTCGCAAATGATGAATATATAGAAATTATTGATATCATGAAAAGAGAAGAGTTGGCTGTATTAAATACAATTGCAACAGCGGAAGGTACGATTCAAGTTGCTATTGAGAATACAAACAAAATATTACATGGAAGTGAAGTATTAATATTAGGATTTGGAAGAACAGGAAAAGTTCTAGCAAGAAAATTGGCAGGACTATCTGTTAAAGTAACATGTGCAGCTAGAAAAGATGAAGATTTAGCTTGGATACAAGCATATGGACATAAGGCAACGAATATTAATAATTTAGGAGAAAATTTAAAATATTTTGATGTAATAATAAACACAGTTCCTCATATGATATTATCAGAAGAAAAAATAAAATATGTAAAATCAGATTGTTTATTAATCGATTTAGCATCCAATCCAGGTGGAATTGATAAAAAAGCAGTAAAAACACATCATTTAAAATTTGTATGGGCATTATCATTACCTGGAAAAGTAGCTCCTATAACATCTGCAGAATTTATAAAAGAGACCATATATAATATATTAAAAGAAATCTATAAATAAACGAAAGAGAGGAAATAAAAATGGAAATATATCAAGCAATTATTTTAGGAATTGTTCAAGGACTTACAGAACTTTTACCAATATCGAGTTCAGCACATTTAACATTAATACCACAAATATTTCATTGGAATGCAGTACCAGACAGTTTTGATGTTGCATTACATTTTGGAACTTTATTAGCAATCGGAATATTTTTCTTTAAGGATTGGATCAATTTAATCATAGGTGGAGCAAAAAAAGTATTTAAGAAAGAAGATTCTGTTGATGGCAGAATGTTCTGGTACATAGTAGCAGCTACAATTCCAGGAGGTATCATTGGATTTATACTAGACAAATATGCAGAAGACATATTATCAAAACCACTTATTATAGCAATAGCTCTAATTGTGATGGGAATTATTTTATACATAGTTGATAAAAAAGCTCCAACAAAAACAGAATATAAAGATATGACATTTAAACAAACATTTTTAATAGGTTTATCACAAGCATTAGCTTTTATACCAGGAGTTTCTCGTTCAGGAGTTACAATGACAACAGGTAGAATGATGGGAGTATCAAGGGAATCAGCAGCAAAATATTCATTTATGTTGTCTGCACCAATCGTTTTAGCAGCAACTGTATTTAAAATAGGAGATTTTATAGATTACTTAACAGTTGCAACTTCTACAGGAATTATTGCTTTCATATTAGGGGTTTTAACAAGTTTTATAGTAGGAATATTGGTCATAAAATTCTTATTAGAATACTTAAAAAAAGGAAGTTTCAAAATATTTGCAGTTTATAGAGTAATCGTTGGATTATTGGTAATTGCATGGATTTTCTTTTAAACTAGAAAAGTGAATTTCGAATCCGTTTTATTTAGAAAGAAAAAAGAGTTTCATTTTGTAAAATGGAACTCTTTCATTTTAGTTAAAAATGTGGTCATATTTATTTCCAAAAGTCTCTATATTTAGATGTCTGGTGTTTTCATCAGAATCGTCTTTTTCAAAAGAGATTTTTATATAATCAGATGGTAAAGATTCTTTTATCAAATCTCCCCATTCAATGATACATATTCCTGAATGAAAATATTCTTCTCCTCCAATTGCATAAAATTCATCTATATCTTCTAAACGATATACATCAAAGTGATATATTGTTATATCTTTATTTTTATATTCATTCACAATTGTAAAAGTAGGGCTTGAAATTTCATTATCTAAATGAAAATATTTTAAAAAACCTTCTGTAAATTTTGTTTTTCCAGCACCTAAATTTCCTGATAAAATGATAATATCTCCAATTTGTAATTTACCTGCTAAATTGTAGGCAAAGTCCATTGTTTCCGTTTCACTATGTGAAGTATATTGAAAAGTTTTCATAATTCATCCTCCACATAGTATTTTAACCGAAAAATAAGGATTTGTAAAGTATTACTTATTATCAGCACACATTTTTTCATATTCTTTACATTTTATTTTATAATCCATTTGCATACATAAATATTTGTAATAAGAATATGCTTGTTCATATTGCATAATCGGATTAAACATTGGATCTTTATACATATCATTTAGACCATTGTCCATTCCATCAAATTGTGAAAATGGTGAAAAATCTGAATTTCTTTCCATTATCCTATACCTCCTATACAATATATATTTTAAAATTAAGAATATATGAAAAATAAATGATAATTCTTGCTTTTTTATATGTAAAATGGTATCATAAAAGTATAAGATAAAAACAAAGGAGAAATAGAGATGATAAGAGAAAATAAAGGTATTACACTAATTGCATTAACTATTACAATAATTGTATTAATTATATTAGCAAGTGTAGCAACTTATTCAGGAATTAGTACAATAAAATCAAGTAAATTAAACAAATTTAAACAAGAATTGGAAATCATGCAATCAGAAGTACAAGTTTTATATGAAAAATATAAAGATGAAGAAACAATTGATGTGGGAAAAGAAATCAGTGGATCTGGAAAAGAAGAACAAGCGGAAATTGCATTTGATGGAGCAGAAGAAACAAATACGTCTGGGTATAGATTGTTTGATGCAGAAGAGATAGAAAAATTAGGTATAGAAGGAATAGAAAGAGAATATCTTTTAGATATTATGAATAGAAAAGTAATCAGTCTAGAACCATTTGAGCAAGATGGAATGGCTTATTATACGTTAAATCAAATTTCGGAAAAGAATACAATCGACGAAGGGATAGCAAGAGATAGTGTAAATTTTTCTGTAAGTACTACAGAAGCAAGTAATGGATGGGAAATAACGGTATCCAATATAGAATATTCAAAATATGTAGGAAAAGGAAAAATTTTATATCAAAAAGTAGGTAATGATAATTGGACAACTGTAGTAGATGATTTTAAAGGAGAAGAATATACTTTTACTGTAAATAGTGAAGGAGAGTATAATATAAAAATTATAGATGCAGCAGGAATAGAAAGCGAAGTATATTATGTTGAATGTGCAGAAACTATTAAACCTGAGGCTATAGTTGATTTATTAGAAACATCTAGTCCTGCTTCATCAAGTGGAAGGTATGATATTGGAGAGAATCTTACATGTGAAATAAAAATCAGTAATGTGGGAAATGTAGAATTAAAAAATATAAAAATTACACCTCTAATAACTAGAGCTGATGGAAGCATAATAATTCCAGGCGATCTTGATGATGAAGATTTACAAATTAGTGAAATTGGAGTAGGAGAATTTTATAAATTGGATTTTTCACATACGATTTCTCAAACTGATGTGCTAGGAGGAGATTTTATACTAAGTCTTGTCGTTGATTGTACAACCGAAGATGGTATGAATTTAACATATAAAAGCACAGAGTTACTGATAGAAATAACTCTTCCCCAATAAACAACTGAATACACAGTCAATAAAAATAGAAATAGCAAGAAATTCTTGCTATTTTTTTTATTATTTAGTAAAATAAAAAAATCAAAAACAAAAGGAGAAAGAATATGAGAATAGTAGCAAGTAGTAGTTATTTACCAAAAAATAAAGTAACCAATAAAGAATTGGCTGAAAAGTTAGGAATAGAAGAAAGTTTTATAGAAAAAAGAACAGGAATCAAACAAAGATATTTTATAGAAGAGGAAACAATAGAACAAATAGCCAAAAAGGCAGTAGAAAAATTAATAGTAAAAACAAATATAGATATACAAGAAATCGATTTAATCATTGTAGCAACAACAAGTACCAATAAACTAATGCCAGGAATATCTAATTATATACAAAAAGAACTAGGAATCAAAAAATGTATATGTTTTGATATATTAGCAGGATGTAGTGGATATGTAAATGCAATGGATATTGCACATATGTATATCAATAGTGGAAAAGTAAAAAAAGCGATAGTTGTGGGAGTAGATGTATTATCAAAATATACAAATAAAGAAGATATAGGTACAGCAATCATATTATCAGATGGTGCTGGAGCAACTCTATTTGAAAAAACAGAAGAAGATTTTTATTGTTCACGAATAGAAGCAATAGAAGACAAAAATAACATTTTGACATGTCATACAAATGGACAAATAGCAATGGATGGATTAGCTGTTTATAAATATGCAGTAACAGAAACAGTGAATAATATAAAAAAATTATTAGAAGATGCAGGAGAAAGATTAGAAGATATAAGATATATCATACCACATCAATCTAATTTAAAAATTATGAATGCAATAGCAAGTAGATTAAATATCGAAACAGAAAAAATGTATACCAATATAGAAAATACTGGAAATACGTTTTGTGCAAGTATACCAATTGTTTTAGAAGAAATACAAGAAAAAAAATTGTTGCAAAAAAATGATAAGATTGTTATAATTGGTTATGGAGCAGGGTTGAATACAGGAAGTATACTTTTAAAATGGGAATAAAATTTTAAATGATACTTAGGAGGAAAAAATGAAGAAAAAGAAATCTGTAGAATTTAATTTTGGAACTTTTCTAATTATATTGATAATCTTATTAGGAGCAGTATTTTTTATAGCACGAAATACAGGAAAAGCAGGAGAAAATGTAGGAAATTTGGAACAAAATACAGTAACACAGAATGAACAAAAAGATTATGAAGAAAATTTATTTTCAAAAGATGTAGTAACTATAGATATAGGAATGTTAAATCAAAACTGGGAAGTTAAAGATGAAGCATATGGAAGTATTATATTTTATATACAAGGACCAAAAACAGAAAATGAAGATGGAACGGTAAATGATGTAAGAATCAATATATATATTGAAGAAAGTTCAATGACAAATGAAGAATTAAAAACACAAATGTTAGAAAATTCAATATATCAAGAAATAGAATATACAAAAATGCAACAAATCAATTCTATTCAATGGATGGAATTTGAGGCAAAAAATAAAGGAGTAAAAGCGAAAATATTAACAGTTATGATAGATGGATATATGTATGCAGCTGAAATAAGTGGAGAAGAAAATACATATGATGAAAATTATAATGATGCAATGAAAGCAGTCATGACACTAAAAATTGCTGATAGAATTCCAGAAGATACAGCATCAACGGTTATCTATAATTATGATAATTTGGCAAATATCAAACTTGGAGGAACACAATATTTATTAACAAGCTTAAATCTTCCTCAAACCATGGAACAAACAGAAGAGAATACCACATTGCCAGAAGAATACAAAGATTATATATGGACAGGTATAAATTATAATGATTTTGCTAATAAAATGAAAGAATATATGACAGAAGAGGTATTAAATACCCAATTTAGTGAATTTATAAATTATAAAGATTGCTTATATGTAAAAGATGTTACTGGAGAACAAATAGATTATATGATTGATGAAATAAATCCTGTAGAAACAAAAGGAAATGAAACAACATATGAAGTATCAAAAGTAATAACAAGTACTTTTATAACAGAAGTACAGAAAATAACGTTGAAATATGAGAATGGAAATTGTGTAGTATCTAATGTCGAATAAACAAAAAATAGGGGGAACTTAATTATATTTTATATAATAATTTAGTTCTTCTTTTTTTATAAAATTATTAATCTGACCATTCATTCTAATAGAAAAAAATGAAAATTAAGTATATAAATATAAAGTGATATTAAACGAAAGGAAGAAGTATATGAAAACAGCATTTTTATTTCCAGGTCAAGGAGCACAGACAGTAGGAATGGGAAAAGACATATATGAAAAATACGAAGAAGCAAGAGAAATTTATAACAAAGCAGAAGAAATAACAGGAGTAAAAGTAAAAGAAATATGTTTTAATGGACCAGAAGAAGAATTAATGAAAACAGAAAATACGCAAATCGCTATATTAACAACAAGTTTAGCAATATTAAAAGTCTTAGAGAATAAAGGAATTAAAGCAGACATAGCAGTAGGATTAAGCCTTGGAGAATATGCAGCATTAATATATGGAGGATATATTACTCTTGAAGATGGATTAAGATTAATCCAAAAAAGAGGATATTATATGGGGAACTTCTTACCAAAAGAAGAATATGCCATGGCAGCTGTTATCGGATTAGATTGTAAAAAAATAGAAGAAGTATGTAATGCAATAAAAGCACAAGGAAAATTTATTGTACCAGCAAATTATAATTGCAATGTGCAAACTGCAGTATCAGGAACAAGTGATGCAATTGATATGGCAATAGAAAAATTAAAAGAAGCAGGAGCGAGAAAAGTCGTAAAATTAAAGACAAGTGGACCATTCCACACAGAAAAATTAGAGAAAGCAAAAGAATTATATAAAAAAGAGCTTGAAAAAGTGGAATTCCAAAAAGGAAATGGTGTAAAAGTTATTAAAAATCTAGATGGAGAATTTTATACAGAAAACGAAGATTTAAAAGAAATATTAGCAAACCATATTGTAAGTCCCGTAAGATTTGATAAAGCAATTGAACTTATGAAACAAGAGAAAGTGGAAAGATTTATAGAAATAGGACCAGGAAAAACATTAACAGGGTTTATAAAAAAAGATTATCCAGAAGCAGAACTTTATAATATCAATAATTTAGAAAATCTAGAAAATTTAATAAAAAATAATTAAATTGCTGCAATTCACCACTAAGCATAATACTAGTTTATTATGTTCATATATTCCTATTTTTTGTCAAAAACATAGCTTGGGTCTTCCTATAGGTCTTTGACTGTAAAATAGGAATATATGAACATTTAAATAATATATTTTCAAAAGTCGTGAATTGTAAACAAAAATAAAATATAGAAAGGATTTAGAGAAAATGGAAGAAAAACAAGTTGTATTTGTAACAGGTGCAGCAAGAGGAATCGGAAAGGCAATTGCATTAAAATATGCAGAAAATGGCTATAATGTTGTTATTAATTATGTATCAGACAAAACAGATGTAAAAGCTTTAGAAAAAGAATTCAAAGAAAAAGGAGCAGAATCATTAATAGTAAAAGCAGATGTCTCAAAATCAGAAGAAGTTGAGGAAGTTGTAAAAAAAGCAATTGAGAAATTTGGAAAAATAGATGTATTAGTAAACAATGCAGGAATTACAAGAGATATGTTGTTAATGAGAATGAAAGAAGAAGATTTTGATAAAGTAATAGAAATTAATTTAAAAGGAACATTTTTAGTAACAAAAGCAGTCGTACCATATATGATGAAAAAAAGAAATGGAAGAATTATCAGCTTATCATCAGTAGTAGGTGTTACAGGAAATGCAGGACAATGTAATTATTCTGCATCAAAAGCAGGAATCATTGGATTTACAAAAAGTATTGCAAAAGAATTAGCATCAAGAAATATAAGAGCAAACGCAGTAGCTCCAGGATTTATTGATACAGACATGACAAGTGTATTGTCAGATGAAGTAAAAACAAATATCAATGCACAAATTCCAATGAAAAGAATGGGAACTGCACAAGAAATAGCAAATGTCGTATACTTCTTAGGAAGTGAAGAAAGTTCATACATAACAGGGCAAGTCATCAATATAGATGGTGGAATGGTCATGTAAAATAAAAAACGGTAACAAATGTTAGAAAGGAAAATAAAAATGGAAAGAAGAGTTGTTATAACAGGTTTAGGAGCAATCACTCCTATCGGAAATAATGTTGAAGAATTTTGGAAAAGTATAAGAGAGAGTAAATGTGGAATTGATCAAATTACAGAATTTGATGCAAGCAATTTTAAAGTACAATTAGCAGGAGAAGTAAAAGGATATAATCCAGAAGAGCATTTTGATAGAAGAGAAGCAAAAAGAATCGATAAATTTTCACAATTTGCTGTTGTTGCTGCAAGAGAAGCATGGAAAGATAGTGGATTAGATAAAGAAAAAGAAAACATGGAAAGAGTAGGAGCAATTATTGGTTCAGGAATCGGTGGACTTGGAACAATCGAAAAAGAAAATAGAAACTTAGTAGAAAAAGGTCCAGATAGAGTATCACCTATGTATATTCCAATGGCAATAGGAAACATGGCAGCAGGAAATGTAGCAATCGACTTAGGAATAAAAGGAGAATCTATATCAATGGTAACAGCTTGTGCAAGTGGAACACATTGTATAGGAGAAAGTTTTAGGATGATAAAACATGGATACCAAGACATTGTTCTTGCAGGAGGAACAGAAGCTTCTATTACACCATCAGGAATAGCAGGATTTTCTAATATAAAAGCATTAACACAAGCAACAGATAAAAATAGAGCAAGTATTCCATTTGACAAAGAAAGAAGTGGATTTGTCATGGGAGAAGGCGCAGGCGTTATCGTTTTAGAAGAATTAGAACATGCAAAAAAAAGAGGAGCTAAAATATATGCAGAAATCGTAGGATATGGAGCAACATCAGATGCTTATCATATCACTTCACCAGCACCAGGAGGAGAAGGTGGAGCAAGAGCAATGAAACTTGCTATGCAAGAGGCTGGAGCTGAACCAGGAGAGATTACTTATATCAATGCACATGGAACATCAACACATCTAAATGACTCATGCGAAACATCTGCTATAAAATCAGTATTTGGAGAAGCTGCTAAAAAGGTTATGGTAAGTTCAACAAAAAGTAATACAGGTCATTTATTAGGAGCTGCTGGAGGAGTAGAAGCAGTAGCATGTGCAAAAGCAATACAAGACAGTTTTGTGCCACCAACAATCAATTATCAAGTACCAGATGAAGAATGTGACTTAGATGTAGTGCCAAATAAAGGAAGAGAAATAGAAGTAAAATACGCAATGTCAAATTCACTTGGCTTTGGTGGACATAATAGTTCTATATTATTAAAAAAATACGAATCATAAAAATATATTATTTTTACGATTTTAAAGAACGGATAAAGAAAGGATATAAAGAAATGAATTATAATGAAATCCAAGAAGATATCAATAAAATGATAAACGATGTAGAAAAATCAAGTTTAAATTCCTTAGAAATAGAATTTCCTAATGGATTAAAAATCAAAATGAGTAAAGGAAGTAAAGCAACTATTTCTAACGCTAATGTAGAGCCAGCTCAAGTTTCAGAATTGGTTCCTACAGTTACAAACAAAGTAGTAAACAATATGCAAGCAGAAACTGTAAAAGTAGAAGAAAACTACAAAGAAATAAAATCACCAATGGTAGGAACATTTTATGCAAGTTCATCTCCAAAAGCAGAACCATTTGTAAAAGTAGGAGACAAAGTAAAAAAAGGTCAAGTAGTTTGCATAGTAGAAGCTATGAAATTGATGAACGAAATAGAATCAGAATTTGATGGAGAAGTCGTAGAAGTATGCAAAAACAACGAAGACATGGTAGAATATGGAACGACATTATTTAAAATAAAATAGAAAGGATATAAAATAAAAATGTTAGACATAAAAGAAATTGAAGAAATTATACCTCAAAGACCACCATTTTTAATGATAGACAAAGTAGAAGAATATGTTCCAGGAGAAAGTGCAATTGCTTATAAAAATGTAAATATCAATGAATGGTATTTTCAAGGACACTTTCCAGGAAATCCAATCATGCCAGGTGTATTAATAACAGAAGCACTAGCGCAAACAGGAGCAGTAGCTATTTTATCAATGGAAGAAAATAAAGGGAAAAATGCATTATTTGGTGGAATTGATAAAATGAAATTTAAGAAAATGGTAGTTCCAGGAGATACACTAAAATTGGAAGTTAAAATTATAAAGAAAAAAGGACCAGTGGGAGTTGGAGAAGCAATCGCTACAGTTGATGGCAAAGTTGCTGCAAAAGGAGAACTTACTTTCGCTATCGTTTAAGCTCGGACTTTAGGGACGTTCCTTGTCGCGGACTTTGGGGACGTTCCTTATCGCGGAAAAAAAGGAACGTCCCTAAAGTCCGCGATATAAAAAAACAAGGAGTAAAGCTACTCCCTGTTTTGTTGTACGATTTTTACATGGGAAAAACATAAAACTGCATACACACGGGTTTGTTTTGAACGCGATAACCAAGTTCAATAAAAACTTTTTTGAGCAGTCTATGACTGTAATGACTGGTAGATACTGTAATTCTACCTTTCGGAAAGTGCGTTTCGCGAAGTAACTCATATATTTCGTTTAAAAGCTTTAAACGAATAGGGTTATCTGCAAAAGCAATTTGTGCTCTTCCCATTCGATAAAAGAATAAATTTTTCCTTGAGAAAGCATCTTCCTCAAAGTCAAAGTATGCTTTTATCCTTGCGTAAGGTACATTTTGCCGAGCATCTGACCGACCTTTTGTCAACCAATAATCGTACATTTCCATTTGTATATCATCTCCCATTTAGGAATCTGTAGTATAAGTATATCATAAAATTACCAAAAATACAAGGAGTGGAGTTATGTTAAAAAAAGTATTAATCGCCAATAGAGGTGAAATTGCTGTTCGTATTATCAGAGCATGTAGAGAAATGGGCATACGAACAGTAGCAATTTATTCTGAAGCAGATAAAAATGCATTACATAAAACATTAGCAGATGAAGCAGTTTGTGTAGGACCAGCTCCATCTAATAAAAGTTATTTAAATATAAAAGCTATACTAGAAGCAGCTTGTTTAACTGGAGCTGATAGTATTCATCCAGGATTTGGATTCCTTTCTGAAAATCCTAATTTTGCTAAACTATGTGAAGAAATTGGAATCAAATTTATTGGACCAAAACATGAATTAATCGAATTATTAGGTAATAAATCTAAAGCAAAAGAAACGATGAAAAGAGCGGGAGTACCAGTAGTACCAGGTTCAGATGGTTTAGTACAATCAAAAAAGCAAGCAATCGAAATTGCTAATCAAATAAAATATCCAGTTATATTAAAAGCTTCAGCTGGAGGTGGAGGAAGAGGAATCAGAATCGCCTACACAGAAGAAGAATTGAAAAAAGAATATGATATTGTAAAACAAGAGGCAAAAGTTGCTTTTAATGATGATAGTATATATATTGAAAAATTTATTGAAAATCCAAGACATATTGAAATACAAATACTAGCAGATGAACATGGAAATTGTATTCATTTAGGAGAAAGAGATTGTTCTGTACAAAGAAGAAATCAAAAAGTATTAGAAGAAACACCAAGCAGTGTGATTTCAGAAGAAACAAGAGCAAAAATGGGAGAAGTGGCTGTAAAGGCAGTTAAAGAAATAGGGTATAGCAATGCTGGAACAATTGAATTTTTAGTGGATAAACATCAAGATTTTTATTTTATGGAAATGAATACAAGAGTACAAGTAGAACATCCTGTAACAGAGATGGTAACTGGTATAGATATCATAAAAGAACAAATCAAAATAGCAAGTGGAGAAAAATTGGCATATACACAAAAAGATATTAAAGTAGATGGACATAGTATGGAAGTCAGAATCAATGCAGAAAATCCAGATAAAAACTTTATGCCATGCCCAGGAAAAATAACAGAGTTACATTTACCAGGTGGTAATGGAATTAGGATAGATACTGCCATATATCAAGGATATACAGTACCACAAAATTATGATTCTATGTTAGCCAAAATTATTGTACATGGAAAAACAAGAGAAGAATCCATTGCGAAAATGAAAAGTGCGATTGCTGAGTTAGTAATAGAAGGAATAGACACAAACAGAGACTTTTTATATAAAATTTTAGAAAATAAAAACTTTATAACCAATCAGTATGACACATCATTTATTAAAAAAGAATTTAATTTTTAGAAAGGATTTACATATGAAATTAAAAGGAATAAAGATAGGAGAACTTATCTCAAAATACCCCATTATTCAAGGAGGAATGGGTGTTGGTGTATCATTGCATAATTTAGCAGGAAATGTTGCAAAAGAAGGCGGAATTGGTATTATTTCAACAGCAGATATCGGTTATCAAGATCCAGAATTTGAAAAAAATCCAATGGAAGCGAATTTAAAAGCGATAAAAACAGAAATTGAAGAAGCACGCAAAATAGCCCCTAAAGGAATTATTGGAGTAAATGTAATGGTAGCCCTAACAAATTATGCGGAAATCGTAAAAGAATGTGTAAAAAATAAAATAGACTTAATTATATCAGGAGCAGGCTTACCAAAAGATTTGCCAACTTTTATAAAAGGAACCAAAACGAAGATTGCTCCAATTGTTTCATCAGGGAGAGCTGCAAAATTAATTTCCAAAATGTGGATTAGCAAATATAATTATGCACCAGATATGATTGTCATAGAAGGACCAGAAGCTGGAGGGCACTTAGGATTTAAACCAGATGAATTACTTCCAGAAAATAAACCAAAATTAGAAGAGATTACAAAAGATGTTTTAAAAGAAGTAAAAGAAATTGAAAAAGAAACTGGAAAAGAAATACCTGTTGTAGTAGCAGGAGGTGTATTTGACGGAAAAGATATTGCAAAATATTTAAAATTAGGAGCAGATGGCGTTCAAATGGCGACAAGATTTGTTGCAACAAAAGAATGTGATGCCTCTGATGCATTTAAGCAAGCCTATGTCAGTGCCAAAAAAGAAGATATAAAAATTATTAAAAGTCCTGTTGGAATGCCAGGAAGAGCTATAAGAAATGAATTTATCAAAAAAGTAGAATCTAGTAAAAGTAAAATTACAAGATGTTATAATTGCATTAAGACATGTAATCCTGCAAATACACCATACTGCATCACAAAAGCTTTAATAAATTCAGTAAAAGGAAATTTAGAGGAAGGACTAATCTTTTGTGGAAGTAATGTAGATAAAATAGATAAAATTGTAACTGTAAAAGAATTAATGCAAGAATTAGTAAATGGTGCAGAAGCAGAACTTTGTTTAGAAAATTAGGATAAAGGAGGAAAAACTCTTGGTCATAGATAAGATAAAAAAAGTAAATAAACAAGAAAAAATCGTAAAAAACGAAAAAGCATCAGATAGAATGATTGGAAAATGGGTAAAGTGTGACAATTGTAAAGAAATTTTATATAAAGAAGAAGTTCATAATAATTTAAGTGTATGCCCTATTTGTGGAAAACATTTTCGATTATCTGCAAGAAGAAGAATAAAACAAATTGCAGACGAGGGGACATTTCAAGAAATAGGTTCAGAAATTTTAACAAAAGATCCATTACATTTTGAAGGATATTTGAAAAAAGTAGAAGCCTTAAAAGAAAAAACAAAAATAGAAGAAGCAGTCAAATGTGGAATATGTAAAATAAATGGAGAAGATGCTATACTTGCTGTTATGGACGGGAACTTTATGATGGGAAGTATGGGAAGTGCCGTAGGAGAAAGAATAACCCTTGCGATAGAAACTTCCATAGAAAAAAGATTGCCATTAATCATATTTTGTGTATCTGGTGGAGCTAGAATGCAAGAAGGAATTGTTTCTTTAATGCAAATGGCAAAAACTTCTGCTGCGTTAGCCAAACATAATGAGGCTGGATTACTATATATTTCTGTACTTACAGATCCAACAACAGGTGGGGTAACAGCAAGTTTTGCAAGTCTAGGGGATATTATTTTAGCAGAACCAGATAGTTTAATAGGATTTGCTGGACCAAGAGTCATTGAACAAACCATAAGGCAACAACTACCAGAAGGTTTTGAAAAATCAGAATTTTTATTAGAACATGGATTTATAGATAAAATTGTTGAGAGAAAAGATATGAAAAATGTGTTATATCAATTAATAAAATTACATAAAAATTAATATCTAACAATTTAACAGCCAAAATATAGCTTAAAAAATAATGAAAGAAAAAGGAGTGAGTAAAAGGTGATAACCGCATGGGATAGAGTTACACTTGCAAGAGAAATAGAAAGACCAAAAGCATTAGATTATATAGAAAACATATTTGATGATTTTATGGAATTACATGGTGATAGAAATTTTGGAGATGATAAATCTATTATTGGAGGAATTGCTTATTTAGATGCCATGCCTGTAACAATAATAGGGGAACAAAAAGGAAAAAATGCAAGAGAAAATATTGAAAGGAATTTTGGAATGCCTAATCCAGAAGGATATAGAAAAGCTTTAAGACTAATGAAACAAGCAGAAAAATTTGGCAGACCAATTATCACTTTTATAGATACCCCAGGTGCCTATCCAGGAATTGGTGCAGAAGAAAGAGGTCAAGGAGAAGCAATTGCTAGAAATATGTTAGAAATGTCACAATTAAAAGTTCCTATTATCTGTATTGTTATTGGTGAAGGTTCAAGCGGAGGAGCATTAGCAATTGCTGTTGGAGATAGAATTATTATGTTAGAAAACGCGGTATATTCTATACTTTCACCAGAAGGTTTTGCAAGTATTTTGTATAAAGATGCTTCAAAAGCCAAAGAAGCAGCGGAAAACATGAAAATTACAGCAAAAGACTTGAAAAATTTAAATATTATCGATAAGATTATTAAAGAACCAGAAAGTGGAGCGCAGAATGATTTTTCTGCAGTTATAGCAGAACTTAAACAATATATAATTACTTCTATAAATGATTTAGAAAAATTATCAAAAGAAGAATTAATAGAAAATAGATATCAAAAATTTAGAATGATGGGAAAATAAGAATGCAAAAATGAAATGGAAAATGAAACAATTTTTTAGAAAAAAGAGAGGAGTTTAAAATGATATTAACAGGAAAAAAAGTAGTAATAATGGGAATAAGAAATAAATGGAGTATTGCTTGGGGGGCTGCACAATCAGCACACGAGCAAGGAGCTGAAGTTATCTTTACTTGTAGCTCAATAGAAAAAATTGAAAAAATAAAAGAATTAACAGATGAAATACCAAATTCAACCGTATATGCTTGTAATATGTCATCAGACGAAAGTATTCAAAAATGTTTAGAGCAAATAAAAGCAGAGCATGGAAAAGTAGATGGAATTTTACATGCCATTGCTCATGCAAATACAGAGGATTTAAGAAATGACTTTATTTTAACTTCTAGAGAGGGATATGCACATGCATGTGATGTAAGTGCTTACTCATTAGTTGCAGTAGCTAGAATTGCAAGAGAATTAGAACTACTTAACACAGGAGCAAGTATTGTTTCCTATTCTTATTATGGTGCAGAAAAAGCAATTGAAGGATATAATGTAATGGGAGTTGCAAAAGCAGCATTAGAATCTGGTATTAGATATTTAGCAAAAGATTTAGGAAAAGATGGATATAGAATCAATGGTATTTCTGCTGGACCAATCAAAACACTTTCAGCAAAAGGAATAAAAGATTTTAATACCATTTTAGATATTGTAGAAGAAAAAGCAGCATTACATCAAAATGTAACCCCAAAACAAGTAGGAGACGCAACAAGCTTTTTATTTAGTGATTTATCTTCAGGAATTACTGGAGAAATCATTCATGTAGACAATGGATTTTCTATTGTTGGTGTCTAGATTTTTAATATTTTCTTAAATTTTACCAAAAATATTGCAAAAATTAACAAATGATAGTATAATATAAAAGGCAGAAAAATAAAATATACTAAAAGACCATTAAAACTTACGGAAATAACGAATACCCAAAATGAAAAATGGAAAGAATAAAAAGATAAAAGTGAGGTAAAAAAATGGAATATTTATATATACTAAAACAAGCTTTAATGTATATATTAGTTGCGTTTTGGTGTTATCAAATGGTAGTTAGTTTATGCTCATTGGTAAAATTAAAAGACAAACCATTTATTATTAATAAAAAACACAAATTTATGGCAATCATACCGGCTCATAATGAAGAAATGGTAGTTGTAAATTTAATAGAAAGTTTAAAAAAGCAAAATTATGACAAAGAATTATATGATATTTATGTAATAGCAGACAATTGTACAGACAGAACTGCAGAAGTTGCAAAAAAAGCAGGGGCAATTGTCTACAAAAGATTTGATGAAGCACATAAAACGAAAGGTCATGCATTACAATGGTTTTTAAAACAAAAAATAGAAGAAAATGCAGACTATGATGCTTTTTGTGTGTTTGATGCAGACAATATAGTAGATAAAAACTTTTTAATCAATATGAATAAAAAATTATGCGAAGGTGAAGATGTTGTTCAAGGGTATAGAGACATAAAAAATCCAACAGATAACTGGATAACAGCAGGATATGCATTATTTTATTGGACAATGCATAGATTTTATCATTTAGCAAGATACAATGTAGGGCTATCACCATTACTAAATGGAACAGGATTTATGGTAAAATTTGATGTTGTAAAACCAAATGGATGGGAAACAGAAACACTAACAGAAGACATTGAATTTTCGCTAAAAAGAATTATAAAAGGAAAGAAACTTGGATGGGCAACAGATGCAATTGTATATGATGAACAACCAACATCCTTTAAACAATCTTGGTCACAGAGAAGCAGATGGACAGTTGGACATATGCAATGTATTAAAAGATATACAGGTGAATTATTTGAGGCTGTTAAAGAACATAAAACACTAATGAATTTTGATGGATTTTTATATATTGTTGGAACAACACCAATGTTTGTATTAACATTATTGTTATTATTTATCAATGGCGTGATGTATGCAGCAAGTGCTATGACAAATGCAGAATTAATTATAAATATATTAAATTATGTTTTTCCAACCTTATTATTACCAATTGTTACAGCAGTTATTGCAATGTTTCTAGATAAAAAGCCAATCAAACCTATGATAAAAGGATTATTACTATATCCTGCATTTATGGGAAGTTGGATTATTATCAATTTTAAATGTTTGTTTAAGAGAGAAACAAAGTGGGAAAAGATAAATCATGTAAGAGATATCAAAATTACAGAAGTAAAAGAAGAAGTTGTAGAAAAAATTTAAAAGAAAGGCACGGAATCGTAAGATACGAATAATCGTGTCTTTCTAACTTAAAATAACATAGCGACAAACAGTCGCTTTGTTTTGTGAAGGAGAAAAATATGCCCTTAAATAAAATAAAAGTATATGCATTTGTTGGTCCATCTGGAACAGGAAAAAGTTATCGTGCACAAATGGTGGCAAGTGAAAAAAATATAAATTACATTATTGATGATGGATTATTAATTAAAGAAAACGAAGTGGTTGCAGGAGAATCTGCAAAAAAAGCACCAACAAAGATTGAAACAGTAAAAAAAGCTTTATTCTTGAAAGAAGAAGAACGAAATATCATTATAAAAGCGTTAAAAAAATACCAACCTGATAAATTATTGATATTAGGAACTTCAGATGGTATGGTTGCAAAAATAGCAGAAAATTTAGGACTTCCTAAAATTATTGAAACAATCTATATAAAAGATGTTGCAACAGAAGAAGAAATGAAAACAGCAAGACATATAAGGGTAACAGAAGGAAAACATGTTATTCCTGTGCCAACATTTGAAATAAAAAAAGATTTTTCTGGATTTTTATTAGATCCTCTTCAAATATTTAAATCCAAAGGGGCAGGGCAAAAACCATACATATCAGAAAAAACCATTATAAGACCAACATTTAGTTATTTAGGAAAATTTACAATATCAGATGCAGTTTTCAGACAAATCATGGAATATTTAGCAGAAAAGATGCCGGCCATTCATAAAGTCATTCGAACAAGAGCATCTAACACAGAAGCAGGACCAATCATTTATATGGAAGTAATGGTAACATACGGATATAATATTCAAGATGCATTAAGAGACTTTAAAGAAAAAGCACAAAAGGAAATAGAAAAATTAACTTCTATGAATGTTGTTACCATGGAAGTTGTAGCGAAAAGTGTATATATGCCAGAAAAAAAGGAAGAAGGAACTCAAAAATGAAAACAATAAAAGAAATTATAAAAAAAATAATCAGAGTAATTGTAAGAACAGCTATACGAATCTATTTTGCTATTGTATATCGTGTAAAAGTCATAGGAACAGAAAATATACCAAAAAATAAAAAAGAGCCATTAATTTATTGTGGAAATCACAGAACATATGCAGATCCACCGCTAATAGTTGTTACAGCTAAAAGGCATGTACGATTTTTAGCAAAAGAAGAATTAAGAAAAAATCCATTCTTTGCTTTTTTAGGTGTTGTATTTGGAGGGATTTATGTAAAAAGAGATTCAAAAGATGTATCAGCTTTAAAAACAACATTAAAAGCTTTGAAAAATGGAGAAAGTATAGCATTATTTCCAGAAGGAACAAGGCATGGAATGGATAAAGGAGAAAAAGCAAAAGATGGCGCTGCATTTTTTGCAGTGAGAACAGGAGCAAAAGTAATACCTGTTGGAATTAGTGGAGGAGAAAAGCCATTTCAAAAAATGACAATCCAATATGGTAAGCCAATGGATTTTAGTAATAGATCAAAAGACGAATTAGATGAAATTACAGATGAAATCATGAATAAAATCATTGAATTATCTAAGTGAAATTCTAATATATTACTATTTCGTAGTCAAAACATAGCTGGGGTTTTCCTACGGGTCTTGACTTACTCAATAGTGAAATTCTAATATATTACTATTTCGTAGTCAAAACATAGCTAGGGTCTTCCTACAGGTCTTGACTTACTCAATAGTAATATATTAGAATTTAATATTAAAAAGTAGAAGGAGAAGAGAAAATGAATAACCAAAAAATAAGAAATATAGCAATAATCGCACACGTAGATCATGGAAAAACAACATTAGTAGATGCTTTGTTAAAACAAAGTCATGTTTTTAGAGATAATGAACAAGTACAAGAAAGAGTAATGGATTCCAATGATCAAGAAAAAGAAAGAGGAATTACCATTTTAGCAAAAAATACAGCAGTTATGTATAATGATGTAAAAATAAATATAGTAGATACACCTGGACATGCTGATTTTGGTGGAGAAGTAGAAAGAGTATTAAAAACTGTAGATGGTGTATTATTATTGGTAGATGCTTTTGAAGGTGCAATGCCACAAACAAGAGAAGTTTTGAAAAAATCATTAGCATTAAATTTAAAACCGATTGTTGTTATTAATAAAATTGATAGACCAGGAGCAGAACCACAAAAAGTTGTAGACCAAGTAATGGAATTATTTATCGAATTAGATGCAAATGATGATCAACTAGATTTTCCAGTATTATATGCATCTGCTAAAAATGGAACTTGTAAAATGAATTTAAACGATCCAGATGGAGATTTTACCTGTTTATTTGAAACCATAATTAATACCATAAAAGCTCCAGATTGTGATGAAGAAGGACCAGCACAAATGCTAGTGTCTAATATAGATTATGATGATTATGTTGGAAGAATTGCTGTTGGAAGAATAGAAAGAGGAACTATTAAACTTGGAATGCCTGTAAGTATATGTGAGAGTGATAACAAAATTTCACAAGGGAAAGTTGCAAAAGTATATACACATATGGGATTAAAAAAAGTAGAAGTTGAAGAAGCGAAAGCAGGAGATATCATAGAAATAGCAGGTATACCAAATATTCATATTGGAGATACCATATGTGATTTTAACCATCCAGAAAAAATACCATTTGTGGATATAGATGAACCAACAGTATCTATGACATTTAGTGTCAATAATGGACCATTTGCTGGAAGAGAAGGGCAATTTATTACATCAAGACATTTAAGAGATAGATTATTTAAAGAATTAGATAGAAATGTAAGTTTAAGAGTAAAAGAAACAGATTCTCCAGATGCATTTGAAGTATCTGGAAGAGGAGAGCTACATTTATCAGTTTTAATAGAAACAATGAGAAGAGAAGGGTATGAACTATTGGTATCAAGACCAAAAGTAATTATAAAAGAAATAGATGGTGTAAAATGCGAACCAATTGAGAGACTTGTTGTCAATGTACCAGATGATTGTGTTGGAAATGTTATAGAAAAATTAGGAAAAAGAAAAGCTGAAATGGTAAATATGGAACCAGCAGAACAAGGACATACAAAAATAGAATTTAAAATACCAGCAAGAGGATTAATTGGATATAGAACAGAATTTCTTACAGATACAAAAGGAGAAGGGGTTATGAATCATATATTTGATTCATATGAACCATATAAAGGAGATGTTGTTTCAAGAGTAAGGGGAACAATTGTCGCTTTTGAATCTGGAACATCTATTACATATGGCCTATATAATGCACAAGATAAAGGCGAACTATTTATAGGACCTGGGGTAGAAGTGTATGAAGGAATGATTGTTGGATTAAATTCAAGAGGAGAAGATTTAGCCATCAATGTATGTAAAGAAAAACATTTAACAAATACAAGAGCTTCAGGTTCAGATGATGCATTGCGTTTAGTTCCACCAATTCAAATGTCATTGGAAAAAGCGATAGAATTTATCCAAGATGACGAATTAGTTGAAGTAACTCCTAAATCAATAAGGCTAAGAAAAAAAATACTAGATAATAAGGAAAGAGAAAGAGCGGCTAGAAATGCAATGAAACAATAAAGGAGAAAAATATGTATAAGGATTTTTATCAAAGTAATAGAAATTATAAAAAGAATTTTGCAAAATTAATTGATATAGAATATCAACAAAGAAAAAGACAAGAAGAAAAGGTCGAATCAGAAGATACAACTCTTAGAAAAGAAATCCATGTATTTATTGCCAAAAATGCAACAAGGACAAAAAGTAAAGAACAATTATTAAGTTTATTAGAAGAACAATTTTCAGATCCTAAGTATGAAAAATATCATCAATATTTTGAACGATGGGTTTCTGATGCTGTTAGAGGGGATGAAGAAAGATAACAAAAAATGAATAAAAAAGAATTAGAAAAAATAAAACAAAAAGCATTAGAAGAACATATACCAATCATCATGGATGACACCTTAGAAGTTGTAGATAAAGTATTAACAGAGGTAAAACCAAAAAGAATATTAGAAATAGGGACAGCAGTAGGATATTCTGCAATTTGCTTTTCAGAATACCTACAAGAAGGTGGAAAAATCGATACAATAGAAAGAGAGAAAGACAGAATAGAAGAAGCAAAAAGAAATATAGAAAAAGTCGGAGTTGCAGATAAAATAACTATATATGAAGGAGATGCAGTAGAGATATTACCAACTTTAAATAATCAATATGATGTTGTATTTATTGATGCTGCAAAAGGAAAGTATCCATTTTTCTTAAAAGAGGCATTAAGAATGATTAATAAAAATGGAATGATATTAGCAGATAATATCTTATATAAAGGCTATGTTATGAGTGATTATAATAAGCATAAACAAAGAACAGCAGTCAGAAATTTAAGAGAATATGTGAAAGAAGTAACCGAAAATCCGAATATTGAAACAGAAATTTTAGAAGTAGGAGATGGACTAGCCATTAGTAAAATTTTATAAAAACTAAAACACGCACTTAGAAATTATTCTTAGTGCGTGTTTTAGTTATGTTGCGAAAAGGTTAGAAGGTTTTGACTCTGTGAGTCAGAACCAGCGGTTCTTCTAAACCGATAAAGTCATAGACTTTACCATTAGAAAGGCCATACCCGGGAATGTGAACCCGAGTCTTATCGAATGTTATTTTTGGATATTTCAGGTCCTTATACCTACCATGCTCTGCAGTACCATCAACGGCTTCTAGATGCATTCCAAAAGTCCGAAGCTGGATTTCAAAGCAATACCCCTTTGTAGGAGAACGAAAAGTGATATGCAAAGACTGATATCCGTTTTTCTTGGGTGAAAAGACATAATCTTTAACACCATAAAGGTACGAACTGGAAATCTCACTTTTCTCCGGAATAAATAGTTTTGAGCGCTCAGGAGCATCTTCTGCCATTGTGTTTGATGGCTCATCTGCCTCACAAAGGATTAATCCTTTATCGACAAAGAACTGAATGATTGCATTCGCCGTGTGGTAAAGTTTTGATACTAACTCAGGAGAAGAGTTGGTATCTTCTCCGAAGACCAAAATCCGATAAGCAAATGCGTCTCTGAACAAATCAAGAGACTGCTTATCATTCAACAGCTTACACAACTTCCTTTCGGTAGAAATCAAAGATTTCCGGCGCCCATCTATGCAGTAATGCAAATCAGGTAATGTTTCATCAAGAACCTTATAAAGGTTCTCAAAAGTTCTTCTGACGATTCTGAGAAATTGCCTGTCTGAAATCAGATCATTATAACTTCTCAAAGCTGTTGCATGTGCGATGCTTTCGAAATCCTCTCCTTTCCGCAATTCAGCCTCATAGAGGCTTAGGATGTCTGGAATACTTTTTCCCTGATAAATGAATTCAGGGAGTCTGCTTTCAATCATAAGATGTTCGCATCCTTTCTATATAGTATACATAAATTATATCACATTATATAAGAATAGTCAAAATTATGTAATCATATGTCCTTAAAGAATTGACAAATTCGAGATTTCTGGTAAAATATAAAATAGATGTTTAAAAAATGAAGAAAAAATTTTAAGAGACATTAACATAATTGAAAGGAAATAAAATATGAAAGAAGTAGAATTATTAGCACCAGCAGGTTCATTTGAAAATGCAAAAATAGAATTTGTGAATGGAGCGGATGCAGTATAGAGTGGAACCTCATCATTATCATTAAGAACAAGAGCAGACATGGGAGATAATGATTTAATCGATACCATAAAATATGCACATAGTATAGGAAAAAAAGTATATGTAACATTAAACATATTTGCATGGGATGAAAAATATGAAGAAATCATAGAAATGGCAAAAAAATTAGAAGAATTAAAACCTGATGGAATCATTGCAGCAGATGGAGGCGTTATTGATGTATTAAAACAATATGCACCAAGTATTCCTATTAATGTAAGTACACAAGCCAATATTGTAAGTTTGCATGCATGCAATTTTTGGCACAGAAATGGTGCCAAAAGAATGATAATGGCAAGAGAAATGAATAAGGAACAATTAAAATACATCATGGAAAATAAACCAGAAGATATGGAAATCGAAATCTTTATCCATGGTGCTATATGTTTTGCTTATTCTGGAAGATGTTTTTTAAGTGATTTTCTAGCATGTAGAAGTGCCAATTTAGGAGATTGTGCACAAAGTTGTAGATGGTCCTATAATTTATATGCAGAAGAGAGAAACAATCCAGGACAATTGATGCCAATTGAAACAAATGAATATGGAACAAGTATATTTTCATCAAAAGATTTATGTTTAATAAAAGAAATACCAGAAATCATAGAAATGGGTGTGGATAGCTTAAAAATAGAGGGAAGATTAAAAACAGAATATTATGTTGCAAGTATTGTAAATGTTTATAGAAATGCAATTGATGATTATAAAAAAGACCCAGAACATTATGAATATACAAAATACTTAAAAGAAATTGAAAAAATAAAAACAAGAGAATTAACAACTTTTTATTTTAATGACAGGAAAAATACAGATATCCAAGAATATGATGGACATCAATATAATGAAAAATATCAATTTGGAGGAAAAGTGGTAGAATATGATGGAGATAAAGCCATTATCAATATACGAAACAGATTACAAGTGGGAGATACAATGGAAATCATCGTACCACATAGGTTGGAACCAGTAGAATTTAAAATTGATAAAATGTGGGATATAGAAACAAATCAAGAAATTGATGTTGTAAACCCAGGAGTAAAAGACCAAAAAGTAAAAATGATATTACCAATAAAGTGTGAAAAAGATTGGATAATTAGGAGAAAAAAATGAAAAATATAAAAGACTATGACTTAGATGCATTAAAAGAAGAATTTATAAACATGGGAGAAAAAGCATTTAGAGCAGAGCAAGTATTTAAATGGATATATGAATCAAAAGTAAGTTCATTTGATGAAATGACAAATTTATCATTAGAATTAAGAGGAAAATTAAAGCAAAACTACACAATGTGTAATTTTAATATAATAAAAAAACAAGAATCATCAGATGGAACCAAAAAATATTTATTTGATGTATTAGATGAAAATGCGATTGAAACTGTATTAATGAGCTATCATCATGGATATAGTATATGTGTATCATCACAAATAGGATGTAAAATGGGATGTAAATTTTGTGCATCAACAGGAATAAATTTCATTCGAGACTTAACATCAGGAGAAATTGTAGAACAAATTCTAGCAGTAGAAAGAGATAATCAAATTAGAATATCTAATGTTGTATTTATGGGAATAGGAGAACCATTAGACAATTATGATAATGTAGTAAATGCTATTCGAATTATTAATAATCCAAAAGGAATTAATATAGGAGCAAGACATATCAGTATATCAACAAGTGGATTAGTTCCTAAAATCTATCAGTTAGCAGAAGAAAATATTCAATGTACATTATCCATATCCTTACATGCAACTACAGATGAAAAAAGAAGTAGTATGATGCCAGTCAATAATCGATACAATATAGAAGAACTATTAAAAGCATGTAAAGATTATATAAAAAAGACGAATAGAAGAATATCTTTTGAATATGCTTTAGCAAAGGACAACAATGATAATCTTGAAGACGCAAAGAGGTTAGTAAAATTGTTGAAAGGAATGATTTGCCATGTGAATTTAATTCCCATCAATAAAATAGAAAATGGAGCATATACAAAAAGTTCAAATGAAAATATCATGAAATTTAGAGATTATTTAAATGAACATGGAATCGTTGCAACAATAAGAAGAGAATTAGGTTCTGATATAGATGCAGCATGTGGACAATTAAGAAGAAAAAATTTAAAATAGTTGAAAAATATTTGAATATATGATATAACAAACAATGATAAGAAAGATACGAGGTGAAACAATGATAATAGCCTATGCAAAATCAGATATAGGAAAAGTCAGAGAGATGAACCAAGATGCATATTATATATCTGATTCATTAAGTGAAGTAAAATTGTACTTGCTGGCTGATGGAATGGGAGGCTATAAAGGTGGCGAAATAGCAAGTAAGTTAGCAATAAAATGTACAAAAAATTATATAGAAAATAACTTTAAAGAAACACCCAAAGATAGAGAAAGTTTAATACAGCTCGTTGCTAGCAGTATGGAATATGCCAATATGGTTGTATATGAAAAGTCAAAAGAAGACAAAGAACTTGAAGGAATGGGTACTACTTTAGAAGTTTGTTTAATATATAATAATAAGGCATATATTGGTCATGTAGGAGATAGTAGAATTTATAGAATCAGAAAAGATTTTATAAGAAAATTAACGCAAGACCATAGTTATGTTCAAAAATTGGTAAAAGATGGAACAATAACGAAAGAAGAAGCGGAAACACATCCAAAAAAGAACATGTTAATGAAAGCTCTTGGATGTAACGCATTTGTTGAACCAGATGTATCTGTAAAAGGATTTTTAAGAGAAGATATTTTAATTATGACATCAGATGGATTGACAAATATGGTAAAACAAGAAGATATATTTAATATTGCAAAAGGAAACATAGAAAAAGCACCTATCAAGCTTGTAGAATTAGCAAATGAAAATGGTGGGTTAGATAATATAACAGTTGTAGTAATCAAAAACATATAACCTATAAGGAGAGATAAGAATGGATTTAAAAGGTAGATTATTAGGAAATAGATATGAAATAATCGAAAAGATAGGCAATGGTGGAATGGCCACTGTATATAAAGCAAAATGTCATGTTTTAAATAGATATGTAGCAATAAAAATATTAAGAGATGAATTCACAACTGATGAAGAGTTTATAAAGAGATTTGAGGTAGAAGCTCAATCAGCAGCAAGTATAACTCATCCAAATATTGTATCAGTATATGATGTAGGTGTAGATGGAAATTTATATTATATTGTTATGGAATTAATTAAAGGAAAGACTTTAAAGGAAATCATTGTAGAAGAAAAAGGACCACTTCCTTGGAAATGGTCAGTAAATATTGCAATACAAATTGCATCAGCATTAGAAATTGCACATAAAAATCATATTATACACAGAGATATTAAACCCCATAATATTATCATAACAGAAGATGGAGTTGCAAAAGTAACCGACTTTGGTATAGCAAAGGCTGTATCAAATTCAACAATAACAGCATTCGGGACAACAATTGGTTCTGTACATTATTTTTCACCAGAGCATGCAAGAGGAGGATTTACTGACGAAAAATCAGATTTGTATTCATTAGGTGTTGTCATGTATGAAATGTTAACAGGAAGAGTACCATTTGATGCAGATACACCAGTATCAGTTGCATTAAAACATATGCAAGAAGAACCAATAGCTGCTAAAGATGTAAATCCTAACATACCATCAGCAGTAAATGATATTATTATGAAAGCACTTAAAAAAGATACAAATTTAAGATATCAAAATGCCACTGCAATGTTATTAGATTTAAGAAGAGCATTAAAAGATCCAGAAGGCAATTTTGTAGATAATAACGAATATTCTGGAGACTTTCCAACACAAAGAATATCAACATTAGGTGAAGAAGAGGGAAAAGGTCCTAAAGCAACACAAAAAAACGGAAAAAATAAGAAGCCAAATAAATTTATAAAATTTATAAAAGAACATAAAGTACTATCATCAATTATTGGACTAATTTTATTGTTTATCATAAGTTTAGGCGCAACCGTTGGAATTGCAAATTTAACAAGACCTAAAGAAGTTGCTATACCAGATTTAGTTGGAAAAACAGTTGATGAGGCAAAACAAATATTAGAAGAAAATAAATTAATATATGTTGAAGGAGAGCCAGAATACAGTACAGAATATGAAGCTGGAAAAATCATATCACAAGATCCACAATATGTAGAAAATAGAAAAATTAGACAAAATACGGAAGTTAAAGTAATTGTAAGCCTAGGAACAGAAACTACAACTGTACCAAAATTAAAAGGATTAACAAAAGAAGAAGCAGAAGACGCTGCAGAAGAAGCAAATATAAAACTTGAAATTGTAGAAGAAACAAGTAAAACGGTAGAAGCTGGAATTATCATTGAACAAGAGATTGAAGAAGGAGAAACAGTTAATGCAGGAGATACTGTAAAAGTTTACTTAAGTATAGGAACTGGTATTGAACAAGTTGTAGTAACATCTGTATTTGGAAAAACAGAAGATGTTGCTAAACAGACTTTAACAGATTTAGGACTAGATGTTGTTGTAGAATATGAAGAAGATAATTCAAAAGAAAATGGAATTGTCTTGAAACAAAGCATCGCATCAGGTCAAACAGTTGATAAAGGAAGTAAAATAACAATAACCGTTAATAAAAGAGATGAATTAAAAAATGGAACTGTTACAATCAATGTAAAATCAATAACAGGATATCAAGACAAAATAACAGAAACAGATGATGAAGGAAATGAAGTTGAGAAAAACAATACTCCAAAAGATGTGACATTAAGAGTAACCGTAAATGATGAACAGGTTGAAAATACAACTGTAAAAGAAAATGTAACAAATAAAACAGTTAATGTAAGTGGAAGAGGAACAATCACAATAAAAGTTTATATAGATGGAAGTTTGAAGAAAACAGTTGAGATGAATTTAAATAATACTACTACATTAACAATTGAATAATATAATAAATAATATCCCTATACAGGTATAGAACAAAGTATAGGGATATTTTTTTGAAAGAATATTATAAAAAAATTTATTGATGATTTACATTTTCAGATTTAAATTGAAAAAATGCAGAATTTACAGAATCAACTAAAGTATGTATTTTGATATGCTCTTGTTTATTTTCAGTATCTACAAGACTAATTCTTTTGTTCATAAAATCAAGACCTTCAAATATCTTAGAATGTTCCTTTTGATTATTAGATTCCATTGTATCCATCCTAGATTCAAGATTGTCCATTCTGGCCTCAAGACTGTCCATTCTGGCCTCAAGACTATTCATTCTAGCCTCAAGTCTGTCCATTCTAGCTTCGAGACTATCCATCCTAGCTTCAAGTTTATCTAATCGATTTTCGATATTGTCTAACCTTTTATCAATTTGTTCGAATTTCTCATCAATTTGATTACAGATTTTTTTTAGTTCCACTAAAATTAGATCTACTTTTTTTTCTAATAAATCTACTTTCTTTTCTATATCCATATATATTCACCTCCTTTGGAAAATAAGTTTAAAAAACAAGAATAAAAATAATTGAATAAAAATAATGAAAAAATACAATAAAAGTATACAGGCAAATAGAGTAAAAGTCAAGTGAAATTTAAAAAATGTTAAAATATTGTATTTTTTTTTTTAATGTGATATATTAAGATTATTAAGAGATAGAAAGAAAGGGAATTATGCAAGGAATTATTATAGGAAATATATCCAATTTATATAAAATAGAAACAGAACAAGGAATTTATGATGCATATGCAAGAGGAAAACTAAAAAACGAAGAAATCACACCAATAGTAGGAGACAAAGTAGAAATTGAAATAACAGATAATGAGAAAAACACAGCAGTTATAGAAAAAATCTTACCAAGAAAGAATCACATTAAAAGGCCTAAAATGGCAAATGTAGATCAAATATTATTTATCATATCTACTAAAAATCCAAAACCAGATTTATTAATGCTAGATAAACAATTAGCATATATGGAAAAATTACAAATAGAACCAATCATTGTCATCAATAAAATTGATTTAGAAGAAACATACAAACCAATTAAAGAATTATATACAAAAGTTGGATATAGAACATTTTTAACGAGTGCAAAACAAAAAATAGGTATTGAAGAATTAAGAGTAATATTAAGAAATAAAATAAGTGTATTATCAGGAAATTCAGGAGTTGGAAAATCAAGTTTAATAAATGCTTTATTTCACATTGATAAAACACAAGAAGGAGAAGTTAGTAAGAAAAACAAAAAAGGGAAAAACACAACAACAGACACCAAATTATATGAATTAGAAAAAAATACATATATAGCAGATACACCAGGATTTTCTAGTTTCGAAATTAATGAAATAGAAAGTACAGAATTAGATACCTATTTTAGAGAATTTCAGTCAGAAATATCAAAATGCGAATTTATAGGATGTACACATATAAAAGAACAAAATTGTGGTGTAAAAGAAGCTGTACAAACAGGTATCATTTCAAAAGAAAGATATGAAAGATATTGTAAAATATATGAAGAACTAAAAGAAAAAGAAAAATATAAATGGCAATCATTAAAAAAATAAGGAGGAAATATGATAGAAGTATCAACATCAATTCTAACAGTAGAAAAAGGGAAAGAAGCGGAAACATTTTTTGCTTTAGAGAAATCAAAAACAGATTATTTTCATATAGATGTAATGGATGGAAAATTTGTTGAAAAAGATACCTATCAAAATATGTTAGAATATAGTAGTTATATAAAAAGAATATCTAATTTACCAATGGATGTACATTTGATGGTAACAGATATAAAAAAAGCGATAGAAGACTTCTCAGCTGTTGAGCCAAACATAATTACATTTCATTTAGAAGCATGTAAAAATAAAGAAGAAGTTATAGAAATGATAAATTTCATAAAAGAACAAGGTTCAAGAGTGGGAATCGCCATAAAACCAGAAACGAAAATAGAAGAAGTATATGAATATCTTCCCTATATTCATATGTGTTTAATCATGACAGTAGAGCCAGGAAAAGGTGGGCAAACTCTAATAACAGATATGTTATCAAAAATATCAGCATTAAAAACACATATAGAAAAGGACAACATAGAAATCGATATTGAAGTAGATGGAGGAATCAATTTAAAAACAGCGGAAAGAGTAAAAGAGGCAGGAGCGAATATACTTGTTGCAGGAACAGCAATTTTAGCAGCTTCAGACTATAAAGTGATTATAGATGAATTAAAAAAATAAAAAGGAGGAAAATTATGTTAAATTTAAAACTTAATTTAAAGTACACAGGAGTAGAGCAAAAAACAATCATGAAATATAAGGAAAAGGTAGAGCAAATACATCAAGAACTACACAAAAGAGCAAATGATGAAAAAGATTTTGTTGGATGGATAGACTTGCCAACAAATTATGATAAAGAAGAATTTAATAGAATCAAAGAGGCAGCTAAGAGAATACGAGAAGATTCAGAAGTATTGGTAGTAATAGGAATTGGAGGTTCTTATTTAGGAGCAAGGGCAGTTATAGAAAGTTTAACAAATACTTTTTATAATATGTTACCAGAAGAAAAAAGAAAATATCCACAAATTTTATATGTAGGGAATAACTTGAGTCCTAATTATATAAATGATTTGATAGAAGTATTGGGAACAAAAGATTTTTCAGTAAATGTAATCTCAAAATCAGGTACAACAACAGAACCTGCAATTGCATTTCGTATTTTTAGAGAAATGTTAGAAAATCGATATGGAATAGATGAAGCAAGAAGTAGAATTTATGTGACAACAGATAAAGAAAGAGGAGCACTAAAAACACTGGCAAATTCAGAAGGATATGAAACATTTGTCATACCAGATAATGTAGGAGGAAGATATTCGGTATTAACAGCAGTAGGATTATTACCAATAGCTGTTGCAGGAATTAATATAGATAGACTAATGGATGGTGCAAGAACGGCTCAAGTAAAATATGAAGATTCAAATCTAAAATATAATGCATGTTATCAATATGCTATTGTAAGAAATATCTTATATAAATTATATAAGAATACAGAAATATTAGTAAATTATGAACCTAAAATGCATTATTTTACAGAATGGTGGAAGCAACTATTTGGAGAAAGTGAAGGCAAAGACCAATTAGGTATATTCCCAGCAGGAGTAGACTTTACTACAGATTTACATTCTATGGGGCAATATATACAAGATGGAAGAAGAAATTTATTCGAGACTGTTATCAGAATAGAAAAATCAGAATCTGATTTAGAAATAAAAGAAGAAGAAGATAATTTAGATGGATTGAACTATCTAGCAGGAAAAACATTAGACTATGTAAACCAAAAAGCCATGGAAGGAACAGTAGAAGCACATGTATCAGGAGATGTTCCTAATATAATTATAGAACTTCCAAATTTAACAGAAGAAACGATTGGACATTTAATTTATTTCTTCGAAAAAGCTTGTGCCATGTCAGGGATGATTTTAGGAGTGAATCCATTTGACCAACCTGGTGTTGAAAAATATAAGAAAAATATGTTTAAATTATTAGAAAAACCAGGATATTAAAAAAATAGAAAAAATGGGGATGTTTTTCATTTTTGAATTTATAAAATATAGACAGGAGCATAAAAATGATTGTAGAACATGAATATGATATAAAATTATCAGAAATAGGAAAAACAAATAAAATAACCAATAAAGCGATACTTAGTTGTTTAGAAGATATAGGTGGCATTCATTCTAATATTGCAGGAAATGGAATATTAGATATTCCAAAAACACATTTAACATGGGTATTATTAGATTGGAAATTAAAAATTATCAGAAGACCAAGTTATACAGAAAAAATAAAAATAAAAACTTGGTCAAGAAGAACGATAAAATGTTATTCATATCGTGATTTTGAAATATATGATTTACAAGGAATGTTAATAGGGATAGCTACATCTAAATGGGTATTAGTAAATATAGAAACGGGAAGAATTGAAAAAGTAGAAGATAGCCTAATATCAAAATATGAACCAGAAACGGGTAAAACTGTTTTTGGAGAAGAGGATATTGAAAAAATAAGGGAACCTGAACAATATCTATCAGAAATAGAATATCAAGTAAAAAGAATAGATATAGATGTAAATAATCATATGCATAATTTAAATTATATCGAATTAGCAGTGGAAGCATTACCAGAAGAAATCTACCAAAAAGAAGAATTTAACAATGTTAGAATAACCTATAAAAAAGAAATAAAATTAGGGGAAACAGTAAAGTGTAAATATGCATATCAAAATGGTAATCATATTGTTGTTATAAAAAGTGAAGATGATAAAGTTTTACATGCAATGATAGAATTCAATTAAATAATAAGGAAAAAAGAGGAAAATAAATTTTAATTTCCTCTTTTATTTCATATCTCTTAACATTTTTAATAATTTATATCCACTAAGAGTAAAATCAATGATTTCACTAATAAAAATAGAAATGATATATCCACTAAAACCAAGAATAGGTACTAAGAAATAGATAAAAGCAATACTAACAATGCAATCAAAAACATTAATTCCCATAACACTAACTTGTGCATCTAATCCCTTTAAAATACTATCAATAACAATATCTAGATACATAATGACAATTAAAGGGGATAAAATACGTAGATATTTTCCTATTTCTAATTTATCATATATGATTAAACTTAATTCATCAGCAAAAATAAAAATAATAAAAGTAATACATATAGAAAATATAAGAGTACCACACAAAATAATGGTTGAGGTAGTAACGATTTTTCTATATTTTTTTTCAACATAATATCTAGAAAATTCAGGTATTAATAAACCACTAAAACTTGTAACAAGAATCACAGGAAACATGATAATTGGCATTGCCATACCATTAACAATACCATAAGCAATTAAAGAATTAGAAGAATTCATTCCACTTTTTTGAAGACTTGATGGAATAATCAATTGCTTTACTGTAGATAAGCCTGAACGTAAATAAGAAGTTAAAGCAACAGGAATCGTAATTCTAAGAATTCTTCTATTATAGGAATCTAAATCCTTATATCTAGATTTTGTGCGAAACTTATGTTTATCCAATTTGTATAAAACATATAAATATAAAAATGACAAAACTTCTGAAATGACATCTGCTAATATTAATGCATAACACGCATAATCTATGCTATCAGGCATAAAGGATTTTAAAAGAAATGCCGTACAGACAATTTTTACAAATTCTTCAAAAAATTTAGCAAAAGCATTTTTGTAAACTCGTCTAACAGCTGTAAAATATCCATTAACTGCAGAAGACATTGCGATAAATGGGAGTGCAATACATATTAAATAAATAACTGTTTTGCTAATACGATTATCTAGACAGTGAATCGTAATAAAGTCAGCAAAAATAAAAAATAGAATACTAGCAAAACAACCAAAAATCAAACTCAAAATAAGACATCTTCTAGCTGCTCTTTTTGCACCAATATCATTATTACAAACTAATTCTTCTGAAACAACTCTAGTAGTTGCAATGTTTATCCCGGCAGATGCTAGAGTAATTCCAAACATATATACAGACATGACAAGAGAAAAAACTCCAACAGCTTCTTCACCTATCGTACTAGAAATATATATGTTAAAAAACATACCTATAACTTGCAATAGGACAGAAGAAAATAGTAAAATTAACGTATTAAATACAAATATTTTTAATGTTTTCAAAATAATTCCTTTCAAACTTGCTGTTAAATAATATTTTGAAAACAGAAAAATATGCAAAAAAGCATATACATTTGTATATGCTTTTAGTGAAATTATTTATTTACCAAAACGATTTGGTCTAAAGGCTTATAAGTATCTGTTGATAACAATGTTTTAGAAACAACTTTTCCATTTAGATAAAGAACTCTATAGGTAGAACTTTTATAACCATATTTACCAGTTTGTTTTATGGATTCTGTTCCCTTTGGAATAGAAGTCGAATTTTCATAAACAACTTGAAAATCATCTTTTTGTATAATATCTGTTACAATTTCAACGGTATATTCATTTTCTTCTTTTACACCATATATAGAAATTGTAATAACTCCAGAGTTTATTGTCGCTCCTATTTTGATAGGATAAGATCTAGAATTTTTGAATTTAAAATCTACACTTCCATAAGAAACAGTTGCATCACGACCTACTGGCAAATAATTAACTGTCATACTATGATTTTTTCTTTCAACGATTTCTAAATTTGCTTCAAGAACCGTATTATATAAATTTGAAGATATTTGACAGATACCTCCACCCAAACCATAATCTAATTCGCCATCAGAATAAATAACAGCTTCTTTAAATCCGCTTTTTGCAGTACGTTCGCCAACTACTTGGTTAAAAGAAAAGATTTCACCTGGAGCCAAAACAATACCATTTATTTTGTTAATAGCTATTTCCAAATTAATTGCTCTATTTGTATTTGTTGAATCATATTTTGTTGTAGAAGATGCCAACCTTGTGCCAAATATATCCTCACCTAAATCTGCTACAGTAATTTCTGCATCTGTATAAACAAGAGGAATTGAAAATTCATTACTATCAGATGAATTAATAATTTGATTGGCTTCATCAATGCTTATTGCAAAATCAACACCTTTTTTATCAACAGAAACAGAATACGGATCTTTTGTAACTGATGCATTTTGAGGTTCTGAATAAATTTCATCATGAATTTTTGCAATATCTATATTTTCAGGTTGAACGGAAGATACAGGAAGTTCAATTGAGGATTTTTCTTCATTTATTGCGGAAATAATAAGGTCTTTTGTTAAAGTTTTATCTAATTGATTTCCTTCCGTTCCTTTTGTAATAATTAGTTCATTATCTCTTATATAATAAGAAGGCTCTGTTACTAAATTTGGAATTTCAACACTAATATTTTCCACAATATTATCTAATTTATCTGTACTATATGTAATAGGAGCTTCTATATTCGTCTTTGTAAATAAAGAAGCTAATATTTTTAAATTGTTTGTAATTATGTTTCCTGTTCTACCAATACCATATGCTTGTTCTAGTGCAGATGATAAATCATAAGAAAAGTCGATTTCTTCAGGGAGAATCGTTGTTTCATAATCTTCAAATTTTATTGTAATCTCTTTATTTAGTTTTTCATCTAATAATGGTTGTATTTTATTTCTAGCTTCTTCCGTTGATAAAGAAGAAACAGCTATACCATTAATATAAACATTATTCAAAATATTACTACTACCAATATTTAAAAGTGAAAAAAATGTTGCTAAAAGGATAACACCTAAAATTAATGTGATTTTGACAACGGTTGTCCAATTAAACTTTTTTTCTCTTTTTCTATTCATACGATTTCTAGATCGTCTTTTATCCATTGTAAATTCCTCCAAAAACATTTTTCGATATTATCTTCTAAAAAATATTATATATGTAAAGCTTTCAAAAGTCAATGAATAAAGAAGAGGAAAAATATAGTTTTTATGTATGAAATAAAGATAAAATACATGATTTCGAATTTTTATGGCAATTATGGTATAATATAAGTATACTAAACTTTTGGAGGGGTTCTCATGGAGGTAGATTTGCAAGGTTTCCTAAGCCAAGAAGATCGGCAGCGCTATTTCCCTAATATAGGTATACAAGAACTAAGAGATATCTTAGAACAGTTGGGGTATGATCGGCATATGTTGGTTGAATTTTTTTCAACTGAAGTGTGCATCATTACTCCAAAGGGACTTCTTCTCCAAGTTCGAGCTTCTGACAAAGGAGCATTGGGCATGTGGGGAGGAGTGTTAGAGGATGGAGAAGCTCCTATTGATGGAGCTATCCGAGAAGTCAAAGAAGAAACAGGAATTAGTCTTGGTAAAGAGCAAATGCATTTTGTAGGAATTAACCCACACTTGCATCGCTATGCAAATGGCGACAACGCAAAGTTCACATCTTACCGTTTTGTAGTCAGATTGGATTATGTACCCAATATTACTTTGGATAATGAATCTTTGAATTACAAATATGTAAAAACTCTAGAAGAGTGTGAGGGTGTGCTTGATCAGCAGAAAGACTTTATTAGGAAGGTGTTATCTGAATAAATGAGAATCAAAAGCTGTAACCTCAATTGAGGTTACAGCTTTTTTATAATATTATGTAGTTTGGTGATTAAAATCGCTTTGTTCTTGTATTTAAATATGGGGTATGATATAATGACTTGGAAAGGAAAAAATAAAATGATAAAAAATATAGTATTTGATTTAGGAAATGTGCTTGTAGAATTTAAGCCAATAGATTATCTATTAAGAATTGGGTTCAAACCAAAAGAGGCTGAAATCTTAAGTAAAATTGTGTTTTTAAATCCTATGTGGAATGAATTTGATAGAGGAACGATAACCATAGAACAATATAGTGAAAAATTAAAAAAAGAAAATCCACAATATATAAAAGAAATTGAAAAAATTTTTGATTCTGATTGGTTAGTAAATATGTTCATTGAAGATAAAGAAATGTCAAAGTTTTTAGAAGAAATGTCACATAAATACAATATATATGTGTTGTCTAATATATCTGAATATGTATTAAACTATGTCAAAAATTTCGGATTTTGGAATTATGTAACAGGAGGAACATTTTCATATCAAGTAAAAGCTTGTAAACCAGAAAAAGAAATATATGAAGCATTTTTAAATCAAAATAATGTAATACCACAAGAATGCCTTTTTATAGATGATAAAGCAGAAAATATAGAAATGGCTAAAGAAATAGGAATTAATGGAATCGTGTTTAAAAATAACTTACAAGAGATTAATAAAAAATTATAATAAAATATTGCTTTTTTATGTTTATATTGATATAATATAATTATAAAAATAGAAGGGAGAAAACAAATGAGAAAAGATAATGGTATAACTTTAATTGCTCTAGTTGTAACAATAGTAGTATTATTGATATTAGCTGCAGTAAGCATATCTATGCTAACAGGAGAAAATGGAATCATTACACAAGCACAAAGGGCTAGAACAGAAAATAGAGCAGGAACAGTAGAAGAAAGAGTAAAATTGTGGAAAAATGAAGTAATTGCAGCCAATTATGACTATACAGATAATGATGTAGATACAGAAAATGAAATGTTACAGAAATTATTAGATGAAGATTTAGTGGAAGAAGAAGAAATCGATAGAAATGCTAAAATAATCACAATAGGAGAAAGAGATATAGATTATTCAATGACAATAGAGATACCTATATATGATTATAAGGGTGGTAATACGTATGAGCTCTCTTTTTACATAAAATGTGAATATGGAATGACTTGGAGGGAATTTGTTGAATCTAGCTATAATACAGAGGCTTTTTTTATTAACATAGATTCCACCATATGGAAAGAATCAGATATGTTGTATAAAGGTTCAGATATAATTGTTAATCCAGATGATGAAATATTACAAGATGAACAATATATTTTAATGTCTGGAGCCTAAAAAATCAAAAAATTTCCAAAACCCCTTGCATTTATGCCAAAAATTGGGTATAATATATAAGAACATAAAAAACGAACAGAAGAGTAGGAGCAAATCCTACTCTTTATCAATGTAAAAGAAAAGGAGGGCTTATGGCAAAAATAGAAGAAAAAGTAGAACAACTCGTAAAAGACAAGATAGAAAATATAGGATTTGACCTATATGATGTAGAATATGCCAAAGAAGGACCAAACTACTATTTAAGAATATATATAGACAGTCCCAAGGGAATCAATTTAAATGACTGTGAAAAAGTAAGTAATGAAATCAATGATATGTTAGACGAAGCAGACTATATAAAAGAACAATACTATTTAGAAGTATCATCAGCAGGAGTAGAAAGAGTATTGAGAAAAGACAAACACTTAGAACAAAATATAGGAAAAAAAGTAGAAGTCAAATTATTTAAAAAAGATACAAAAGGAAACAAAGAATATATTGGAAAATTGGAAAAATTTGATTTAGAAACAATTACCATAAAAACAGAAGAAGAAATAAAAATAGAAAGAAAAGATATCGCGCAAATCAAAACGATATATGAATGGGGGAATTAAAAAAATGAAAGCAATAGACAATAAAGAATTAATCATGGCTTTAGAAGAATTAGAAAAGGAGAAAGGTATAAAAAAAGAAGAATTATTAGAATCTATAAGAACTGCATTAGTAACAGCATATAAAAGAAATTTTGATTCATTAGAAAATGTAGATGTAAAAATGGATGAACAAACAGGAGCAACACATGTATATTCCATAAAAGAAGTTATGGAAAAAGCAAATGATGATGCTTTAGAAATCAGTTTAGAAGAAGCAAGAAAAATAAACAAAGATTTAAATATAGGAGATACCGTAGAAGTTGAAATTGTTCCAAGAGATTTTGGAAGAATTGCAGCACAAACTGCAAAACAAGTCATTATACAAAAATTAAGAGAAACAGAAAGAAATATGATATTTAATGAATATAATGAAAGAAAAGGTGAAATCGTAACAGGACTAGTACAAAAAGCAGATAAACACATTGTTGTATTAGACTTAGGAAAATTAGAAGGAATTATGCTAGCAAAAGATCAAATTCCAACAGAAACGTATAGAGTAAATGATAAAATAAAAGGATATGTTGTAGATGTAGAAAGAGGAGAAAAAGGAATTCCACAAGCAATCGTATCAAGAACAAATCCTGATTTTGTAAGAAAATTACTAGAATTTGAAATACCAGAAATATATGAAGGACTTATAGAGATAAAAAGTGTTTCAAGAGATCCTGGTTCAAGAAGTAAAGTAGCTGTGTATTCACAAAATGAAAATATAGATCCAGTAGGTTCTTGTGTTGGACAAAAAGGAATTCGTATACAAAACGTAATAAACGAATTACATGGAGAAAAAATAGATGTTATAGAATGGAATGCAGATCCAAGTATATTTATCGCATCAGCTTTATTGCCAGCACAAATCATGGCAGTGGATATAAAAGAAAATGAAAAATTTGCTCAAGTAATTGTGCCAGATGACCAATTGTCATTAGCAATAGGAAAAGCTGGTCAAAATGCAAGACTAGCTGCAAAATTAACGAATTGGAAGATTGATATAAAATCAGAGTCACAATTTAGAGAGATGTTAGCAAAGAAAGCAGAAGAGGAAGATAAGGAAGAATAGTTTTTGAGGAGGATATAGTGAAGAAAATTCCACAAAGAAGTTGTGTTATTTGTAGAACACAAAAAAATAAAAATGAATTATTAAGGATTGTAAAAAATAAAGAAAATGAAATAAAAGTTGATAAGATAGGAAAAGAACCGGGTAGAGGCGCATATATTTGTTATAGTATGGATTGTTTTGAAAAAGGGATAAAATCTAAAAAACTAGAAAAAGTACTAGAGACAAAAATATCAGAAGAAATATATGAGCAAATAAAAGAAACAATAATCAATAAACTAGGGGGTGATGTTATTGGGTAAGATTAAAATATATGATATAGCAAAAGAATTAGGCTTAACCAGTAAAGAAGTAATTGAAATAGCACAAAAACTGAAAATAGAAGCAAAAAGTCATTTGAGTTCTGTAGATGAAGAAGATGCTAGAAGAATAAAGGAAAGTTCTAAAAGTAAGGAAATGAAGAAAGAGGAAAAGAAAATAAACACTGAAAAACAAGAAAAGAAAAACGATAAAAATAGTTCACCTGTTATCATAAGAAGAGAAGTTATTATATCAGATGAAAATAATATGCAAAGAGAAAGTACTAAAAAAGAAGAAAAGAAAAATAGCAATATAGGTTTTGTTGAAAGGAAACAAAACAAAGATTACAATATTGTTTATAGAAACAAACCATCTAAACCAATGACAGTTGATGAATTGTTCGGAATAAAGAAAGAACCAAAAAAAGAAGAGAATATTCAAAAGGTAGAAGAAAAGAAAGAAGAAAAGGTTGAAATAAAAGAAAATAAAATGGATGTTGAAGTAAAAAAAGAAGAACCTGAGGTTAAAACTGTAGTAGAAAAGAAACCAGAAGGAAGTAATAATAAAGAGCATAGAACAAATAACTTTAATAATAATAGAAATAATAATCAAAATGGAAATTTCCAAAGCAGAAATAAATTTAATAAAGACAGAAATAATAATCATTTTGACAGAAACAATAATAATCAAAGATTTGGAAATAGAAATAATCAAAATAATGGAAATAATAAATTTGATAATAGAAATAAACAAGGTGGAAATCAAAGATTTGGTGGAAATAGACCATTAGATGAAAGAGGAATAGAAAAAAATATAAAAGATATCATGTCTGTTGAAACAATAGAAAAAGAAACTTCTAGAGAATATAATAAATCGATTGACAAACAAAAAGATAATAATCGATTTGAGGAAAATAGAGGAAATAAAAAGAATAATAAATCTAGAAAAAATCAACAAAATGGAGAAATCAATGAACATAAATTAAAAGGATTAAAAAGAGCAGACAGATTATCAAATATGTTTGATGATTCAGATGGCGGAATGTTAGATTATTATGATTTAACAACACAAAGAGGCAAAAAAGGTAAAAAGAAAACAGTAAAAGACGATGAAAATAGAACAAAACAAAAAATCTTTAAATTAGAAGAAATTACAATTCCAGAAACAATAACAGTAAAAGATTTTGCTACAGAATTAAAGAAGACAACAGCAGAAGTTATTAAAAAACTTTTAGGATATGGTGTAATGGCAACAATCAATAATGAAATTGATTTTGATACAGCCACACTAATTGCAGATGAATTTGGAGTAAAAGTAAATAAAAAGGAAACCATATCAGAAGAAGATATTTTATTTGATGAATCAGAAGATAAAGAAGAAGAATTAGAAGCAAGACCACCAGTTATTGTTGTTATGGGGCATGTTGACCATGGAAAAACATCCTTATTAGATGCCGTAAAGAAAACAAATGTGATTGAAGGAGAAGCAGGAGGAATCACACAACATATAGGTGCCTATAAAGTAAAAATCAATGACAGAGAAATTACATTTTTAGATACACCAGGACATGAAGCATTTACAGCAATGAGAGCAAGAGGAGCTCAAATTACAGATATTGCCATACTTGTAGTAGCAGCAAATGATGGTGTAATGCCACAAACGATTGAAGCAATCAATCATGCAAAATCAGCAGGAATTCCAATCATTGTAGCAATTAATAAAATTGATTTACCAGATGCAAATGTAGATAAAGTAAAACAAGAATTAATGACATATGAATTAGTACCTGAAGAATGGGGAGGAGACACAATTTATGTACCAATTTCTGCTAAAAATAATCAAAATATAGACCAATTATTAGAAATGGTGTTATTAGAAGCAGATATGTTAGAATTGAAAGCAAATCCTAATAAACAAGCAAAAGGAGTTGTTATAGAAGCTAGGCTTGATAAAAGCAAAGGGGCAGTTGCGTCAATTCTTGTACAAAGAGGAACTCTTGATGTGGGAGATACCATTATTGTTGGATCATCTATCGGTAGAATAAGAAGTATGACAGATGAAAAAGGTAAAAAGTTGAAAAAAGCTGGACCATCAACACCTGTAGAAATTATGGGATTGACAGAAGTGCCACAAGCAGGAGATACTTTCTATGAAGTTGAAAATGAAAAAGTAGCAAAACATTTAATAGAAAAGAGAAAACGTCAAGAAAGAGAAAAAGCAATGAATGCTATGAGCAAGGTAACATTAGACAATTTATTTAGTCAAATGGAAGAAGGAAACTTAAAAACGCTTAACTTAATTGTAAAAGCGGATGTACAAGGTTCAGTAGAAGCGATTAAACAATCAATGGAAAAATTATCTAATGAAGAAGTAAAAGTAAAAGTTATCCATGCTGCAGCAGGAGCAGTTACAGAATCTGATGTAACACTTGCAAAAGTTTCAAATGCCATTATTATTGCATTTAATGTAAGACCAATGCCAACAGCAAAAGACATGGCGGAAAAAGAAGAAGTACAAATCAAACAATATTCTGTTATCTATCAAGCAATAGATGATGTAGAAGCTGCCATGAAAGGTATGCTTGCACCAAAATTTGAAGAAAAAGTAATCGGAAATGCAGAAATAAGACAAACATTCAAGATCTCAAATGTAGGAACAATCGGAGGAGCTTACGTTACAGATGGTAAATTAGAGAGAAATGCGGGAGTAAGAATTCTTCGTGATAACATCGTTATACATGATGGAAAATTATCATCATTAAAGAGATTTAAAGATGATGTAAAAGAAGTAACAAAAGGGTATGAATGTGGTATTCAAATAGAAAAATATAATGACATTAAAGAAGGAGACATCATAGAAGCATATATCTTAGAAGAAATTAAGAGATAAGGAGGACAATATGCCTAAAAATAACAACCGACAAGGAAGAATTGATGAAGAATATAGAAAAGAGCTTAGCCAATTAATAAGCTTTGAATTAAAAGAACCTAGTGTTACGGGAATGGTTAGTGTAACAAGAGTAAAAGTAACACCAGATTTAAAATATGCTAAAGTTTCTGTAAGTATTTTAAATTCAAAAAATGTCAAAGAAACGTTAGCAGGGTTAAAGAAATCTTCAGGATTTTTAAGGTCAGAATTAGCAAAAAGAATAAACCTAAGAAATACACCAGAATTAGTATTCGAATTAGATGAATCACTAGAATATGGTGCTAGAATCGATAGTATCTTAAATAATATTATGAAGGATGTAAAAAAAGAAGATGAATGATAGAAAGGGATAAGTATGACTTTAGATACGATATTTGAAGAAATAAAAAAAGCAGAAAAAATAGTTATATTAACACATGAATCACCTGATGGAGATGCTGTATCAAGCTCTCTATCAGTAAAAGTAGCATTAAAACAATTAGGAAAAGAAGCGGATGTAATTATACCACAATGTCCAAAAGATTTTAAATTTTTACCAGAAGCGAATACCATAAAAGAAAAAAGTGAAATTACAGAATATGATTTAGCCATATCCGTAGATTGTTCTGATTTAAGAAGATTAGTGGGTTCAGAAGAATATTTTGAAACAGCAAAAACAACGATACAAATAGACCATCATTCTGTAAATGCAATGTTCGCTGATTTAAACTATGTAGATCCAGTATCACCAGCATGTTGTCAAATATTAATAGGTATGTTTGAATATTTTGGAATAGAGATTGATAAGGAATTAGGAACTTGTTTATTAACAGGAATTCTTACAGATACAGGTGGATTCCAATATTCTGGAGTAACACCAGAAACATTTGAATTTGCTGCAGAACTTTTAAGAAAAGGTGTAAATATATCAAAGATTTGTCAAAAAGTATTAAGAAATAAAACCAAATCACATTGTGAATTAGTAAAATTAATCTATAATCGAATGGAATTTTTTGAAGACGGAAAAGTTGTAGTTGCCTATATAGATTTAGAAGATATGAAAAATGCAAATGCTGAATTTGGGGATGATGATGGACTTGTAGAAATAGAAAGAGATATAGAAGGTGTAGAAGTAGCTGTATTATTAAAACAAAAAGAAGGAACCAATGGATATAAAGCATCTTTGCGTTCAAAAGAAAATGTAAATGTATCTGATATCTGTTTTCTATTAGGTGGAGGCGGACATCCAAGAGCTGCTGGATGTTTTATTAGTGGAAACTTAGAACAAGCGAAATCAAGAATACTAACAGTAATTAAACAAGAAATGAAATAACATATGGAGTATAAAAATGGATGGAATCATTATCATAGATAAAGAAAAAAATGTTACTTCTCATGATGTAGTAAAAAAGGTAAAAAAACTTTTGAATGACAAGGTAGGACATACAGGAACTTTAGATCCAAATGCTACAGGGGTATTACCAATCTTAGTAGGTAAAGGAACTAAAGTTTCTAAATATTTAATGAATCATGATAAAGCATATGAAGCTGTACTAAAATTAGGAGAAAAAAGAGATACAGCAGATATAGAAGGAAATGTTATTGAAAAAAGAGAAGTCAATAAAGAAGTATTCAACAAAAGTGTAATAGAGCAAACACTAAAACAATTCATTGGAAAACAAAAACAAATTCCACCAATGTATTCTGCAATAAAAATAAATGGAAAGAAGTTATATGAATATGCAAGAAGAGGACAAAAAGTTGAAATAAAGCCAAGAGATATAGAAATATATGATATCCATTTAGTAAAAATAGATATAGAAAATAAAGAAATAACATTTCAGGTAAAATGCTCAAAAGGAACCTATATAAGAACATTATGTGAAGAAATTGCTGAAAAGTTAAATACGGTTGGATATATGAAAGAATTAAAAAGATTGCAAGTTGGAGAATTTTATTTAGAAGATGCCATAAAAATAGAAGAACTTGAAAATAATCTTAATAATAAAGAATTTATGGACAAGCATTTTATAACAATAGAAAACTATTTTTCGAAATATCCAGAATTAATGTTAGAAGATAAAAAGATAAATTTATTATTAAATGGAGTACAATTGACATGTAAACAAAAAGATGGCATATATAGAATCTATAATCAAAGCCATCAATTTATGGGACTAGCCATATTAAAAAAAGAATTATTAAAAAGAGAGATTATGATATAAAGGAGGATGAACTATGGACAAGAAATTTTATGTAACAACACCAATTTATTATCCAAGTGGGAAATTTCATATAGGTACTGCCTATACAACTGTTTTAGCAGATACTTATAAAAGATTAAAACAATTACAAGGATATGATACGTTTATGCTAACTGGAACAGATGAACATGGACAAAAAATACAGACAGTAGCAGAGAAAAATGGGAAAACACCACAAGAACATGTAGATGAGATGGCAGAACAAGCAAAAGAATTGTGGAAACAAATGGACATTCATTATGATTACTTTATAAGAACAACAGATCCAAAACATAAAGAAGTGGTTCAAAAAATATTTGAATTCTATTTGCAAAAAGGAGATATTTATAAAGGAACATATGAAGGATTATATTGTATGCCTTGTGAAAGTTATTTTACGGAAAGCCAATTAGTAGATGGAAAATGTCCAGATTGTGGAAGAGAAGTAAAATTAATGAAAGAAGAAGCATATTTCTTTAATATGAAAAAATATGCAGATAAATTGTTGCAATATTATGATGAACATCCAGACTTTATATATCCTGAATATAGAAAAACAGAAATGATTAATAATTTTATAAAACCAGGACTAGAAGATTTATGTGTAACAAGAACAACATTTGATTGGGGAATTAAAGTGTCAAGTGATCCAAAACATGTTATATATGTATGGTTAGATGCATTAGCAAATTATTTAACAGCAGTAGGATACATGACAGATAATGATGAATTATTTAAAAAATATTGGTCACCAGATTTACAAATCATCGGAAAAGATATAGCAAGATTTCACTTAATTTATTGGCCGATTTTCTTAATGGCATTAGATTTACCATTACCAAAAACAATATTTGTACACAATTGGATTATGATGAAAGATGGTAAAATGTCAAAATCGAAAGGTAATGTTGTTTATCCAGAAAAATTAATCGATAGATATGGTCTAGATGCTACAAGATATTTCTTGTTAAGAGAGATGCCATTATCTCAAGATGGATTATATACACCAGATAGTTTTATTGAAAGATATAATTCAGATTTATGTAATGATTTAGGAAATTTAGTAAATAGAACTGTATCAATGGTAAATAAGTATTTTGATGGAATTGTTCCAGAATATACGGGAATCATTAATGATGTAGATAAAGAATTTGAAGAATTTGCACAATCACAATTAGAGAAAGTTGTAAATTTAATGGAAAAATATGAAATGGCAAATGCCATACAAGAAATATGGGCATTGATATCAAGAACAAATAAGTATATTGATGAAACAAGACCATGGGAACTTGCTAAAAATGAAGAAATAGAAAAATTAAAATCAAGTATGTATCATTTAATAGAAAATATAAGAAAAATAGGAATTATCTTATTACCAATTATGGAATCTACATCTAAGAATTTGTTAAGACAAATTGGAATACCAGAGGAATTACAAACTTGGGACAGTTTAAAACCATATGATAAACTAAAAAATATCAAGGTAATTGAAAAAGGTGAGCCATTATTCTTAAGAAAAAATGTAGAAGAAGAGCTTGAATATTTAAGAAGTTAATATTTTCGTTTATAAAAGGTGGAAAAATGGATTTGATATCTATTAAAAGAAAATATAGAAATATAAGAAATAGCATATTGGGAGCATTTTTAATCGTATGTATTGTTATTTTTATGATACTCATGAGAGAGATTTATAACGAAATTGCCTTTGAAAAATTTTATCTATCTTATATAAATCTTTATGATGAGATTGCAATAAAAGAACAAGAAGCATTAGAACAACAAAAAGCTGAAGCAGAAAAATTAAGGTTAGAAAAATTACCCAATTTAACAGAACAAGGAAAAACAAACATAGCAAATATTTATCATTCTGATACCAAAAGAGTATTTTTAACCTTTGATGATGGTCCATCAAAGGTAACACCACAAATCTTAGACACATTAAAACAAGAAGATGTAAAAGCAACTTTCTTTTTATTAGGTAGTAGAGTAGAATTATATCCAGACTTAGTAAAAAGGGAATATCAAGAGGGACATTTTTTAGCAAGCCACGGATATTCACATGTGTATTCTCAGATATATGCATCTCCACAAGCAGTATTAGATGAATATAATACATCTATAACTGCTATTAGAAATGCCATAGGAGAACAAGAATATAACCCGCATTTATTTCGATTTCCAGGAGGATATAAAGGTGGAAAATATGCAAGTATTAAAAAAGAAGCAGATACCTTATTAGCCCAGAATGATATTGTGCATGTAGATTGGAATTGTATAACTGCTGATGCAGCAGGAAATAAAACTACTGAAGAATTTCTTGCAGAACTTGATAAAACAGCTCCTAAATATAATAGTGTTGTAGTTTTAATGCATGATGCAGGAAATAAACAAGCAACAGCAGATGCACTTCCTCAAATTATTGCCTATTTTAGAGATAGAGGTTATACATTTGAAAATTTTTATAGTATTATAAAATAAAGTGTTTTTAATAATGATTCTTTTTACCATAAATTTATTTTATATGTTCCTATAGAAATATTTTTTATCAAAAACATAGCTAGGGTGTAACAATCTAGGTCTTTGATTGCAAAATATTTCTATAGGAACAATTTAATTTCTTTATGTGTAATGCATTTGTAAATTGTTAAAATACTTTATTTTTTTATAAATCAAAATTAAAAAATACAAAATTTCTTAAAAATAAAAAAGTATAAGTTGCAGAAATACAAGCATGTAATAATTTACCTAAAATATAAGGTTTTATAGATAAATCTGTTTTTGAAATCGTACTCCATACTTGTAACAATACAGAAAGTCCTCCTAATCCTAATAAGAATGAAGCAATAATGATATTGATAGAAAGTTTTTTCTCAGGTATATTACAAATGATATTTAAACCATTGGTAAGTTCTATGATTCCAGAAATAATTCCAGAAGCAAATTCATTTGGAATATGAAAAACAGTTAAAACTGGTTGTATACAATTAGAAAGGATTTCTAATAAGTGGCTAGTTTGTAAAATGGAAATGATAACAGAAAATAAAACAATAAAGCCACCAATTAATAAAATCGTATTAATGGAACTTACAATACTTGCTCCAATGATTCCACCAAGACTAGATATAGGAATGTCTTGGTTTTGAGAATGGTAAGTATTATTATTTAGACTAGAAGTCTTGGAATTATATTTCCAAAATCGAAAAATAAATCCTACCGTTAAGGATGCCAATATATGCGTTAATAATAACAAAAAACCAATTGTAGAATTTCCAAAAAGACTAATTCCAACAGTACCCACAATAAATAAAGGACCAGAATTATTGGTAAAACTTAAAAGTCTTTCACACTCCTCTTTAGAACATATATTTTTTTCACGAAAATTGGCAGCAATTTTAGCACCAATAGGGTAACCACTAATCATACCCATTATAAAAGCAAAACTTCCTTCTCCTCGAACATTAAAAATGGGCTTCATAAATCTATTTAATAGTTTTCCAAGATAGTAGGCAAAATTTGTATGAGATAGTAAATCTGTGGCAACAAAAAACGGAAAAAGAGATGGAATAACAGAATTTGCCCATAACATCAATCCATTTTTAGCAGCAGATAAATTCGTTCTTGAAAATATAACTAAACATCCAGTAAAAATAATAAATATACAAGGTAAAATAAGTTTTTTAAAACGAATAATATAAAAATGATTTTTCATTTGACACCTCTTTTAAATATATGCATGTTTGATTTTTTATATTAAAAAATCTAGTATGATTTTTAATTGATAAAAGAGATTATATATTAATATTTTTGGCAAAAAACATATTTGTGGTGTAACAATCCGGGTCTTTTGCTACAAAATATTAATATATAATCTCTTTATGCATAAAAAGCATAGCTAGGGTGTAACAATCCAGGTCTTTTACTACAAAATATTTATATATCAACTTTTAGAAAGGAGAAAAATTTTCAAAAAAGCAAACATTTTTTTGAAAAAACTATTGACAAAAAATAAAAATGGATATAAAATAAGAACAGTAAAAAACGAACAAGAGTTCAAAAAAGTGAGGAGGAAGTAAAATGAGTATATTTGGAAAAAGAGAAAGAGTAATAACTTATACAGTAAATAAAGCTGCAAACAGAGATATGTATATAACCGTACAAAATGGAGAAGTTGTTGTCAATGCACCATGGTATTTTACAACAAACAAAATACAAGAAATTGTGCAAGAAAAGAAAAACTGGATATTAAGTAAAATACAAGAATATGAAGAAAATATTCCAAATATACGAGAAGTAAAAATATTTGGAAAAAGTTATGATGTAAAAGTGCTATATAAAAATATAAAAACAACAGAATTAACCATAGAAAATAATTCAGAAATCAATATTATTTTACCTAATAAATATAAAAAGATAGGAAATGAAGAAATATTAAAAAGATCTATCGAAAAAATGTATGAAGAAATTGCCAAAAATGAAATGGAAGATATCATGGAAAAAGTTAGATTAAAATTAGGAATGGCACCAGAAGAATACAAAATAGAAAGAATGCAAAATACTTTAGGTAAATGTATAGATGGAAAAAATATTATCATCAATCCAGAATTAATGAAATATAAAAGAGAAATCATAGAATATGTAGTTACGCATGAATTTTGCCATTTAAAATATAAAACACATGGAAAAAACTTTTATAAAATGATAGAAAAATATATTCCAGAATTTCAAAGATATGAAAGAGAGATACAAGAATATCAATATTAAAATATAAATAAGACCTCAATTATTAAATAAAAGTAATAGTTGAGGTTATTTTCTTGACATAGTACATCATTTAAAGTCTAACTCCAAAAAAAGTGTGAAAACATCTTAAATTATCTCCAAAAAATGTGAAAAAATATGCAGTATAAAAGAAAATGGCAATATTTTCTTTGCATTTTAGTATATTATATAGATAAAAAAGTATTGACAAAGATGTAGTGGTTATATAAAATAGAAAATGAAGAAGAGTATATTTTGTTTATGCATATAAAAGAACCTTGAAAATAAAATATTTTGCTAAAAAGATAAAAAACAGAAAAATAAAGGTTCTTTATGTGCAAAAGAAGATAGAAATTCTATTAAAAAATAACAAAAAGAATAAAGAAATAAAAATAAGAAAACATAAGAAAAAGGAGGAAAAAAATAAGATGAAAGAACAAAAAGATCAAAAGCAAAATATGAAAAATAAAGGTATAACCCTAATTGCATTAGTAGTAACCATAGTTGTACTACTAATATTAGCAGCAGTAAGTATTAGCATGCTAACAGGAGAAAATGGAGTTATAACCCAAGCACAAGATGCAAAAGATAAAACAGGACAAGCAAGTGCAGAAGAAAGAGTAAATGTAGAAGTAGCAGGAAGTTTTGATTCAAATGGCAATGTAAGTATACCATTATTAAATGAAAATCTAAAAAAGAATGTGGAAGGAATCACACACGAAGGAAAAACATTAGATGAAAATCCTATAACAAGTTTACCAACAACAGTAGAAGTAGATGGATATGAAGTAGAAATAACAGAAAAAGGAAGTTCCGGAGGAGGAATAGAACAAGGAGAAGCGGGAAAACGATATGATAAAGATATAAAAGTAACAATAGGAGGAGAAGAAGTAAGTATCCCAGGAGGTTCTACAATATCCAAAATTCCAGGAGAATATGAAGATGTAGATGAAGGAATTGTTATATATATCATACCAGAAGGAGAAACACCAAATTGGGAAGCAGATGAAGATGGAGACGGAATAAAAGATGTGCAAGAAAAATATGACCAATTCGTATGGGTACCAGTACCAAACGCAATAGCAGTAGATATGAATGATGATGAGGTTGTAAATGAAACAGATATAGACTTAATGATAGCACAAGATAAATATCCAATGGCAATCGCAACAGATGATACAAATTATAGAGGAGTATTATATGATTTTAATGAAAATGGAGGAACATTAACTATATCAGACAAATCATGGTCATCAACTTCAACAAATAGTAGAGAACCAGCATATTTAACAGATACTTTGAGGGGGGATGCAATTTCTGCAAATAATACAGATCCAAAAATAACACAAGAGTTATTACAAAATGAGTTTAATGGAATGGTAAATAAAGTAAGTAGTAATAAAGGATTCTGGGTAGGAAGATATGAAACGAGTAATATGACAAGTAATAATACTCAAGATAAAACAAATAAGATAAAAGTAGTTAGAGGAGCAACAACAGGAGTAAGTAGAAATAGTATTAATTGGTATAGAATGTATGCCCAACAAAAAGCATATAGAAGTCTAACAGAAATAAGTAGTGCAAGAACAAGTAGTATGATATGGGGAAGTCAATGGGATCAAATTATGATATGGATGAAAGATGTTCCATCAGAATATACAGATACAACCTATACAGGAAAATATTATATAACAAATGCAGTAGGAATGGGAAACTTCGGAGTAAGCAGTGGAATAAATGATGGCTGGAGTAGTACAAGCTCGCCAGCGCCTACAGGATATCAGGACGCTTATAGAGTAAAGAATATCTATGATTTAGCCGGAAATTTATATGATTGGACATTAGAGGCCAGTAGCACCAACAATCGAGCGGTACGCGGAGGCCGTTGCAACCTCACCGGTTCTGATGGCACCAGACCAGACCTTCGCGCCGGCAACTATCCGTACAATATCGGCAGCAGCATCAGCTACAGCACCTATGGTTCTCGCTCCGCACTTTATTAGTAGAACTGAGCTCTAAAGCCGTGAACTAGGAAAAGTAAATAAAGTAATTTTATAGGTACAAATCAGAATAGGAATTAGCGAATCGAAGATACGCTAAGGCAAATTTTATAGTGTTAAAATATAACTGTGTAGATTCAAAAAAAGAATTGCACAGTTTTCTTGTTTTTATAGACTTTTTTCAAAAAATATGGTAATATAATATAGTACATATTGGGGTATAGCCAAGCGGTAAGGCATCGGATTCTGACTCCGACATTCCTGTGTTCGAATCACAGTACCCCAACCAATTATTATGTCTTTTTATTTTCATTGTTTTAGATTTATTTTTAATATTCAAGCTGTTTAGTTATAAAAATTCTGTTTATTCAAAAAATAAAGTTTCCTAAAATCAAAGATTATTAGTGTGTTTGAACATTTTGCCAATGTCGGCAAGTTGTCAGAACTCTGAAATAGTTGCTATTAATCATTTTGTCGTTGACAACAAAATGGTAGAAATAGATTCTGGTACGAAAAGGGAATATAAAGAAGAGTAGTGATTAAATTTTGTCGACACTGTCGGCAAAATTTAAAGCTTGTGATACACATAATAAAATTGGAAAAATAGTCAGAAATTCCTAAAAAACTATTTATTAAAAGCAAAAAATCTGTTATAATATAATACTTAACAATAAAAAACGGTAATAGTTAGAATAAAGGAGAAAAGCAAAAAATGAAAATAGGAATAGTAGGATTACCAAATGTAGGGAAAAGTACATTATTTAATAGTATCACAAAAGCAGGAGCAGAATGTGCAAATTATCCATTTTGTACAATCGAACCAAATGTAGGAGTAGTAGCTGTTCCAGATGAAAGAATTGATAATTTAGCAAAAATGTATCATCCACAAAAAGTAACAAAAGCAATTGTAGAATTTGTAGACATAGCAGGACTAGTAAAAGGAGCAAGCAAAGGAGAAGGATTAGGAAACAAATTCTTATCACATATTAGAGAAGTAGATGCCATTGCTCAAGTAGTAAGATGTTTTGAAGACTCAAATGTCATCCATGTAGACGGAAGTGTAGAACCATTAAGAGATATAGAAACAATCAATTTAGAATTAATATTTGCAGATATGGAGACACTAGAAAAAAGATTAGAAAAAGCTAAAAAAAATTTAAAAGCAGACAAAAAATACCAAACAGAAATAGATTTTATTGAAAAAATAAAATCAAATCTTGAAAAAGGAATTCCTGCAAGAGCAATAGAATACAATGACGACGAAAAAGAAATGTTAAAAGAAATGTATTTATTAACAGCAAAACCTATTATATACATAGCAAACATTTCAGAAAATCAAATAGAAAATGCAGAAAATGATGAAATGGTAAAAAAAGTAAAAGAATATGCTACAAAAGAAAAAGCAGAAGTTGTACCATTATGTGTAAAAGTAGAAGAAGAACTATCTACTTTAGAAGAACAAGACAAAAAAGAAATGTTAGAAGCACTTGGTTTGGAAGAATCTGGACTAGACAAATTAATCAAAATGAGTTATAATTTATTAGGATTGATGTCCTTCTTAACAGCAGGAGAACCAGAAGTAAGAGCATGGACAATAAAAAAAGGTACAAAAGCACCAAAAGCGGCAGGTAAGATTCATTCAGATATTGAGAGAGGATTTATCAAAGCAGAAATTGTATCTTATGACGATTTAATGAGAGAAGGTTCTATGTTAGCAGCTAAAGAAAAAGGACTTGTAAGACAAGAAGGAAAAGATTACATAATGCAAGATGGAGACATTGTACTTTTTAAATTTAATGTCTAAAAAATTTAATAAAAATGCAAAAAAACTTGCAATAATAAAAAAAATGTAGTATAAATATATAGAAAGGATTAATACTACAGATAAGAATAGAAAGAGGTAGAGTACATGAAAAAAGAGAAATTAGTAAAAATATTATTAACAACAGTTATGATGATTGCATTAATAGCAATGTCTATAAATGTATTTGCTGCAACGAGTTTAGATGATAGTGATGTTATAGATATAACAAATTCTATTAATACAACTACTGGTGGTAGTGGGAGTACAGGAACAGGAAGTAGTAATCTAAATACAGGAATTAGCTTAAATACAGGTACAACAGGAAATACTTATAATACCAATATTAATACTAATATAGCAAATAATGCCAATACAAATTTACCTAATACAGGTATAGCAGAAAATACAATGTTAATAGTAGCTGTAATCATATTAGGAAGTATTGCAATTTATGCATATACAAGAATTAAATATTATAAAAATATATAAGAGAAAAGTAAAATAGAGGTTATCAAACAGAGAAAATTAGTCACAGGCTGAAAACTAATTGTGAAAAACATATTTGAAAACTAACTCTTGAAATTTCTAGCGAACAAGTTAGGCGTATAGATGCGTTAAATCAAATCAAGTAAAAAATAGGATGGAACCGTGTAAGCACTCCTATAGGCTAAAATAGTCTATAGAAGTGCTTTTTTGCGATAAAGCAATACAGCCAACAAAAAGACAGATAACCGGTAAAAATCCAAAATAAAGGAGGAATCAGTATGATTAAAGTAACACTAAAAGATGGAAAAGTTTTAGAAGTAGAAAAAGGAAAAAGTGTATTAGAAGTTGCTAAAGAAATAAGTGAAGGATTAGCAAGAATGGCAACATGTGCAGAAGTAAATGGAGAAGTAAAAGATATACGATATCCAATAGAAGAAGATTGCCAATTAAATATTTGTACATTCGAAAATAGTGAAGAAGGAAAAAAAGCCTATTGGCATACAGCATCACACATCTTAGCACAAGCTGTAAAAAGACTATATCCAAATACAAAACTAGGAATAGGACCTGCCATAGATAATGGATTTTATTATGATTTTAAAGTAGAAAAACCATTAACAGAAGAAGACATGAAAAAAATCGAAGAAGAAATGAAAAAAATCATAAAAGAAGATTTACCATTAGAAAGAAGTTCACTATCAAGAGCAGAAGCAATTAAGTTGATGAAAGACAAAAAAGAAGATTATAAAGTACAATTAATAGAAGAATTACCAGAAGGAGAAGAAATCTCTTTTTATATACAAGGCGAATATATTGACCTTTGCGCAGGACCACATATTACAAGTACAGGAAAAATAAAAGCAATAAAATTATTATCAACATCTGCAGCGTATTGGAAAGGAAATCAAGAAAATGATTCAATGCAAAGAATATATGGAATTGCATTTCCAAAAGCAAGTCTATTAGAAGAACATTTAAAATTATTAGAAGAAGCCAAAGAAAGAGACCATAGAAAAATAGGAAAAGAATTAGAATTATTTATGACACATGAATTAGTTGGTTCTGGACTTCCTATGTATTTACCAAATGGTGCTAAAATAAGAATGATATTAGAAAGATATATAGCAGATAAAGAAGTCGCTTTAGGATATAGCCATGTATATACGCCATCACTTGCAAATGTGGAATTATATAAAACAAGTGGACATTGGGATCATTATAAAGATGATATGTTCCCACCAATAAAATTGGATAATGAAGAAATTGTATTAAGACCAATGAATTGTCCACATCATATGTTAATCTTTAAAAATAAAACTCGTTCATATAGAGATTTACCAATCAGAATTGGAGAATTAGCACACGACTTTAGATATGAAGCAAGTGGAAATGTTTGCGGATTGGAAAGAGTTAGAGAAATGTGCCAAAATGATGCTCATCTTTTTGTAAGACCAGACCAAATAAAAGAAGAAGTGGGAAAAGTAGTAGAGTTAATCTTGTCTGTATATAAAGATTTTGGATTTAAAGACTATACCTTTAGACTATCATTAAGAGATCCAAATGATAAGAAAAAATATTTTGATGATGATAAAATGTGGGAAGATGCAGAAAGTCAATTAAGAGAAATTTTAAAAGAATTGAACTTAAACTTTTATGAAGCAGAAGGAGAAGCAGCATTTTATGGTCCAAAATTAGATGTTCAAATAAAAACAGCATTAGGACATGATGTAACTATATCAACATGTCAATTAGACTTCTTATTACCTCGTAGATTTGAATTATCATATATAGGAGAAGATAATGCAGAACATACACCAGTTGTCATCCATAGAGCAATCCTTGGAACATTTGATAGATTTATATCATTCTTAATTGAAGAAACAAAAGGAGCATTCCCAGTATGGTTATCACCTGTACAAGCAAAAATTCTACCAATTACAGATAACCAAAATGAATATGCTACAGAATTATCTAATCAATTAAAAGCAAAAGGAATCAGAGTAGAAATAGATGATTCCAATGAAAAAATTGGATATAAAATTAGAAAAGCACAACTTGAAAAAGTTCCATATATGTTAGTTGTTGGGGCAAAAGAGGTTGAAGCAAATGCTGTAGCAGTTCGTTCAAGAAAAGCTGGAGATATTGGGCAAATGAAAATAGAGGAATTTATACAAAAAATACAAGAAGAGATTGAAACAAAAGCGATAGATTAAAATAAGCACCTAGCTTAAAGTTATTTACTTTGAAGTTAGGTGTTTTTCCTGAAAAAATGTATAAAAGCACTTGACAAATTAAAACAAATGTTCTATTATATACACATGATAGAAATTGGAGCTGATAAAAGTGAAATATGTTTATAATAAATTAGTAAGAGATAAAATACCTGAAAATATTAATTCAATCATTGGTAGAACATGTAATTATAAAATTTTGGATGAAGATGAATATATGAAAGAACTTGATAAAAAATTATTTGAGGAAGCACATGAATTTATAGAAGAACATAGTGTAGAAGAACTAGCTGATTTAACGGAAGTTATATTAGCAATTATGAAAGCAAAAAATATTTCAAAGGAATAAGTAGAAGAAGCAAGAAGAATTAAAAATAATAAAAAAGGTTCATTCAATGATAAAATTTATTTGATAGATGTTGAGCAAGAGCAAATTGACGAAAGAGAAGAAAAAGAATTGATGAAAGAATGGAGAAAGAGTAATTAATATATCATGAAATTCTGAAAGGTTGATGCTGATGCAAGTCGAATTAAACAAAATACAAGATTTATTAGATTGGATGAAAACAAAATTATATTTAACTACTAAAGTTGAACAGGCTAATAAAAGATATACCAAGCATTGTAAAAATCAATACGCAATTTAATGATGATGGAAGTATTTTGCTTGATGGTTATGCAAATGTATCCAATTTATTATGCGTCAGTAAGGCAAGACTAGAAAATTATATAACTGTACTGTCTACAACAGAAATGAAACAAATCGATATAGCTATTGCTATATCATTAGATTTAATGCACTATTATGCCAAGCTAAAAGGAAATCTAGAAGACAAATTAAATTATATACAAAAAATTAAAAGTGAAAGAAATTTTGCTCAAGATCAGTTGAAAGATTTACTAGATATATCAGGATATTATAATTTTCAGGAATTAAAAAATTTTTTGAAAAGGTATAGACAATCTGTTAAGTAAATGCTATAATTAAATTACAAAGAAATTACTAACAGAGTTTAGTAATAGTATAAAATTTTAAAAGTTGGGGAACTTAGGATAAGTTTCCTTTTATCATTTCAGAATAGTTTTTAATTATATACATATAGTATTAATATAAAGTTGTTACAAATAGGAAATTTGTAATTATGAAAAAAGCAAAAACAAGATCTTTTATCTTATTTTTGCTTTTTAAAATGATTGTAAGCTTCAGGCTAAGCCAGGGCATAATTACTAAAATTTTAATTCTCTCATATTGTTTATATCCATACCCATCTCATGATAAATTTCATCCACAGTACATGAAATAGCTTCATCAAAAGAATAGCCAAGTAAATTTAGTATACTTTCTAAATCAGCTTTATTTTCTCCTTCAATCTCAAAATAAGGTGGAAGTCCTGGCCAAGTATCAATATCTATTTCATGATGATTTAACATATATTTTACTCTTCTTTTTTCTTGGTAACTCCTATAAGAAAATCCTAAGTTTTCAAGTAATTCGTTAGTTTCTTCAAGTGAATTCACCAATATTTCTGTTTCTTTCATTTGTTGAATTTCAGAGGTATTACTTTTCAAAATATGTTTAATCGTTAAAGTGGTTGTTTCTGATATTTCTGAGTTGGCATTCTCTTCTACAGTTTTCCTAAGTCTAATCCATTTTTTGGGTGTCATTTTGAATTTATCTATAAAAGTTTTAAATGTGTTATCATTTAGAATTTCTTCTATTTCTTTTGTTTCGAATTGAAATATATTTGATAAATTTCTTATATGGAAATTTTGTTGTAGAAATTCAGAATCTTTATCAGTTAATAATTGATCAATCTCAAAAAATAAATTTTGTATTTTTTTGACATTGATATTTTTTCTTAAATCAATTGTTTCATGATTTAATTCATATAAATCTGCGTAATATCTTTGATTAATATACATTAAATCATATACATATAAATATTGTTTGCAGGTACTAATATATTTGCCACCTAAATCTTCTATTTTCTTTGCTAAATCCTTTGCATTAACATTTTTTATTTTTACTTCTAATTCCATATTACTCATATATAAAGTACATCCTTTTCTTCAAATTTATGTATATTTTAATATATTATAGGGAATTGGTCAACCCAATGGAAGAATGTTATAAATAAAAGTAGTACATATACAAAGAATGATACCACAAGCTGTTGGTAAAACAAAGGCTAGAGCCGTCCATTTCCAACTACCAGTTTCCTTTTTTATAGAAAGTAGAGTAGTGCCACAAGGAAAATGTAAAACAACAAAAATCATAACATTGATAGCAGTAAGGATGTTCCAACCGTTTTGAACAAGGATATTTCCTATTGCAAAATTATCACTTAGATTATTAAGAGATGTTCCACCAAGGTATCCCATTAAAATAATAGGAAGAACAATTTCATTTGCAGGAAGTGCAAGTATAAATGCTGTTAAAATATATCCATCTAATCCCATAATTTTTGCGAATGGATCTAAGAAATTTGCAACAATACTAAGTAAACTAGAACCATTAATTCCCACATTGGCAAAAATCCAAATGATAAAGCCTGCAGGAACGGCAACACTTAATGCTCTTCCAAGTACAAAAATGGTTCTGTCAAATATGGACCTAACAATAATTTTTCCGAATTGAGGCTTTCTATAGGGTGGCAGTTCTAATATAAAAGAAGAAGGCATTCCCTTTAAGATGGTGTGTGATAATATTTTTGAAATCAATAGTGACATAAATATACCTAATAAAATCACACCAATGACAGCTAATGTAGATACAATAGAAGCGGTAAATCCAGAAAAACTAGTAGCAATAAATATCGTAGCAAGAGTAATTAAAAAAGGAAATCTCCCATTACAAGGAACAAATGCATTTGTTAAAATTGCTATTAAGCGTTCACGAGGAGAATCTATTATTTTACAGCCACAAATTCCTGCAGCATTACAACCAAACCCCATGCACATGGTAATCATTTGTTTTCCATTTGTACAAGCCTTTTTAAAACATTTATCCATATTAAAAGCAATTCTAGGCAAATAACCTAAATCTTCTAAAATAGTGAATAATGGAAAAAAGATAGCCATAGGTGGTAACATAACCGCAATAATCCATGTAACGGTTTGATAAACTCCTAAAATCAGCATAGAAGAGAGCCATTCTGGCATATGTATGCTATTGGCACCTAAGATTAGTTTTTCTTGTATCCATCCAAAAAATTCAGAAAGGAGAGAAGAAGGATAATTTGCGCCAACAATGGTAATCCAAAAAATAATACCTAAAAAAAGTAACATAATGGGAATGCCCAATGTTTTAGAAGTTAGAATTTTATCAATTTTTTTATCTAAAGAACGATAATTTTGATTTTCAAAAGTACATACCTTATTAGAAATTTCTTCACAATGTTTCATAATCAAAGTAGGGATTTCATCTGGTGGAGTATCATTATCATACATCACTCTTTTTGGAGAAGCTATAATTTCTTTTGTACATACTTTATATATGGTATCTAATAAATTCGTCAAAGTTTTCTTTTTTCTAGCAGTTGTGCCAACAACAGGGACACCTAATAAATCCGAAAGTAAATTTAAATCAATTTTAATCTTTTTCTTTTTGGCTTCATCTAATAAATTTACACAAACAATAACATGGGGAGTGGTGTCCATAATCTGAAAAACTAAATTTAGATTTCTTTCTAGGCAAGTTGCATCTACAACAACAACCGTAACATCTGATACATCAGAACGAATAAAGGCACTTGCAATTTCTTCTTCTTTCGAATGAGAAATCATAGAATATGTTCCAGGAATATCTACTAATAAAAATTTTTTACCACAATATGTACAATCTCCAATAGCATTACTAACCGTTTTTCCAGTCCAATTGCCAGTATGTTGATTCATTCCTGTTAAGCCATTAAAAACAGTTGATTTTCCTACATTAGGATTCCCGGCTAAAGTAATAGTAAAATCATAATTGTTTTTTAAAACATGAAAATTATCATTTAATAATTTCGTTCCAGTAGAAGATGAAGTAAGTCCCATAAAAACCTCCAATTGAGTAGAAACTCTAGCAATAATTTTAAATGTCTCATTTTATCATATGAAAAATCATAAAAAAAGTTAAAAAAATAAAGACAAAAAAATATTATTATGATATAATCATGAAGAAGAAAGGGCGAATTTTGATGAAAATTAGATTATGTAGAAAAAAAGGTCACCCAACTAGAAAAGGAAAATATATAGATAGAAATATAGCATTACAATTAATTGATATTGGTAGAGGAGTAAGAGCTTTTCAAGAAAAAAAATATGCTAAAGCAATTCAATATTTAAAGAAAAAAGCACTAAATCCAAATGCAACAGATCGTATAAAATATATAGTTGGAACGAGCTTCACAGAAATAAATGTACATGAAAAAGAAGCATCAGATTTATTAAAGTCAATTATTCAAAAATATAAAGATGAACCAAAAGATAAAAGACCATCTGTATATGCAGGAGCTATGTTAGAATATGCAAAAATTCAATTAAAGAATTCCCTAACAGAATTTGCAATCTATCTTTTAGAAGACATAGTTGTACAAAATGGTAAAGAAAATATATATGCATTAACAGAACTTGCAAGGGCTTATGATATGCAAGCACAAGATTTAAGAAGTAAAGAAAAAAATGATGAAGCATTAGAAGCAGAAAGAAAAGCAGAAAAAACTTGTTTGAAATGCAAAGAATTATCAGTAGGAAATCCTGAGTTGGTAAAAGTAACAATGGATGCAAGAAATCTTTTAGCGATTTTATATATAAGACAAGGTAGAATATCTATGTCAGAACAAGAGTTTAATTCTATTAAGGTATTCTGTCCAGAAAATAAGAAAGCACAAGAATTAGCAGAGATGAACTGTATTACGCTTCTTAAAAATACATATTTCAAAGAAGAAAGTGAAGAAGAAGTTAATAAAAGGATAGATAGATTAGAAAAAAAATTAGAAGCATTAGAAAATGGTGAGTTAGAAGTAAAAAAAGATTACGCAAGAGAAGTAAATGCTTTAGGAAGAATAGAATATTTTGAAGAACTAACACCAGAACTAAAAGTGTATAATGGAATAGACACCTTTACAGGATATAAGATGTATGAATATCCAAGCACAGGAATTTGTGTAATTGATAAAATATTTAGTGAAATGAAAGATGGAAATAAAATCGTTGGAAAAACATATGTATTTCCAATAAATATGAAATTTGATATTGAAAAATTATCAAGAATAGAAATAACAAAATTCATAGAATCTAATAAAATTACACAAAAACAAGAACATAAAGGAGATTATTATAATTTAGTTCAAGAAAAAATGAAAAGAGCTGAATTAGAAGGTCTAGTCATTGAAGAAAAAAAATTAAAAGCTAAGGAACAAGAGATAGAAAAAATAGCAAAAGAAAAACAAAAAGAAGAAAACAAAAAAGAAGGAGAAAATTAAATTGGAAAATAATAATTGGATGATAGTAAGAAAGGAAAAATTATCAACAAAAATAAAAAATTATTTTAAAAATATTTTTTCTAAAATGCTAATTCAAAACAAGAAGAAAAAGAAAAATAAAGGAATGTGGCCAAAAAGAGAAGAACCTGTACAAGTAGTAAATCAAGAACCAATAAGAGAAATGCCAAGAGAGAGAGTTCATAAAGTAGAAAAAGAAATACCTAAAGTACAAAATAAACAAATCACAATAGAAGTTACACCAACAAAGAGAAAGCCAAAAGAAATTGTGATAGAATATGAAAATAAGAAAAAGCCAAAATCAAAACAAATTGTTGTTGAATATGAAAACAAGAAAAAACAAAATCAAACACATCAAATAAAAGTAGAAAAACAACAAACAACAAAACAAAATAGCGAAAGAAAAATAGAAAAAACAAGACTTATCAAACAAGTGAAAGAGACGAAAGTAGGAAAACAAAGTGCTTCAATACAAGAAGTAAAAGCAGAACCAGTAAAAAAATCAAAAATTAAATTAGAAACCAAAGAAATTAAATTAGAACAACCAGAATTAGCATTAAAACCAGTAAAAGTAAAGCCTAAAAAAGAGAAAAAACCATTTAATATATTCCAACTATTTAAAGATAAAGAAAGAAAGAAGAGAAAAGAAATATTGAATCGAATTAGAGAAAATAAAGTAGATGATTATGAAACAATATCTACAAAAACAAAATTATCAAAAGGAAGTATTGTTGTAGATGATGTAGATGCAAATGAATTAGATCCATTGATAGATTTATATAGAGATAGTAACAAAAAATTAAGAAATAGAATTAGAGAATCACAGATGCAATAAAAATAATAGGAAGTGATGATGATGTATTTTAAAAAATTAGTAGGAGAGAGAATCTATTTGTCTCCCAAAAGTATAGAAGATGTAGAAAAATATACAGAATGGATGAATGATTTTGATGTGACAGATTATACGGGAAGAAGTCATCAAATATTGACAATAGAAGCAGAAAAAAATTATTTAGAAGCACATATAAATGAAGAAGCAACATTCGCAATCGTAGAAAGCAAAACTGATAAATTATTAGGAACAATAGGATTGCATAAGATTGATCATTTTAAAAGAACAGCTACATTGGGGATATTTATAGGTGATAAAGATTATAGAAGTAAAGGTTATGGTACAGAAGCGATAAGATTAATATTAGATTATGGTTTTAATTATTTGAACTTAAATAATATAAAACTTGATTTAATGGAATTCAATGAAAGAGCATATGCTTGTTATAAAAAATGTGGTTTTAAAGAATATGGAAGAAGAAGAAAATGTAATTTTATAAACGGAAGATATTATGATACAATAGAAATGGATATATTAGCTGAAGAGTTTACAGATAGTTATATAAAAAATAAAAATATATAATTTGAAAAGCTGAACCCAATTTTTATGGTTCAGTTTTTTTGTACAAAAATAGCACCAAAAACGAATATTTTAAAATAAACAGAATATATTATATTAAAGTAGGTAAAACAATTTTAGAAAAGAGGAAAACATATAATGGAAGAGATTTATACAAAAGTTAACTTACAAAATGCAGAAGATATAGATCTGTTATTAGAAGTAGCAGATATAACAAGAGCATTCTTGGAAGAAAAAAAATATGAAGAAATTGGTAATTTGATAAAATATGCGATTAAAAATAGATATTATGAAATGTTGGATTGGATATTAGAGATTATACAGGAAAAACTTGAAAATCAAAATAAGCAATCTTTTCAGGGATTTCGATGTGTATTAGGAAAGACAATTGAAAATTATGATGAAGTAATAGAAAAATTAGCCATTCATACAAAAGTACTAAAAAACGATATTCAAAAACATTATGACGAAAATGGAGAAGTACAATCTTATGATAATATTCTGTTTTATAAAACCAAACATAAAAATATATTTTTAGTTTCAAAAGAAAGTTTTGACACAAAAGATAATGATTCTATTGAATATCAATTCATGTTTATTCCATAATCAAATATACATTAAAAAGCAAAAGAAGGAGGTGGAATCTAAAAAATGAGAAATCTATAAAAGAAAGGAAAGTATTATGATAGATTTGATGGATAAAGTTACAGAAAAGATAACACCTCTAAGCATACAAGAAGATAGTAAAGAAATTAGAAAATTTGCATTAAAGACACCGCTAATTCGATTACATTGGCTGGATATACCCAATAGACGAGTTTGGGCAAAGTTAGAATGTAATCAATTAACCAATTCATTTAAAGTGAGAGGGGCATACAATTGTATTAGAAAAGTTGATAAAGAAATTCCAATCATCACAAATTCTGCAGGAAATCATGGATTGGCAGTTGCATATGTATTGCAACAATTACATAGAAAAGGAAAAATTTTTGTACCTGAAAATGCTTCTGAGTTGAAACTAAGAAGATTAGTAAATATGGGAGTAGAAGTACTTCCAATAGGAAAAGATTTATATACTTGCGGAGAAAATGCAAAAAGAGTAGCAGAAGAAATGAAAGGTTTTTACATATCACCATTTGCTACGCCGAATGTTATTATTGGACAAGGTTCACTGGCAGTTGAAATTTTAGAACAAAAAGAACATTTTGACAATGTCCTAATTCCTCTTGGAGGAGGGGGATTGTTAATTGGAATGGCAACTTATTTTAAGGATAAAGATGAGAATTGTAGGATTCATGCGATTCATCCAAAAGTATTTAATAGAGATTTTTCGAAAGGATATGCACAAGCACTTTCTAAGCCAATTTATCCAACAATTGCAGATGGTTTAGCTGTCCAACATTCAGAGCAGGACAATATAGCAGGATTGGTAGAAAAACTTTGTCAATCGGTAGAGCAAGTTTCAGAAGAGGAGATAGAAATTGGAATTGTCTCTATGTTAAGTAATGAAGGATTATTAATAGAAGGGGCAAGTGCAACAGGTATAGCAGCATTATTAAAGGATACAAAAGGAGAAAAGTATAATGGAGATGTTTTAGTCGTTATTAGTGGTGGAAATATATCTACATCATCTATTATGCACGCATTGGCCACACATACAAATAATATACAAGTAGGTAAATTAGTAGGGTTTAATTCAACAACATTACCACAAGAATCTGTTCAATATAAAAGAAGCTACGAAAATAGAAATTGTATGCAAGCAGAAGAAATAAGCTACAAAAATTGTAATGATATTTGGAATCATGTTTTAAAAAATATAAAGTTACGAACACAGGAATTGCAAAATCAAATAAAAGAACTATATGAATATAGTAAATATGAAAAATTAGAATTGAATTTTGATGTAATAGATTGTGTGTCAAAAGATGTAGAAAATTTAAAGAAAGTATTGAAAAAGATAAGTAAAGAAAGAGAACTAAATAAGAAAAGAGAAAGTATTCGTATTGTTATTCAAAAATATTCCTATTTAAGAAATAGTTTAGCATGGTGTAGTGCTAGTTCCGCACAGAGTAAGAGAGTGATGTTTTTTGATCCAGCTGAAAACAATGATAGTGTTTGTAATTATGATAGATATGGTTCACTTGTATTAAGAGAAAAAGAATTAGCCATTCAACAAAGTTTAGGATTTGACACAGAACAAACAGGCTTATTAGTAACATCATCAGGTCAAGCAGCTTATACAGTTGCAGAAAGTTTTTTACTAAGAAATATATTTTCAAAAGAGCCAACAGTTGTATCATGTCCTTACATATATTTTGAAAATTTGGAACAAATAGAGAGTTTAAAAAATGTAAATTTTATTGTTTCTCCATCTTGGAAAATAAAAGATATAATAAAACTTGTAGAAGAAAATTCAGCAGAAGCATTATTTATCGATCCATTGGCAAATCTAGGAACATTACACACCATTGATTTTAGAGAATTTGCAAAACAATTAGAAGGACATGATTGGTCACAAAAATGGTTACTGATTGATGGAACCATGGTTTCTGGAGGAATAGATGTTTTTAAAATATTCAATAAAGCAAATCACCCTCATATTTTATACATAGAAAGTGGAAGTAAATATTTGCAATTCGGTTTGGATCTGCAAATGATGGGAATTGTTGTAGCAGAGAAAGCATATTTACCAATTTTGAACACTCATAGAAGAAATACAGGAACAGTCATGTATCAAGCAGGAGTAACGAAATTACCAGAATACCATAGAGAAATGTTCTTAAGTAGAATGCATGTATTAACAAGGAACGCAGAAATACTTTGCAAAATGTTAAAGGAAATCAATAAAAAAGAGAAAAAGATAAATATTACCTTTCCATATAATTGGAGAGAATTAGGTTGGAAGCATGGAGGAGGCATTGTTGCCATAAACTTTGTAGAAGAAGGTGTAAATAACAAACCTTGTTTAGATTTCTTAATTGACCTAATTATTGATGAATGTGAAAAAGAAGAAATACCAATCACAAAAGGAGTTAGTTTTGGCTTTTCAACCATTAGAATTTCAGCAGCGGCAGCCATGGCACAAAATCGTCCACCTTTCCTAAGATTTTCGATGGGAGAAGAAAGTATAGAGGAAATGTATAAACTCTGTAAGATGATAAGAAAATGTTTTGAAATTTTCTTTGAAAAATACAATATTTGAGGTGAAGGATGAATGATTTTTTAGAAACCTATATGAAATTTAGAAGAAATGATAAAAACAAAATAGGAACATTGCCAATCGAAAATAGATTAGTATTAAGCAAATTGATTACTAATTCAAGTGCAGATGTAGAGCTAAAATATGTTTGGGCAAATCGTGCAATTTCACAGGCTACCTTAAATCATTCATCTGCAATTTTAGGATTATTAGATTCAGATGCAGATGAACAAAAATTGGCAAGGAGGATGACACTTAAACTTAAAGAAATACAAGGGTATCCAAGAACAAAAGAAATTCATAATATAAATGAATTTCAGGAATTTGTGAATACCATCCAAAAAAAGGACTTGGTTCTAAAACAAAATTATCCCAATTATGAAAATGAAGAATATGCAATCATTAGAAAATGGACCAAAGATAAGATAAAGGTAATCCATGCAAATTCGAAAGAGGGAAATACTATCATCGGTTCTAATAAAGCTCTTGAAAAAATAGCATCCCAAAATAAAGAATGGATAGAAAAACATATTGAAGAATATATCCTCTATTTTTGTAAGAAAAATAATATACTAGATACTACATATATTGAAGAAATCATTAGCAAAATGCAAAAACTGACAGAAGCGATTTTGGTTCCTATGGAATTGTATAAAGGGAATATTAAAGGATTAATTGGTAGAGTAAAAGAATTATTAACACAAAATTTTTTACCAGTATTTAAATTTAGTGACTCTATATCAGGATATGGAGTTCATTATCCTAAAAAACAAAATGGAGAATATGATCTGGAAGAATTAGCAAAAGTCATAAATTCAGATGTCGACTTTGAAAATTATTTATGCAAAGCATTAAATAAAAATGGTCAAAAAATCGATACAAATGCTATAAAAAATACGATTTGTGAAAAGGGAATCCTTCTCCAAAAATACCTAAAAGGAAAAGACTATGCGATTGGATTTTTAAAACCTTTAGAAACATATCCTGCCCATTTTCATTTGGAAATAATAGATCTTGATGTAAGTGATGTATTAACAAATGGAACAGCACATTTTGCGGATATTTTACATTATGAAGAAGATTACTTATCTAAGATATTAAAAAATACAATATTTGATAAGCAAAGCGAACTATTCTATTTTACAATAGAAATTTTAATTTATTTAATATGTATAAATGAAAACATAATAAAAAGCCCAGAGGAATTTCCAAGTTTTCATTTTGAAGATTTTGGAATACAATTCATGGTAGATGACACTACTGGAGAAATAGGAGTAATTGAAATAAATGGAAGAACACCTTCACATAACTTTAATCACTTTCATTTACTGTCTACATATGGCATAGATTTTGTCAATAAAATTCCTTCCAAAAAAGTTTTATGTACAAGTGCAAAAATAGGAAATATACAGGATTTGAATAATAGCCTAAATGGGAAAGAAGAGGAAATAATTAAGAAAATTGTTTCTAAAAGTAAGGAGAAATTTGGAACTAGACTGGAGTTAAATGCTTTTCAAATAATGGACCATCAGCTAGCTATTTACTTCTTGTATTTTTTAGAAGAAAAAGATTCTCCACAAGAAGTTATTAATATAGTAAACAATTTTGCCTTTCTTTAATATTTTATATAAGGAGGGAAAAATTAAGAATGATATAAATCCTATTTTACACACAATAAGACCTGGTGATACATTATATAATTTAGCAATGCAATATGGAACAACCGTACAAAATATAATAGACACAAACTTAGCACTAGAACCATATAGTTTAAGAGTAGGACAGCAAATATATATTTATCCGAACGAGCATTATTGGGTAAGTATAAATGAAGTTAGATTACTAGAACAAATGAATTTAGTATGGGAACAACATATCATGTGGACACGAATGCTTTTAATCAGTATTGCTGAAAATTTAAAAGATTTAGATGCAACACAAGCACGCTTATTACAGAATCCAAAAGATATAGCAGATATTTTTAGAAGATATTATGGAAATATGGTAGCAAATCAAATTCAAGAATTGCTAACAGAGCATTTGGTGATTGGAAAAGAATTAATTGTTGCTCTAAAAAATAATAATCAAGAGCAAGCTACAAAACTAAATACAAAATGGTATCAGAATGCAGATAGCATGGCAGAAGCATTTAGTAGTATAAATCCATTTTATCCAAAAGAAGTAATTAGAAAAATGTTATATGATTATTTAAAACTTACTACAAATGAGGTAAATGCTAGATTAAAAGGTGACTATGCGGAAGATATTAAAGCTTATGATATGGTCCAAAAAGAAATTTTAAAAATGTCACAATTTTTTGTGATGGGAATCGTGCAACAATTTCCAAATTTGTTTTAAATAGAAGAAAGATAGTTGAACCAAAGTTAAAAAGAGGTTCAACTATCTTTTATGCTAAAACAGCACCTAAAACCAATATTCCTAGATTGTCAGAATAAATTTTATCAAACTGAGAGATAGGAAGAGGATTTTCTCCAAGTCCAACTTCTACAGTATATCCAGGTCTATTATAGTCTTGTATAAACCAATCTTTATAGCCTGCAAAACTAGAATTATATGGAGTACTTTCAAGAGAATATCCACTAACAAGCGAAAATTGATTTCCAATATATAATGCTCTTGGAGGATTATAATTCTGAAATTGCCAGTAAATGACTTCACCCTGACTATGGTATGCTAAGATAAGTCTAAAATTATGAGCCAGTGTAAAATTATAAACTGCAAGTGCTTCTGGTTCTGTAAGAGGTCCAAATCCTACAAAATCACGAGGAGCAGGAGAGGTAAAACCCTGAGAATATTTTATTTCACGAGCATTTGTCCATCCAGCAGGAAATTGTAAATTTAAGTCAACACCTGTGAGTTTGATTAACTTCCATATATAAAAATTATAATAATAAAATATAAAAATATTTACAGAAACAAGGTGTTTTAAAGCATCTTGTATTTATTGGTTCTACACCTATACGATAAATAGGA
>CALXUT010000013.1 GCA_944391755.1 uncultured Clostridia bacterium
TATCTTTGTAATATAATGTGTTTCCATCAAATGCTTGGATTAGATTGTCTTCTCCATTTTCTTTTGATAGATAATTCGTTCTAACTTCTACTGCTTCTTCTACATTGTCCGTTTCTTCTCCATTTTCATTATACATTTTCCACATGTATTCCACATTTGTTTCATTTTCTGGTAAATATTCTAGATATTCTGGGATATCATCTGTTATCTCACTTGCATATCCTGATATTTCTCCTTCATTATATATTCTTAATGTGTAAATGATTGTGTCTCCTACATGTACTGTTAATGCATCTTTTGGATGATTATAAGTTATTTGACCATTTTCTATATTTGGCTCAGGTACTCTCGTTGTTATTTCTTCCTCTTGTACTTTGGTTATGAATTTTCTTAATGCTAAATCAAAGTCTTTAATATATACTTTTTCGAAATCATCATCATCTTCATTTCCTGGTACATATTCTTGGTCTATTTCTTCATCTTTATAAGATGGTAAGTTTTCATCTTCAGGTAAATTTCCTGAGCTTTCCATATTATCAGCTGTAGAATCTATATCAGCAGGTACTGTACTTCCATTATAAGTATATTCTGAAATTTCGGCTATATTTGTTAAATTTTCTTTAACAGGCGCTGTATCTGATACAATACATTCTATTTGGATATCTTCATAATCTAATGTTGTTCCATTAAATCCTGTTAATTCTTTATCTGCAAGATAGCTTGTTGTTACAATTCTTCCATCTTCTGAGATTGTCCATCCATAAGTTTGATTGATTTCACTATCTTCTACATATGTTAGATATGGTGGTAAATAATCTTTTACTTCACTTGCATATCCGTTGATATCTCCTTCATTATATACTCTTATGGTATATACTACTGTATCTCCCACTTCTACTGCAACTGGTGTTTTTGGATGTCTATAAATGGCTGTTGTATCTGTTCCTTCTACTAGAGGTGTTACATCTACAACTGGTTCTCTTGTATAGGTTCCATCTTCATTTCTTAGTTCTTCTCCATTTACTGATGTGATAAATTTTCTTAGACTTAAATCAAAACATTGTAATTTTACTCTTTCAATATCTTGATCATCATCTCCATCTATCCATTCATCTGGAGTTGAATCTACATCATCTACTGGATTTCCGTCTTCATCACTATCGTCTGAAATTTGTGCATAATTTACTAAAACTCTGTCTGAAGTTGCATCTTCTACTACTTTACATAGAACTTGTGCATCTATGTAATCTGGATTATCATCACTGATCTCTGCCTCTGGATTTAATGCTTTTAGTAGATTTGCAGTATAGTTTGGTTCTCCTTCTACAGCTCCTAACTCAGCTCCTTGACCTTTTGCAAACCAAATAGTTGATACTACTTGTCTTCCATCTTCATCAAGACCTTCTAAGTTCCATATTCCATTATATTCTTCATTGTCTACTACAAATTCTAACCCTATTGGTAATGTATCTTTTATTTTACTTGCATATCCGTTAATTTCACCTTCATTATATACTCTTATAGTATATAATACATAGTCTCCAGGTTCTACTGTTAATGCAGCTTTGTCATCTTCTTCATAAATAACAATTCCATTTTCGATTGATTTAACAACTGGTGCTCTTAAATAGGTTCCATCTATATTACCTGTGTCTGTAACATATTCTCCATCTTCGATTGTTTGATCTTTACTGATGGCTGCTATATGTTTGAATAATGCTAAATCAAATTTCTTTTGTATTGGCATTAATATTAATTTTTCAAAGTCATCGTCATCTTGTTCACCTTCATAGAAATAATTACTATCATTTAATTCGTTTTTATTATTGGTATTGCCTTTATAGTTTTCCATATTTCCCTTGTTTACATTTGGTGCTGTTCCTGGTTCAGAATCCCTATCTGCTCCACTTTGGTTTACTATAGTAATATCATCTTCTGAATTATATTCTTCACTTATCCATGCAACGTTTGTTAATGTTATTTGCTCAGTTTCATCGGCTTCTTGTAGTACTTTACATTTTATTGTAATAGTTTCATAATCCAAACCATTTTCTTGACTATATGAAGATAACTCTTGTTCTTGACCTTCTATCATATCAAGAGTAATTCGATTTGATGTTGTATTATATGTTAAGGTATATGCATTTTTATCATTTCCATTTTTATCTTTTGAAACGATTGTTGATGGATTATCTGTTGAACTAATTAATCCAGTTGGTAACTGATCTATAATCTGTGTTGCATAACCATTTTTTGTTCCTTCATTATAGATGGTTATTGTATATGTTACTATATCGTTTTCTTCAACCACTACAGGGTCTTTTCTATGTCTATATGTTGCTGTTGTTCCTGTTTGTAATGTATCTGTTGATATATTTGGAACTCTTGTATTCGCTACTGGAACTCCATTTAATTCTGTTATGTATTTTCTTAAACTTAAGTCAAATTCACTTAAATTTGAAGTTAATTTTACAGTTGTTGTTTTTTGTTCTCTCGTAATTTCTACTATTGGCTGTTCTGAATCTAACTCAATATTATTTTCATTTTCTATTCCATCTAACCATAAAGTTTTTACTGTTTTTTCTTCTGTTATATCAATTTGTATATTTACTTCTTCAGCTATATTTCTTGGTACACTAATGTAAAATCCTTCGGCTCTTCCTACTAAATCTTTAATTGTAACATCTCCTAATGATGCTCCTGTACTATCTGTAAAAGTATATCCAGATGGACTTATTATATCTCCATTTTGGTCTGTTACTGATAATGAAATATCAAAACTAGAATCTGTATTTTTATCTATCTTTATTGGACCTATTATAAAGTTTGAATCAACTTTATTTGCAAGTAATATATATTCTCCTTCTGAATTTTGTGTTAATCCAGAAGTATTTACACTTACTGATCCTTCTAATTTATAATTATTATCTTCATTGTAAATATGAGCATTTGCAATTGCTTGTTGTACTAAATAATCATACAACAATGATGCTTGTTCATTTCTATTTGCTCCTTCTTCGCTTTCGAATTTTGTTATTTCTGATAAATTCTCATATGTTTGTCCATCTTCAGTAATTGTAAGCCATTCACTTTTTCCTTCTTGATTATATGTTGTATTTCCATCTACTGCATAATTTGTAAAATGCCATATAGCTGCACTTTGTACTGCTTTAATATCATCATCTGTTAATATATAATCATAAGGGGCATTCGTATTTTCATTGTAGTAGCCATACTCATCTTTTACTACTCCAAATCTAGATAGAAACTCATCTTTATCTGTTTCTCCTGCAATATAAGCATTATCTAATATCCATAATAATTCTCTATATGCTTCTCCTTGTGTATCTAATAATTCTAATAGCATATTGTTAGCTTCATTATTTACATTTCCAAGTAAATTTTCAAGTTTTTCTCTATCATCTTGTAAATCATATGATAAATTATATTCTACTATAGTTCCATTATTTACAGGATTCCATGCTTCACCATATTCTGCTTTTATACAATATAGATTTCTCTGTGTAGCACTTAAATCACTTATATTATTAGAATTGTATGTTCTTAAGGTCCATATATATCGTCCTGCTCCTCCATTTTTTGGATTCCCTATTCCATATCCAATTCCATTTAAATTTGTTTCTGTTATATTAACATATATAGAACCATTATTTGCATAACTTACTATATGTCCTATTAAAAATGATATTATTGCGATTATTGCAATTATTATTAGCGTTAATTTCTTTTTCATTTTATACATTCCTTTCTCTACTTTTAGAGTTTCATACATTATATATTATACTTCTTTTTTAGTTTAAAATCAATATTTTAATGTAATATTTTATGATTTGTTTTCATATATTTTATTGACATATTTTTTGGGAGGTTAAAGTGAATTTTATTAAAATTTATAAATTTATTTTTTGTTTATTTATTTTGATTTTTACTTTCAGTAATTTTGTATTTGCAGATGATGAAGATTTTGAAAGTTTAGATGATATTTCTTCTGTTATAAATGCCTCTTCAAATATTGTTACAGAACCGACTATAAATTCTAGGGCTGCTATCGTTTACGATAGAAATTCTGGTCAAATTCTATTTGAAAAAAATGAAAATGAAAAACGAAAAATGGCTTCAACAACGAAAATAATGACAGCTATTATCGTTATAGAGAATTCTAATTTAGATGATATTGTTACAATTTCTTCAAAAGCTGCGGGAACCGGAGGTTCACGTCTTGGTCTTCACACAAATGATAAAATTTCTGTTAGGAATTTATTATATGGCTTAATGTTATGTTCTGGAAACGATGCAGCAGTCGCTCTTGCAGAATATGTGGGCGGAACAATTGATGGGTTTGCTGATTTAATGAATAAAAAATGTTCCGATTTAAACTTAACTTCCACTCACTTTGTCACTCCTCATGGTTTGGATAATGAAGAACATTACACTACTGCTTATGAATTAGCAATCATTACAAATTACGCATTACAGAATGATGTTTTTCGCAAACTAGTTGGAACTAAAAATTATACTGTTACAATTAATAGTTCTTCTAAGTCTTTATCAAATACGAATGAATTACTTGGTAATTTAAATGGAGTTTATGGTGTAAAAACAGGTTTTACGAATGGTGCTAATAGATGTTTAGTTACTGCTGTAAAAAGAAATAATTTAGATATTATTTGTATTGTTCTTGGCGCAGATACAAAAAAAGATAGAACCAAAGATAGTATAGAATTAATAGAATATGTATTTAACAATTTCGAACCAGTCAATATAAAACAAAAAATTACTGAAGAATTTGACAATTGGAAATTGTGTAATCTTTCTAGTTTTCGTATTGAAAAAGGTATTTCTAACAATATAGAACTTGTTTTAGAAGATTTATCTTATGATTTTTTACCAATTAATAAGAACTATATAGATAGTATTAGCATATATATATATTGTGATAATACACTGGAAGCACCAATTACATATAATTCGGTTATTGGCTATTTAACTGTTTCTATTAATAATCAAACCGTTATTCATTTAGATATAAAAATTGCAAATTCTATTGATAAAAAAACGTATTTCGACTTTTATAATGAGATATTTTCAACTTACATTTATCATTTAGAATCTATATTTTTTAATTAGACCTTGACAAAACTTTAATATTCTGTTATGATAAGAAAGCTTAGTGAATAGTTGCAGGTATAATTTAGTGGTAAAATGCAACCTTGCCAAGGTTGATTCGCGGGTCCGATTCCCGCTACCTGCTCCATATTTATAAGTCTATAATATATGGCGACATAGCCAAGTGGTAAGGCACGAGTCTGCAAAACTCTGATTCCCCGGTTCGAATCCGGGTGTCGCCTCCAACTGCAGTAAGACTGCAGTATTTTAATTTCTGCTATCTTTTTTGATGGCAGACAAGCCTGTTGGATAGAAGAATCCAACAGCTAGGTAGGGCAAATCTGCTCTTGCCAGATTCCTTTTTAGGAACTCTTTAGTAACCAGGTGTGAACAAGAGTGTTGTTAATAAAAATATTAGCACGTCTTGCAGGAACTTACAAAAATCCTTTTGGATATGGCTGTTTAGTAGTGGCGAACGAAAGACGGTTGATACCTTGAGAGACCACTCTCTGGTATCTTTTGTAAGACCTACCTATCTTAATGGAAACTTGTAAGTTTCTATTAAGGAAGTAGAGGAAGATAAATCCGTCTTCCTCTACTTTTATATAACATAGAGTAGCATAGAATATATAGATATTGTAAAAGATTGGTTATTATTCTATAATACAGTAAGAATAAAAAATAGAGACTACATTTGATTGTAGTCCCTTTTTACCAAATAGTTTTTTATTATTAGTCTACTATTTGGGGTTCGCTTCAAAAGGTTAGTCTTTTTTCATTTGTATATGTAGATTTTCATTGTGTAAATCTGTTTTTTATTTCATACCTTATCATATTTAATTTCTTTTTTTATAAAGTTCTCTTGATCTATCAATTTCATTTGGAATATTATCTATTAACTTTTGAATTTCATCCTCACTTGTTAAACTTTGATTATTTAAATTATAAATCTCATTCCCAAAGAAATTAGCAATTTCTTTATATGCCTCTCCTTCCATATTTAATGCAATTGAATATGATAAATAATAATTCCATAAAACAATCATTTCACTAGTTTTATCTGTTATAAAAGAGAAATCTGTTAAATATTTCTTTAAATCAAAATAGCTATCACGAATTTCTGCTCCATTATCATTTAATAGATAGCTTGGTGGGCTAAAGAGTATATTGGCTAAACTGAAAAGAGCAAAGAATTCGCTGATTCCTAATAATAAAATGCTTTTAATAAAAATGTTTATAAAAAAAGCCATTAATGAAATTAATAATAAATATGCATATTTCTTAAGCTTTTTAATTGAGAATCCACTAGATTTATAATATTTATTTAAAGGAAATGATAAAAGCACTAAACCTTGGAAAATAGAAAATTTTTCACATGGATTCGTTTTCTCTTCATTCAATTTTTTATGTAGTTCTAAACTATTAATTTTTTCTTCTTCAAAAAACCAATCTATCAAATATTTTTCATAATCAAACAAATCTTCTTGAGACTTATTTGTTTTACTTATTAACAAATCTTTTGTAAACATTTCTTCTCTATTATTAGATTCTAAATTTAAAAATCCTCTATCTATTAAATCTAATATAGTTGAAGCAAGAGTTCTATCATCTATCTTTCCATCAGATACTAATAGTCTAGCATGTGCAGGCGTTAAATTATCTGGCAAATCTCTATTATATATATTTATATTTCTTGGTTTCGCCTCATTTTTCTTAAATAAGATATGCCTTCTAGTAAAAATATATAAAATATTAATCATGAATATACTTATAAATACACATAGCGTTAAAAGTATATCTGGTTTTCTTTCATTTGATGGTGAAGGAAAAACTAAAAACCATAAACATGGAATAAATAAAAAGAAAAAGAACATTATTACGTAAATAATAAAATATATTTTTATGTTTTTACTAGATATATGTATATCTGTCTTTATTTTACCAGTTGCAGTTACATTTGAATTTGAAGATGAATTTTTAAAACTAAAATTAACACTACTATTCATTAAACTAAATTTATTAAGTATATAATATAAATAATACATATTAATATTCTCTCCTAATCTTTTAATTTTCTTACTTCTTTAAAATAATAAAACTCAATTATAATGAATTATGTATTATTTATATCATAAACTATAAAACTATGCAATATTTATAATATATAGCAGTCTTTAAGCGGGTTGATTAGTAATGATTCAACCCGCTTTCATCTTTAAAATATAAAATTTTACTTTTGTTTTCTGTAATACTCCGCAATTAATTCATCTAATTCTATACTTAATTGATAAACGATTGTATAATCTTCTCCAGAAACTATACTTTCATTTAACTTATTTCTTAATTTACATATTTCATCATTTAGCATACAGCATCTCTCCTTTTTTACAATTATTTGTCTGTATATTTATAAATTAACATATTTTTACATTTGCGTCAATGAAATATTTCAAATTTTTCAATTTTCGTATGACATCTTTCCATTGATTTTGCTAAGGTTCGACACTTTTCGTTATTTTATGTTCTTCTTTTACACAAATCTACAATTATTATATTACTTTTTCTTTACTTTTTTATTACATTACCCTTTTTTTATTACAGAAATAATCATTTTTTTGTCATCAAATACTTCTTTTAAAATTTGTTGTAAATATTCTTCATTTACAGTTGTAATTTCTTCTAAATAATCAAAACTGTTTATTTCTTTAAAGAAATCTGCCAAGAACATTCTTGCAATATCTGCTGTATCATTATATTCTTTTACATATTGCCCATAAATTCTTTTTTTGATTCGATTAAATTCTTCTGAGTCAATTGGCTCATTTTTCATTTTTTCAACAGTTTTCTTAAATTTATCATATACTTCATATGGCTTTGGAGATTGACCAGTAATCAATATATGTGCATATCCTCTTGCAAACTCATAGTCTAATCCTGGCGTAACAAATAAAATCCCTTCATTGTAAAGTTCTTGATACAATTTTGAACTTTTACCTAGTATCATATTTAATAAAATTTCAAAAGCTATATGTTTTTTTACTCTTTCATTTGTATCCGCAATTTTATCTTTGATTCCTATTGCAAATAATGGTTGGCTAACATCCATATTTTGTTCAATTTTTTCTTTTACAATTTCCTCTTTTTCTTCTGGATAAATTCTTTTAATTTCTCCATTTGCTTTTTTATCAATTAATCTATTTTTTATTTCCTTTAGTAATTCTTCTGGCTCAAAATCTCCACATACAACCATAGCCATATTAGAAGGATTGTAAAAAGTATTGTAACATTTATATAATATATCTTTATCAATATGACTAATTGTCTCAATTGTACCTGTTATATCTAATTTAACAGGATGTTCATGATACATTGCTTCTAATGCATTTAAATATACTTTCCAATCAGGATAATCATCATACATCATAATTTCTTGTCCAATGATCCCCTTTTCTTTTTCAACATTTTCATCTGTAAAATAGGGATGTTGAACATAGTCCATTAATTCATCTAATGCAGGATAAAAATTGTCTGTACATTCAAATAAATATGCTGTATGATCATTTGTTGTATAGGCATTTGCATCCACTCCTAAAGCTGTTAAAGTATCTAAACTATTGACTCCGCTTTCTTGTTCAAACATTTTATGTTCTAAAAAATGAGCTACTCCTTTTGGTACCTCTGTTGGTTCTTTTTCCCCTGGTACAACAAATTTACTATCATTTGAACCATAATTTGTTCCCCAAATGACATATTTTTTTTGAATACCTTTTTTAGGGATTATCATAACCGTTAATCCATTTTCTAATTTCTCTATATATAATTTTTCTTTTACTTTTAAATTTTCTATTATTTGCATGGTTGTACCTCCTTTGTTGCTTCATGATTTTTAAGAAAGTAAATGGTATTCATTGTAAGCAAATTTCCTATTTTTACGATATCTTCTTTCGTTACATTTTCTATTTTTTTCATATAATCTTCTAACGATATTTTATGATTAGTTAATTCTTGTCCAAAGAAATAAGTAATTTCTGTATCTTGTTCATCATCAATACTTCTTATTGTGGATATGATACTGTTTTTTGCATTTTCTATATCTTCATCGGAAAAAACTCCATTTTTCATATCTTCTAATTGTTTTTTGATAATCTTAACTGTTTTCTCATAATTTTTTATTTCAATTCCACATTTAATAAATATATTGCTTTTATATCTTATATAACTTGAACCTGCCGTATATGCTAAACTTGCCTTTTCTCTGACTTCTTGAAACATTTTTGAACTTGCTGTTCCTCCTAAGATGGCATTATAAACCAAAGCATCATATCTTTGTTCTTCATTTTCTAGATTCAAGTCTAATCCTATTACGATTTTTCCTTGTGTAACATCCATTTCTTCTATTACTTCATGTTCTTGTACTTTTTCTTTTGTTTCCATTTCATGAATGTAGTAGTCTGCATTTCTATCTGCTAATTTTTGTATATTTTCATTTTCTTCTACTAATTTTATCGTATCTTCATTTATATCTCCTGAAATAAATATATTAATTTTCGCTTTTGAAATAACTTCTTTATAATGTTCAAATAATGATTTTGCATCAATTTTTTCTAAATCTTCTATATATCCATATTTATATAATCCATATGGTTTATCTTTATACATTTCTTCTATACATCTATCAAATGCATATCTTGCCTTATTATCTGGTTTTCCTTCAATAATTCTTTTTATATTTTCTTTTTCTTGTTTAATATATTCTTCTTTAAATCCACCATTTTCTATTAATGGATTAAATACAATTTCAAGTAGTTTTTCGATACTTGTTTTCAACATATTTTCATCATTTTGTGGAAGAAATTTGTCATTTATGGATTCTAAATAGAATTTTAATACATGATTATCTCCTGTTTTGTCTAATCCATTATCAAAACTGGCACCATACATTTCTTCTAGTTCTTGACTAATTTGTATTAATGTAGGCATATTTTTACTTCCTCTTCTTAATACAGCTGATAATAATGCATTTTTTGTTACAGTTTCTCTTGTGATTGGTAATGTTAAAAATACGGCAATTAAATTTGTTTTAAATTTTTCTGTTTGAATTAAATGCAATTTAATTCCTTTTTTTAGTTCTTTTTCTTTATATTGCATTTTACACCTATCCTTTCCATTTTTTATCTTTAATAGTATAATATATTTTTAATTTATTATTCAAGTGTTTTTATAAAAACATTATAAAAAGAGGAAAAAATTTTTCCTCTTACTCTCATATTACTTATTGAAAACTTGGATAAGTATTTGGATTATATTCCCATTGTTTCCAACTACTTGTATCTATTGTTGCATTTGATATGTAATTGTTTAATATATCTACAAAATCAGAACTTATCAACTGTGCTTCTGTATATTTGATTGCTTTATTATCCATAGACAAATTTCCTACTACTTTTTCTGCACTTGTATCAATATAGTAACAGTTTTCCATTTTCAATAAATCACTACTTATATTAGCAGCCGCTATAATTCCGCCTTTGGTTGGTGCTGTTATACTACCTGCATTATAGCAATTATAAATTTCACTTTCTGACCAATACAACCATCCTATAATGCCTCCTGCACTATCATCACTTGTTATTTTTCCTATATTATAGCAATTGTATGTTGCGGGATTTGATTGATAATCTCCAATAATTCCTCCTGCATATTTTTTGGCATTTACATTACCTTCATTATAACAATTTAACACTGTTGTATTTGTGTATCCCATTCCTATGATTCCGCCTACATATTCGGCACCATTGATTATTCCATAATTTGCACAATCTTGTATTACACAACTAGTTGAACTACTTGATTTTAAACCAACTATACCACCAGCTCCACCATATACACTATTAATAGTTGCATAATTTGTACAATTCCTAATTTGTGTAGTTAAGGAACTTCCACCTAATCCACTGTTTAATTGACCTATAATGCTTCCTACACCCATATTAACAGTTGTTCCAGTACAATATATATCTCCAGTTATTGTTAGGTCACTTACATAATTATTCTGTTCCGTTGCCATTATCCCTATCAATCCTGCTGGTGTTGATACATTAATATATATATTTTCAATTTTATGATTATTTCCCATAAATGTTCCTCTAAAAGAATTATCATGTGTATTTCCAATTGGTATAAATCCATTTGTTTTTAAATAATCCATTAATTCTTCTTTTGACGAACAGCTAGGAATTTCTCCATCTACCCCTAGTTGACCATTCACATATGAGAAAATTGAATTAAAATCTAAATCTACCATTAATTTTACTGCATACCAGTTAGCAACTCTATAATCAGAATTATTATTCATATTGGAAAGTGTACATAAATCCTCTATACACCATATTTGATATGGATCTTCTTCAGTTCCAGCTAAAGTATTTCCATCTTTATCTTTTGTTATATCTCCAGGATATTTATCTGCTTCTTCCATTACTATTTGTTCTACAGTTCCATCTTTTTCAATTGTATAATATCTTTTGGATTCTATAAAATATACATAAAATCCTTCACCATCTTCTGATACTTCTGTTTTTCCTTCTCCTGTAATTTTATCTATTTGTGTTTGTAAAGTGTCTTTTTTTAAAGTCCCATTTTTATCTTTTCCCATTGATATTGCTACTGATTCTTCTACAACACTTTTTTCTTCTGAGATTTCCGTTTCTTCTTTTGATTCATTAGAATTTCCTATGATTCCATTATTACCTGTTAACACACTAATCCCTATACCTACTAATATTAATAAAACAATAACAGTGACAACTAATGCAATTAATGTTATTCCATGGTTATTTTTCATTTGTTATTAATCCTTTCTTATTAAATTATTTTACAAATCAAGTATATCATCTTAGATAAGTAAAAGCAATACCAAAAAAAGATTTATATAAATAATATATAAATCTTTTTACTATATTAAAATTTTCTTTTTCTTGCAGCCTCTGATTTTTTCTTTCTTCTTACACTTGGTTTTTCATAATGCTCTCTTTTACGAACTTCTTGAAGCACTCCATTTCTTGCACATTGTCTTTTAAATCTTTTTAGTGCATCTTCTATATTTCCATTATTAACTTTTATCTCTGACATTAATATTCCCCTCCTTCCGGCGTTTAAAACACTGTATGCGGGATTTCGTTTGTTCTCATCCTATATACGTTACATATTATACATTATTTGGATATGGGTTGTCAAGTCTTTTACGATATTTTCTATACATCATATGGAATTACTTTATGCACTTTTAAAGATTTTTGAACATCAATGACTCTTTGATTTGATGAGCCTCTAAACTTTAAGTTTAAATCCTTTTTATCTTCTTCAAACTTACCATCTACCATGACATCTATGTATGATACCAATTCTTCCGTTTGTTCCCAATTTTCAAACATATTGCCTATTACATCTTTATCAAAAGTATATCCTGTATAACACCAAATATTTTTTTCAGGAAATCTTTTTTTCACTTTTTTTAGAAGTGGTAATAACCCTTTTTGATTTACATATTCTAACGGTTCTCCTCCAAGTATGGAAAGTCCTGATACATATGGATGGTCTAATTCTTGTAATATTTTTTCTGTTTCTTCTTCTGTGAACTCTTTTCCATAGTTGAAATTCCATGCTTCTGGATTAAAACATCCTTTACAATGATGATTACATCCGCTTACAAATAGTGATACTCTTACTCCTGTTCCATTTGCTACATCTGCGACTTTTATGTCTGCATAATTCATTGATTGTTCCCCCTATTATTATGTGTTTGTAAATAATTGATTTGTTCTTAAGGCTTTATACATTCCATATCTTTCTCTTCCTAATGCTGTATAAAAAGCTTTTGCCAATCTATCATTACCAGCATCTATTTGCCCTTGTATATATGCATAGATATCATCAAAGGCTGTAACGTCATTTTGGGTAATAATACTATTATATGAGCCATAAATAGTTGGTAATGGATAATAATATCTTGTAATGCTATTTTCATCTATCAACATATATCTTATAAAATCTAAGTTAGATCTTCCTGCAGAAATATATGAAATATTATTAGCAGTATTCCCTACATTACTTGAAGTTTCTAAATATTTATCTCCCACTCTATGATAATAATTATCTTGTCCGATAATATATATATTTTCTTCTTGTACAACTTCCTTTGTTTCTGTATTATTAACAATCGTATATCCATTATATATTTTGCCACCAATATCTAACCCTTGCACAAAGCTAATTAATGAAATATTATTAATAATAAAATCCCATTCATATTCTTTTAATTGTGGTAATTGGAATTCTATTCCAACTGCTGATGAAAACGAATTATAATTGGATATCGCTACTGATAAATTGGATTCTATTTTATGTCTTATGATTTCTAGTCTATGTACATTGAAATTAGATAAATCATTTTCTATGTTAACCTCTCCATCATCAGGTCCTGCAAAAATCTTTTTAGTTGCCCACTCTGCAGTCCTATTTTCTCTTTCTATTTCAACACTTTGAAATTCCCCCGTATCCTCATCTATTTGTACATACGCAAAATCCTGTGCATCCTCATATGTTAAATCCTTTAAACCTGGCGTAGTTCTTACCCAATTAGTAAATTCAGCTGCTTCTACATAATATTTTACTGCTGCATTATTTTTTTGTATATTTTTTTCATAATATTCCCTTGCCACTTGTCCTTGTGTTTTTCCTTGTTCTGTCATACCTTGTCTTGTTCGTTGACCATTTGATAAATAAAATATCTCATCATCATCATAGTTTGTTGTTGTGCCATTATTGTCATAATAATATTTTGTTCCATTTATTTTCGCATATGGATATAATGTCCCATCAACATATTCTTTTAATTCTTCTACTTCTATTCTTTGAAGATTATATTCGACAGATACAGGCTTTCCTTCTCTATCATATGTAATATTACTTATCCCATCTATCAAATATCCTTCTCTATTCTCATATTTCCCATTTATCATCCCTTGAACAGATATATAATTATCTAATGAATATGTAATTACAACGTCTACATTACCCTTTGTATATCTAGCACTATATGTGATATATGGCTTTAATCCATAGATGGTTTCTCCATTATCATTTAGTGGAATTCTCTTATCTGGATCTGTTGGTGTATATCCTTCAACTAATGCATTTGTTCCATCATTTAATACATAGTATAATTGATCACTTATTTCTATTGTTTCATATTGATGGTTTACATTTTCATATGGAGAATAAATATAAAATCCATCATACATTGTATATACTAATGCTGGTATAAAATTGTTTAAATCTTCTTCTGAATAACCTCTAAGTTCAAATGTAGACATTAGAGAATTTTTAAATGTTGCTATAGAAGCTTCAATGTCTCTTAATTTTGAATTTGACAAATCTGACATTGTACTATTTGCTGTATTCAATTGAAAAGCTTTTATAGCATCAAATGTTGCTGTTGTAAGTTTGGTATCATACAATGTTTGTGTATCGATTGTTTGTATTTGAAATTGTGTATATACTGACAAAACTAAAGATATTGGTATAATTATTATTATAAATATGATTGCCAGATTTTGTATCTTCATATGTATTCCTCTCTTTTTAATTTCTTCCTATTATATAATTACTACATTTATATATTTTTGTCAATAGATAAAATTACCAGTTAATTATTCAAAAAACAATAAAGGAGCGTATTTTACGCCCCTTTCCTTTTTTGTGAATTTATTCTGAAAATATTTGGTCAAATTCTTCTCCCTCAATCTTTTCTTTTTCTAATAAAACACCTGCAACCTTATGAAGTTTATCTACATGTTCTGTCAAAATATCTTTTGCTCTATTATAAGCTTTATCTATAATTCTTTTAACTTCTTCATCTATGATTCCAGCAGTTTCTTCTGAATAATCTTTTGTTTGTGCAAAGTCTCTTCCTAAAAATACTTCTCCTTGACCTCCACCAAACATGATGGTACCAACTCTATCACTCATACCATATTTTGTTACCATGTTTCTAGCAATTTGTGATGCTCTTTCTATATCATTACTTGCTCCTGTTGATATATCATTCAATATGATAGCTTCTGCAACTCTTCCTCCTAGTAATGATACAATATTTTCTTCCATCTCTGTTTTAGACATAAATGATTTATCTTCTGTTGGTCTATACATTGTATAACCACCAGCCATTCCTCTTGGGACAATAGATATTTGATGTACAGGATCTTGTGTTTCTAAATATCTACTAACAACTGCATGCCCAGCCTCATGGTAAGCGACTAATTTATTTTCTTTTTCACTTCTCACTCTTGTTTTCTTTTCTGGACCCATCGTTACTTTTACCATGGCATCTTCTATTTCTTTCATTCCAATTTCTTTAAAGTTTCTTCTTGCTGCTAATAATGCTGCTTCATTTAATATATTCTCTAAGTCTGCACCTGCAAATCCTGATGTATTTTTTGCAATGACTTTTAAATCTACATCATCTGATAATTTCTTTTTACGTGCATGTACTTCTAATATTTGTTCTCTTGCTTTCACATCTGGGTTTGATACAACAATTTGTCTATCAAATCTTCCTGCTCTTAATAATGCTTTATCCAATACATCTGGTCTATTTGTTGCTGCTAATATAATGACACCTTCATTGTCTGAGAATCCATCCATTTCTACTAATAATTGATTTAATGTTTGCTCTCTTTCGTCATGTCCCCCACCTAGACCTGCACCTCTTTGTCTTCCTACCGCATCTATCTCGTCTATAAAAATTATACAAGGTGCTGTCTTTTTTGCTTGCTCAAATAAATCTCTTACTCTGGATGCACCAACACCAACAAACATTTCTACGAAATCAGATCCACTGATAATATAAAATGGAACTCCAGCTTCTCCTGCAACTGCTTTTGCCAATAAAGTTTTACCTGTTCCTGGTTGCCCAACTAATAGTACTCCTTTTGGTATTCTAGCCCCCATGTCTGTGAATTTTTTTGGATTTTTTAAAAATTCAACAATTTCTTGTAATTCTTCTTTTTCCTCATCAACACCTGCTACATCATCAAATGTTACTCTATTTTTTTCTCCAGCATTTACAAGCCTTGCTTTACTTTTTCCGAAAGACATTGTTTTACTTCCGCCTTGTTGGCCAGTACTCATCATTAAAAACCAGAAAATAAGGAAAATAATTAATAATCCAAATGGCGTTATTAAACTAAAAATGGTAATCCACATACATTGGTCTTCTTCTTCTAATGTAATTTCGCCTGATACTAGATATTCTTCTACATAGGTCATAAAGCTATCTAAGCTTGGTATATTCACTTCTCTTTCTACTCTAGTATCTTTTAATTTAACTGTT
>CALXUT010000014.1 GCA_944391755.1 uncultured Clostridia bacterium
TCCAATTCCTAATTGTCCAACTCTATTATCTCCCCATGTATATACTTTTCCTTGGTTATCTAGTGCTATTACTGTATATCCATCAAAAAAAACATCTATTATATTCTTTCCATTTAATGCACTTCCTGCTATTTCATTTATACATATTAGTTCATCACTATCCATTCCCCATATGTATACTTTCCCCTGGTTATCTATGAACCAACCATTTCCTTTTTTTCTTACTCCATTTCTTGTTATTGTTTCTGCATTTTCTTTTATTTCCAATGTATGAAATATATTTCCTTTTATAATATTGACTTGTTTTACCTTTCCTTCTGCCGTTAATACATATAAGATACCTCTTCCGTCACTTACAACCACATCTACTATTTTATTTGCTTCTTCTGGATTTAAGTTTTCTACTTGTTCTATTGTTCCATCTTGATAAATTATATATTTATGATTCGTATCATTGAATATAACTTCTAAATCTTCTCCATCTTGTGTTACGGTTGTGTTTCTTTTATTATTATCCAATTCTATTTGTAATTGTTCCTCTGTAACTATGCTTTCAAACATATTTTTTTGTTGACATGCTGAATAAGATAACCCCAATATTTCTTTTTCATCTGCTATTATGGTTTCTTCTCTTGATTTTTGCGCTTGAGTAATTATCCCATTTTCTCCTGTTAACATTCCTATACTTACTGCTGCTAATATTAGTAATACTACAATGGTTACTACTAAAGCAATTAAGGTTATTCCTTGTTGTTTTCTCTTTTGTTCATTCATCTTTATTTCCTCCCATTTTCTTTTTACATATATTTTACTTTCTCTTTTTGATTATAAAATATATTTTTCTTTTTTGCAATCCTTAATGATTTTAATGTATGATAAAATTATTTCTATTTTTTACTACTATTGTATAGTATGCTCAATTTTTCGTTTTATATTTTAAATTATTTATTTCAAAAAAATATTTAAAAACTCTTGTATTTCAATTACTTTATTGATATACTTTTATCATAAATTAAAATCATTAAGGAAAATTTTTATTTCCATATAAACTTAATAAGCGCTATGAATATATAAAATCCATAGCGCTTTAAGTCCTTTATTTTTATTATTATCTTTATTTATTATTCTATTTAAAATAAGATTTCTCTCATTTTATTCTTTCGTTTTCTTCTACTTTGTCAATCCATTCTTTTCCATCAACAACTCTTGTAACCATCATAGAAGATACTGTATCTCCTACTACATTTAGCATAGTTGCTGGTGCGTCTATAATTGTAGCAATGATAGTTAAAATTGGTAATGCTGCTACTGGATATCCCATCATAGTGATAATTAGCATTTCTGATATTGTACCACCACCAATTGGTACAGCTGTTATTAATAAATTAGCAAGTAGTGCAACTCCTAAAACACCTAAAACATCTCCTGCAGTTGCTAAACTTGTGCCGAATAAACATACTAAAAACATGATTTTAAATACAGACCCAATAATTGATCCATCTTTGTGGAAACTTGTTCCTAATGGAATCGTTGTTTCTGCAATGTCATCTGGTACCCCCATCTTTTTGCTGCATTCTATATTGACAGGTATACATGCTGCACTTGAGCATGTTGCCAAAGATGTTAGTGTTGAAGGTAGAGCATTTTTCCAAAATAATCTTACTCCCTTTTTTCCACCTGCAATAAATGCATATAAGGTATACATAATTATATAAAATGCTATACACACAACTGCATAAATAACAAATGTTTTTAAATATCCTACGACAATTGTTGAACCAAAATTTCCTACTAATGCTGCAAAGTAACATCCCAATCCAATGGGAGCATAATACATAATGATTTTTACGACATTATTCACAATATCATTTGCAGCTATTAAAAAATCAGATACTGGTTTTGCTTTTTCTCCTGACATATTGATTGCTAATCCAAATATAATAGAGAAAACTAATAGAGCAATAATATTATCTTTTGATAATAATTTTGTAAAATCATCTACTGTTAATAGACTTACTGTTCTATCTAATATTGTAATATCTTCTTCTTCGCTTACTTCTTCATCTGTTGTCTCTTCTAAAGAAGCTCTAATTGTTTCACCATCTTCTGGATCCACTAATTTTATAAAATATGTACTTGCAAATCCTATTAGGACTGCAATTATAGAAGTACATAAAAATACACAAATAATTGTGACCATAATCTTACCTAATCTCTTTGGTGTTTTCATTTTTGAAATAGATGTTGTTATTGTTAAAAATATAAGTGGAATTATGATAACTAATAAAAGATTTAAGAATAAATCTCCTAAAGGACTAAGAATAGTTGCTTTTTCTTGGAATATAATTCCTACGATTGCACCAACGATTATCGCAACTAAAAGAATAATCGTTGATTTGTAAGTTGATAAAAATTTTTTCATAATACTACCTCTTTTCAAATCAAGGCAACTGAAAATATAATTATATTCTCAGGATTTGTGGTTATTATATATTATCATATGATGTTTTGCAATACTTTATGAATAATTTTTCTATAAAAGCTATTTTTTTATAAAAAATCATTCATTTTTCATTTCTTGCCTTACATATTTTTTATTAGAAAAAATTCTATCTAATCTTTCATCAGGATATCTTTTATCCAGAAATGCTTCTATTTTGTTATCAGCTGCTTGATTATTCATTCTTTGTTCTTGTCTTACACTTGCCATGATAGAAATACTAATATTAAAAGTCATAAATATTACCAAAACCATTGTTATATTTTGTACAAATTTCTTTTCTAAAGAATTTTCTGCTTTTTCAATCAAAGGCAATATACCTTTTATATATAAAATTCCTGCAATTCCCCAATAACAACAATGCAATAAACTTGTTCTACCATTAATGTCAAATAATAAATAAGAATAATCCCAAGATCTAGTACCAAAACACCATTCTTGAACCAATGAAGCAATATATTCTGTTGTTCCTCCTAATAACATGCTAACTAAAAAAACTTGTGGTAATTTTCTTATTTTCACTTTTTCAAAAAATAGATAATACACAACTCCACCAATTCCATACACAGGTGTAAATGGACCATAAATTAAACCTTGTCTTGATTCATAGTGTCCTGTTTGAAAAAACACCAAAATCGTTTCATATACATATCCCAATACACTACCTAATATAAATATTAAAAATATTCTTTCTAATGCTTTTAATGTTTTATTCATAAATTTCTCCTTTTAGTTTATTATATACTATTAGGTTTATTATTTCTATTAATTTACATTAATATAACCTTACATTTCTGTAAGGTTATATCTCTATTTTTTTGGTACAAATAAATTACATTTGCAAACTCCTTCTTTTACAAATTGATCACAAGGACATAATGTTGTGTCATCCACTTGTAATCTACATGGACAATGACCATCTTTTCTATATATCCCTTCTACAATTTTCATTACATATTCTTTATCTGGATTTAAACAATATCCTTTCATCTTTATCCCTCCATATATTTTGACATTTCTTCTATAATTTCACTTTCACTTAAAAATCCTTCCATTCTATTCATGACTTTTCCATCTTTAAATATGATCATTGTAGGCACTACTTGAACATCATATTTATAAGCTAGATTTTGTGCTTGGTCGACATCTACTTTTGCAATGTCAAATTCCGCTCTAGATGTAGCTATCCTTTCTAATACTGGTGATAACATTCTACATGGTCCACACCAAGTTGCAAAAAAGTCAACTAAAATTAAATCTTTAGAGTTAATTACCTCTTTCTCAAAATTTTCTTCATTTACATGTTTTAACATAGAAATACCTCCTTTTTCATTATATGTTTATTCTATACTTTTTAAACTTTCTATCATATCAATTTTCTTTAATGCAAAATACGTAACTATATTTACAATTACAGTGAATAAAATTGTTATTAGTAATGCATAAATGTAACTTATTGGGTGTACAATTTTACTAAATCTCAAGATATTGATTTCGCAAGTTCCTATTATAAAATAATTTAAAAAATATCCAAATCCTAATCCAATTGCCATTCCTATTAATGTTAATAATATTGTTTCTCTTGTTACATAATTATATACTTCTCTATCATAAAAGCCTAAAACTTTTATTGTCGCAAGTTCTCTAATTCTTTCACTTATATTTATATTTGATAAATTATATAATACTACAAATGCTAGTAATCCAGCTGATACAATTAGTATAACTACCACATAATCTAAAGACTGTAATGTATCATCTAGTGTTTTCATTATTGTTGAGGTTCTACTGATTGATGTTACTTCATTATCTTGCATTAATTGTGTAACTAGCTCCTCTTCTTGTTCTTCTGTTATTTCTTTATTTTGTGTTAAAACCACATTTGTATGGTAATCTTCTTGATATAAATTTTCATACATCGTTTTTGACATATACACATAATGATAAACATAATTCTCTACAATATTTGAAATTTTTACTTCATATTTTTCATTACCACTACTTTCTAATACAATCGTATCTCCAACTTCTACCTCTAATAATTGTGCTACTTTATCTGTTATACAAATTTCATTTTCTTTTAGCTGTACTTTCTCTTCTGTATCTAAATCAATCAAATTGATTAGCCCCTCTAAGTCATCTTTAGGAACAATGATTTGTACATCTTCTCTAAAGTCTCCTTTTTCAGCTTCTGCTGAGGTCATATAGGTTTCTATTACTTTTTCAATATGTTCATTTTCTTGTAATTCTAAAATATAATTTTGTTTTTCCACCTCATCTAATTCATCTCTCAATGTAATTTGCAAATCGTAATCAAATACTTTTTCATATTGATTTGGCAAAACTGCTTTAATAGAATCTTTTATTCCAAAGCCAGTTAAGATTAATGCTGTACAGCCAGAAATTCCAATGATTGTCATAAAAAATCTTTTCTTGTATCTAAATATATTTCTTACAGTTACTTTTTGGCTAAAGTTTAAATGTTTCCATATAAATGGTATTTTTTCTAATAAGACTCTATTTCCCATTTTTGGTGCTTTAGGTCTCATTAAAGTGGCTGGTGCTTCTTTTAGCTCTTTTATAGTAGCATATATGGTTGCGCCTATAATACATACACAAATCCAAAATAGCCCTATTCCACCTATACCAAAATCAAATGAAAGAGAAATTTTATCTGAAAATTCATACATCATTTTATACATCATCCAAAGTATTGGTGGCAAAGATACAAATCCCACACACATTCCTGTTACTCCACCTATAATACTTGCTAAACTTGCATATAATAGGTATTTACTAATAATTTGGAACTTATTATATCCTAGAGCTTTTAATGTTCCTATTTGCATTCTCTGTTCTTCAACCATTCTCGTCATTGAAGTTAATGAAATTAATGCTGCTACTAAGAAAAATACGACTGGAAAGACTCTTCCTATATTTTCTATACTTTCTGTATCTTGTATAAATCCTACATATCCTGAATTTGCATTTCTGTCTAATATATACCATTCTGGATTTTCTATATCATTTACTTTTTCTCTTGCATCTAATAATTCTTTTTCTGCATCTGCAATTTTTTGTTCAAATTCTTGCTTATTTTGTGCTAGTTCTTGTTCTCCATTTTGTATTTCTTGTTTTCCTTTTTCTATTTCTTCTTCTGCATCTTCAAGTTCAGCATATGTATTTGCTTTTGTTCTTTTTAAGCTTGCTTCACTATTTTGTAATTCTATTTTTGCCTGTTCAATCTGATTTCTAGCATTTTGTATTTCAGCTTTTCCACTTTCGATTCCTGCTTCTATTTGTGATATACCTTCTTCTAATGATTGTTTTGATTGATTTATTGTTTGTATCTGTGTTTCTAAATAAATCTTTTGTTGTTCATATTGCGCTTTTTCAGCTTCTGAAAGTGTTTCATCTTCTAATTTTTCAATAATCAAATTATATTGTGATTCTAGTTCTGTGAGTGTTGTATTTATTTGATTTAAATTTGATTGTAATTCTTGTTTTTGAACTTCTAATTGTGCGAAATTAATGTTTGCTTCTTCTTCTTTTGTATTTAATTCTTGCTCATTAACTTGTATTTGAGCTTTCCCATTTTCAATTTCTTTTTCTGCATTTGCAAATTCTTTATCTGCTTTTTCTCTATTGGCTATAATTTCATTTTCTCCATCTTCAATTTCTTGTCTTGCATTTGCTAACTTTTGTTCTGCCTCCTGAATTTGCGTTTCTGCATCTTGTTTCTGTGTATTTAGTTCATTTTCTGCATCTTGAAGTTTCTCATTTGCTATATTTACTAATTCTTCTTTTCTTGCTTGTTCTCTTTTTTCTTTTATTTCTTCAATATTTTGTTTTACTTCTTCAATATAGTCTTCATATTTACTGCTTGAAGTGGTATATTGGTCTGCATCTTTTACTTTTATATAAATCTGTGTATATACATCACTTGCATTTATATTATCTTCTGGTATATACATATAATAATTTACTTTTCCAGCACCCAATTCACTATTCCCTCTATCTCCAGAAATATATAATGGGCTTTGAACTGTACCTACTATTTTCATTTCTTGATTTTTTAAATAATCTATATTTTCACCATTATCATTTGTGGTTTGTTCTACTTCTACGAAAATAGTATCTCCTATCTTTTTATTATTTGCTTGCAAAAAGGCTTCTTCCACTAAACATTCGTTAGTATGATTGGGCATGCTTCCCTCTTTCAATACAGGTTTGTTTAATTCTCCAATTGTAATGAGTTTTGAAATGATTTCTTTATTATCTATTTCTATCTTTCCATCAATCTCATAACTTCCATCAATTTTATCAACACCTTCTACTTGTGATAAGTGTTCTAAATCTTCTTCTGTTAATCCTAAAGTAGATATTACTTGTATATCATAAACATTTTGTTCTTTATAATATTTGTCTATTGTGTCTATCATATCTGGTGAAGAAACTCTGATTCCAGCAAAAAAACCCACTCCTAAAAAAGCCATTAAAAGTATGGAAATAAATCTTTTATATGTATTTTTTATTTCTTTTACACTATCCTTTAATAATGCTTTCTTCATTTTTTCACCTCATATTACCATTCTATTTGTTCTATTGGTAATGGATTGTTATTGATTTCTATCTTTTCAGCTGTTCCATTTTTAAAATGAATGACTTTGTCTGCCATTGGTGCTAGTGCTGTATTATGCGTTATGATTAGTACGGTCATATTTTCTTTTCTAGCGGTATCTTGTAATAATTTTAAAATTTGTTTACCTGTCTTATAATCTAAAGCTCCTGTTGGCTCATCACATAATAATAATTTTGGATTTTTCGCGATTGCCCTTGCTATTGCAACTCTTTGTTGTTCTCCTCCTGATAATTGTGATGGAAAATTGTTTTTTCTTTCTGCTAATCCAACTTTTTCAAGTACCTCATCTGGATCTAATGAATTTTTACATATTTGTGTTGCTAATTCTACATTTTCTTTTGCAGTTAAATTTTGTACAAGATTATAAAATTGAAATACAAATCCAATATCTTCTCTTCTATATTTTATTAATTCTTTATTTTTTAATTTTGTTACTCTTTTTCCATCTACAATGACTTCTCCTGATGTTGCACTATCCATTCCTCCTAATATGTTTAGAGTTGTTGTTTTTCCTGCTCCTGAAGGACCTACAATAACGACCAATTCACCTTCTTCTACTGAAAAATTCGTATTCTCTAATGCCTTTATTTTTATTTCTCCCATTTTATATTCTTTACATACATTTTTAAATTCTATATATGGCATATTTTTTCCTCCATTACTTTTTTCAATGTGATTATATCATGTTTTTTTCATAATTGCACTATTTATAAAAAAATATAATCTTAATTTTTTCTTTTTAATTGACTTTTTTTTTCAACTTTGGTATGATTATACTATAAATTTGAAAATTAACTATTAATAAATTTCTTAGGAGGATATTCACAAATGTCAAAATTAATTAAATTTATTTTTATTTTAGTAATTGTATTCTTATTAATATCAAGTTGTACTTATACATTTGCAGCAGTAGATATGAATCTTAATAGTTCAAATACTTCTAATACAGCTAGTACTTCAAATACTTCTTCTAGTGGTAGTTCTTCTTCTACTCTTTCATCAACAGTTACTACTACTGATTTTGATTTGGAATTGACAAATATTTTAAGTATATGTTTAATTGTTGTTGGCATTTTACTTATTTTATTAGGAATTGCCATTTTAATCAGATTAAAAAAATAGCACTTTAAAGTGCTATTTTTTATATATTTTAAAAAATATTATTTACAAAATCTATGTTTTCCTATTGTTACCGTCATTGGTCTTGACCATATCCATTTATTGGTAGCAGTACTTGGATTAAAATAATAAATTGCTCCATAAGATGGATCCCATCCATTTAATGCATCTTGAGCCGCTTTTTTGGCTGTACTATCTGGTGTTAAGTTGATTTGTCCATCAGAAACGGCATCAAATGCTCCACTTTGATATATGACTCCTGCAATTGTATTTGGAAATTTACTGCTTTTTACTCTATTTAATATGACTGCACCAACAGCTACTTGTCCAACATAAGGTTCTCCTCTGGCTTCCCCATATATAGCTCTTGCTAACAAGTTTACATCAGATGAATTACTTGATGTACTTCCACTCGATGATGAACTCGACATGATTCCCATTGCATTTAAAGTTTGTGTCCCTGCTATTCCATCTACTTGTAGACCATTTTTTTGTTGAAATTTCTTGACAGCTGCTACTGTTTGACTTCCATATATTCCATCTACATTTCCACTATAATACCCCCATCTTTTTAATTTCTCTTGAATGGTTCTAACTTCACTACCTGTTGAACCATATTTTGATAATGCTTCTACTGAAGTATTTTGTAATGATAATGTGGTTATGAATGTAACTACTAAAACTAACAATACAATACATCTGAATAATTTATTTTTCATAATATCACCCTTTGCATAAATTTTTATTATTTTATACAATTTTGGGCTTTTTATACATTTTATAATTGATTTATCGCATTTCTTGCCATCTCATCACATCTATTATTAAATTCATTATCTGCATGTCCTTTTACTTTTATAAATTCTACTTTATGCTTTTTTGTCAGCTCATATAATTCTTGCCATAATTCTTTGTTTTTTACTGGATCTCCACTTGCCGTTTTCCAACCTTTTTTTATCCAATTATATATCCATCCTTGATTAAATGCATTTACTGTATAGGCACTATCACTATAAACTTTTACTTTACTTTCTTTTTTTAAACATTTTAAAGCTTCTATGACTGCTGTAATTTCCATGATATTATTGGTTGTATCTTTACATCCTCCTGAAATTTCTTTTTTCGCATCTTTGTACATGAGTATTGCTCCCCATCCGCCTGGTCCTGGATTTCCAGAACAGGCTCCATCTGTATATATGATAACTTCTTCTTCCACTTTTTCCTCCCTATAAAATTATTTTTATTTTTTTTCATATACCTATTTGTTTTTTTCGTATTTTGTGATAAGATTATACCAGTAATTTTGGAAAATTTCAATCTTTTGGGGGAGTTTTAATGAGTAATGTTTTAGGAATTATATCTGAATATAATCCATTTCATAATGGTCATCTACATCACTTGAATGAATCAAAAAAAATGTCTCATTCAGATTATTCCATAGCCATTATGACAGGTAATTTTACACAAAGAGGCGAACCATCTATTGTAGATAAATGGTCAAAAACGAAAATGGCTATAGAAAGTGGAATTGATTTAGTTATTGAATTACCAACCGTTTATTCAATTTCTAGTGCTGAAAATTTTGCAACAGGTGCTATTAAAATTTTAGATTCTTTAGGAATTGTTGATTATCTTTCTTTTGGTAGTGAATGCAACGATATTTCTATTTTAACAGATGTTGCAGATGTATTATATAATGAACCTGCTGAATATAAAACTCTCTTAGCTCATGAACTTTCTAAGGGTGAATCTTTTCCAAAAGCAAGAGAAAAAGCATTAATGATGTATTTAAACGATGTTCGTAGATTTGCAAATGTTCTTTCTTCTCCTAATAATATTTTAGGAATTGAATATTTAAAGGCTTTAAAAAGACAAAAAAGTAATATAACACCTATTACGGTAAAACGCGAGGGTTCTTCACACAAGGATAATCTCATTTCTCGCTCATCTAAAATAGCGAGTGCTACAGCAATAAGGAATTTATGTTTATCAAATGATTTTTCTTTATTAGAAAATGTTTTACCAGATAGTTCTTATACAATTTTAACAGAGAGCATAAAAATGGGAAATATCGTTAAAAATCTATCTGCTTTTGATAAAGAAATTATTTATACTTTAAGAAAAATGTCTATAGAGGAAATTGCTAATTTACCTGATGTCTCAGAAGGTCTTGAATTTGCTTTAAAATCAGCAGCAAATGAATGTAATAGTGTTGTTGAATTATTGTCTATAGTAGATACCAAAAGATATACAAAGACAAGATTTCAGCGAATTCTTTTATATGCAATTCTTGGCATAACGAAAAAAGATATGCAGATTTCAAAAAATATAAAGCCTTATATTCGTGTACTTGGATTTAACAATAAAGGGAAAGGTATTCTAAGTGAAATTTCAAAGAATAATCCAAAATTAGAACTTGTTTCTTCTGTTAAAAAGTTTATGGATAAAGGGCCTAATAAAAATTTAAGACTTATGATGGAAAAAGATATTTGGGCTACGAATGTTTATACTTTAGGATATGAATATGAATCTAAAGCGAATTTAGATTATACCAATAAATTGATAACTTATTAATTTTGAACTTCAAGGACCGTCCTTGAAGTTCAAAAAATTTAGAAAAGAGGAAGTTAAACTTCCTCTTTTCTATTGGTCTAATGTTGATACTTCATAATATGTGATATCTATTGATTTAATATTTGTAAACATAGATGCTTTTAAGTCTATATAATATTTTCCAGCCTCTTGAATAACAGTTCCTGAAGATATTAAATCTTGTACTGTATAATCAGTTGATTGATCATCTAATATAATTGTTATTTTTTCGTTTACATCTAAGTTTTCAAGCTCTATTCTTGCTGTATCAACATCGATATTTGTTGTATAAGTTGTTGTTGTCTTATAATGTTTATTGATACTTTCTGTTATATTTGTTAAGATGTCTTCTAATTCTTCTGAACTCATTTCTCCAGAATATGAACCATCTGCATAGTTGTAATCATTATATGGATTTCTTACTTCTACTTCATTGTCTCTTCTACCATTCGTTTCTATTGTTGATTCTCTTCTTGTTAAGTAATCATATAAATCATTAGCAGCATTACTATCAGAATATCTGCAAGCATTTACATTTTCTGTATTTGGATTTAATACAGCTTCTGCATAATCTCCACTCATTCCTAATCCAATTGTGTACATTAATGCATCTTCATCTGCATAATGTTGATCTACTTTATTTTTATAAGCATTTGCAGTTAAGATTGTTAGATATCCTCTGTCACCTCTGCTACTTGAAGTTCCATCTCCAACATCATATGAACTTGTTACATTATCATAATCTGTATCTGCATATGTTGGTTCACCATCTGTTAGTAGAATAATAACTGGTGTACGATCATCAGTGTTTGTTGCATTTGCTAACATATTAGCACCTGTTGCAATTCCTAATTGTGTATAGGTTCCTCCTACAACTTGTTTTTTCGTATCTTGTCTTCCATTTACATTTGTACTAATATAATATGATGTTCCATTCCACCAATCATATTCACTTTCAAACTCTAAATATTGTCCTACATTATTTGAAGTTGATTTTGGTGTATAGTGATTTAATGGTAAAGCTGTTGTCACATCTCCACTGAACATTACAACTCCTACTCTGTTGTTTTTATTTTTCATAATTTCTGTAATGGCTTTATTGGTTGCGTTAACCATTGCTTCTGCTCTTGTTGATTTATCACCATTTCCCATAGGATCATCCATACTTCCAGAAATATCTAGTACAAATACAACATCTACATCTGCTTGTTCTGTTGTTTCTGAACTTTCAGAAGATGTTAAGGTCTTTTTGTTTACAACTACATTGTTGTAGGTATTTGTAATGGTAAATCCTGTTGTTGCATCTCCTGTAATCGCTGTTTGATATCTTTCTACTGCTTTTTCAGTAATTGTATAATCGATTTCTACACCATTTTGATATTTTGGTAAGCTTTCAAATGTATGTGTCCAACCATCATCTGCAGTAATTGTTACTGTTTGACCTTGAACTGGTGTACCATTTGCATTTAAAGTTACTTCTATTGCAGTTCTAGCATCATAATAATTTTCATTATCTTTCCAAACTTTTGTAACTGGAATATTAATTGTGATTGGTGTATGTGTATTTGTAATTGTAAATCCATCTGTTATATTTCCTGTTACTTCTGCAGTGTAACTATTTGGTACATTATTTTCTTTTACTGTATATGCTATTTGTGTTCCATTTGCATATTTTGGTAAGTTTGCAAATGTATAAGTCCAACTATTAGTATTTGACAATGTTTGCGTATCTACTACTGTTGTTCCATTCATTAAGCTTACACTTACTGATTCTGTTCTCATTCCATCTTGATTTCCATTATCATTCCATGCTTTTGTTACAGTAACACTTGTTGTTTCAGGTGTATGTGTATTTGTGATTGTATATCCTTCTGTTGTATTTCCTGTTACATTTGCTGTGTATCCTGTTTTAACATTATTTTCTACTACTGTATAAACAATTGGTGTTCCATTTGCATTTACTGGTAAGTTTGTAAATGTATATGTCCATTCTTCTGCTGCTGTTACATTTACAGTCTGTTTTAATTCTCCGTTTGCAAGCAAGCTTACACTTACTGATTGAGGTCTTATTCCATCTTGGTTATTATTGTCTTCCCAAGCTTTATTTACAGTTATTTCTGTTGTTGCTGGTATATGTGTATTTGTGATTGTATATCCTTCTGATGCATCTCCTGTTACTTCAGCAGTATATCCAGCTGGCACAACAGTTTCTACTACTGTATATGCAATATCTTTTCCATTTGCTTTTTTATCTAAGTCAGCAAATGTAGCACTCCAATCATTTTCTGCTGATAATGTTACTGTTTTTTCTGTTGCTACTCCATTTGCATATAATGTTACATTTACAGAATCTGTTCTCATACCATCTTGATTGTTTCCATCTGTCCATACCTTATTTACTTCTACACTTGTTTTTTCAACATTATGTGTATTGGTAATCGTATATCCATCTGTTGCATTTCCTGTTATTTCAGGAGTATATCCTGCTATAAATTCTTCTTGTACAGTATATTTGATTTCTTTTCCGTTTGCATTTACTGGTAAATTTGTAAATGTATCTGTCCATCCATTTGCATTTGATAATGTTACTGTTTTATTAGTTGCATTTCCATCTGCATATAGTGTTACAACTACTGCTTTTGGTCTAATTCCATCTTGATTTTCATTATCATTCCATTCTTTACTTACTGTCACTTCTGTTTGAGCTGGTATATGTGTATTTTCTACTACATATCCTTTAATTTCTTTACTATATCCATCAGTTACTACTGATTCATCTACAGTATACTCTATTATTTGACCATTTTCATATACTGGTAAATCTGTAAATGTATATTTCCATTCTGTACTTTCACTTACTGTTACTGTATCTACTTCTTCACCATTTGCATATAGTGTTAAATCTACTGATTCTGGTCTAATTCCATCTTGGTCATTTGCATCTACCCAAGATTTTTCTATAGTGATGGATGTTTTATCTGTAACATGTGTATTGGTTACTGTAAATCCATCTGTTATATTTCCTGTTACATTTGCTGTATATCCTTCTGGAACTTCTTTTTCATTTACTGAATAAGTAATTTTTTCTCCAGCATTATTTACAGCTAATCCTGTAAATGTATGTGTCCAGTCATTATTTTCATTCAACTCTATTGAATCTACTGGTGTTCCATTTGCTGATAAGATTACTTCTATAGAAGTTGGTCTCTTACCATCTTGATTATCAGCATCATTCCATACTTTTGTTACTGGAATATCCATTGTATAAGGGATATGTGTATTGGTAATTGTATAACCTTCTCTCATATCTCCTGTTACTACAGAAGTATAGGTATCTGGTACATCATTTTCTTGTACCGTATAAGAAATTTTCTCTCCATCTGCATTAACATCTAATCCTGTAAATGTAGCTGTCCATTTATTTGCTTCTGATAATGTTACTGTTTTATCAGTTGCTACTTCATCTGCATATAATGTTACACTTACAGATTCTGGTCTAATTCCATCTTGGTTATTTGCATCTACCCATGATTTTGTTACTGTAATTTCTGTTTTGTCAACTTCATGTGTGTTTGTGATTGTATATCCTTCTGTTGCACTTCCTGTTATTACAGAAGTATATGTGTCTGGTATATTATTTTCTTTTACTGTATAATTAATTGCTGTTCCATTTGCATTAACATCTAGATTTGTAAAAGTATCTGCCCAGTCATTTGCTTCTGATAATGTTACTGTTTTATCAGTTGCTGTTCCATTTGCATATAATGTTACGGTTACTGATTCTGGTCTAATTCCATCTTGGTCATCAGCATCATCCCATACTTTTGTTACTGGTACTTCTGTTTTAAATACATCATGTGTATTTGTAATTGTAAATCCGCTTGTTTTATCTCCTGTTACTACAGAAGTATATGTGTCTGGTACATTTGGTTCGATGATTTCGTAACGGATTTCTACTCCATTCTCATATTTTGGTAAATCTTCAAATGTATATGTCCAGTTGTTTGTAGATGTTAATTCTATTGTTTCTTTTTCTGTTCCATTAGCATTTAATGTTACATTAATTGCACTTGGTCTTACATTGTCTTGATTATTGTTATCATTCCATTCTTTTATAACTGGTATATCTATTGTTTCTGGTGTATGTGTATTTGTTATTGTAAATGTGTCTTGACTATATGTTGTTGTATAATCTGCTACTGCATTTTCTGTAACTGTATATACAATTATTGTACCATCTTCATTATAGGTTGGTAGTTTTTCAAATGTATAGGTTGTTCCAGAAATTGTTTCTGATTTTACTTGTTTACCATCTGCAAATAGATTAATTGTTATTGTTTCAGGTCTCATACCATCTTGATTTTGATTATCATTCCAGATTTTATTTACTGTAACTGATGTGTCTTTATTTACTGGAACTGTTTTGTCATCATCTTCTCCACTTGGTCCATCTGGAACTGTAGCTGTTGCAACATTGTATATTGTATCTAAGTTTGCTGCATCTGTATCTGTTACTGTGTAATATGCTTTTATTACTACAGGTTCCGCATCTGGAGCTAAACTATCTATTGTTGCAATTGTTGAAACACCTGTTTCTTCATCAACTTCTTTTACATCACCATTTACTGTAACTTCTAAAGAATCTGTTACTATAATACCTGTTAATGTGGTATTTCCTGTATTGTCTACAGTAATTGTATATTCAATAACATCTCCTGGTCTTACTCTTTCTATGGTTGCATTAAATGAATCTTCACCATTTTTCTTTACTGCTGTTGCTGTTTTTTCTACAACAATTCCCGGCGCTGGTGTTTCTGGTGTTGTTGGTACTGGATCACTTGGTGTTGGTTTTTCTTCTCCTGGCACTGTTGCATATGCTATGTTACTAATTGTTGTTTGTGTGTCTATATCGTCTTGTGTTACTGTATATTTTGCATATAGTGTTGCTGTTTCTCCTACACCTAAGCTCTCTATTTCTGTTACTTCTATTGTACAATCTACATCTGAATATACTGGTAAATTAATTGGTTCTTCTTCTGATGTTGTAATTGTATCTGTTACAGGTATGTTTTCTAATGTTACATTTCCTGTGTTTGTTACTGTAATTGTATAGTTAATTGTTTCTCCTGCTTTTACATTTTCTGTTTTGTTTGCTACTTTTACTACATTTACTCCTGGTGTATCTTCAACTGGTGTTGTTTCATCATCTTCGTCTTCAACTTTTTCTGGCTCTCCAGGATTTTCTGGATCTACTGGCATGTCACCTGTAACAACAACTTTATTATATACTGTTTGGTCCGCATTTCCTTGAATGTCTTTTTCATGTGTAACAGTATATGTTGCTGTTAATACATATTGTTCTCCTACTGCTAAACTATCGATTGTTAGATTTCCATCTATTTCAATTCCTTTTAGTTGTTCATCTATTACAATATTTGTTAATTCTACACTACCTGTATTTGTTACAGTTATTGTATATTCAATAACATCTCCAGCTTTTACTTCAACATCTTTTCCAATACTTACGCCATCTCTTTTGATGTCTACAACTTCTTTAATAACTTCTATATCAGCTGTTGGAACTTCATTTTCGTCTGTTTCATTTCCACCAACTGTTGCTATATTTTTAATTTCTTTATCAATATCTTCAACTTTTACTGTAAATTGTACAGATGCTTTTCCTCCATCTTGTACAGCTGGTACATTTACATTCGTCCAAGATAAAATTGTTTTTCCTGTTTCTTCATCTACAGATTTGATAGCACCTTCTGCAGATACAAGTGATGTTCCTTCTGGTACTGTATCCTGAATTAAAATTTCACCAGCAGTATCTCCTGTGTTTATTGCTGTGATTGTGTATATAATTTGATCTCCTTCTTTAGCTATTTCAACTTCGTTGTCATTTCTCATTATAACACTTGATTTTTCATTTTTTATAATTGCTGTATGTGTTTCATTACTTTCTTCACCATTTGCTACAGCTGTATTTACTATTGTTCCTTCTACATTTTCATTTACTTTTACTGTGAATGAAACTATAGCTGTTTTTTCTGGTTCTACTGTAACAATCCATTTAATACCTACAACATTATTGTTTTCATCTACTATAGTTTCTGGTTCTTTAACTTGATCTCCATCATTAACAGACACAAAAGTTGTATTTTGTGGTATTTTATCTGTTATTTCTATGTTTTCTACTGCTTCTGTTCCATTATTTTTTACAGTTATTTGATATGTAAGCTCATTTCCAGCATATACAAGATTTTCACTTCCTGTTTCTGAAATTACAGATTTTTGTACATCTAAATCTGGAGCTTCCACATTTAAATTTGCTACTGTTGATGCAACTGCAACACTTGTTGGTGTCCACCAATCCCAATAGTCTCTTGATACTAGTCTTTCTTCTTCTTCGACTCTTGTTATTGTTGTTTCTCCCACATCATTTACATCTGTTCCTGTTGTAACTTGTGTATTGTCATTTCCTGTTGCATTGTTATCTCCTGGTGTTTGTGTTTCATCATTTCCTGGTGTTTCTGCATCTGGTTCAGTTCCTTCTTCACCATCTGTTGTTCCAGGTTCTGATGGTTCTTCTTGTTCATTGTCTCCAGGTTGTTCTTCATTATCACCATCTGTTTGACTTCCATCAACAACTTGATTGTCATCACCGGTTTGGTTTTGGTCAACCACTTGATTTCCATCAACAGCTTCTGTTTCACCTTGATCGGCTAAGAAGATTCCTATTGATAATCCTGCAATAAGTAATAAAACGATAATTGTTACAATTGCAATAATTGTCTTCTTACTCAAGGTATTTGAATTACCTGCCATTTTTATTCCCCCTAAAAATTTTTTTATTACTATATTTCTTTTGCTTTTAAAATTAATCTTTCTTTATTCCCATTTGTACATGTGATTAGAGTTACTTCTCTTATCTGCTCATCTTTAGGTAATAAAATTGATACATCATTTGGATCTGTTACAAAAATATCATAAATGGAATATTGTATCGTTTGACCTGTTAAGTCTGTTAATTCTACAATATCTCCAATTTTTAATTTTTTTGTTTTTCCAAACATTGTTCCATCTTTGTTATTATGGCCTGCTATTGATAAATTGCCATAATCATTTACATTTTCTCCCCAGTATTTTATGATAGATAATTTCATTGGTGCTTTTGCACTTTCTGGGTCAATGTCGCCAATTTCTAATATCGGATATTCTAAGTCTATTGCATCTATTTTTACTAAACCAATGACTTTGTATCCTTTATATTCTAATTGGACTTGATTTTCTGATTCTCCATCAATTTTTGAAAAATCGATATTACTAAAAGCTTCTACAACTTCATGGCTTTCTTTTTCGTTTATTTGATTACTACCATATTTATAAATTACCATCCCTAATAGGATAATCGCAGCTATTAATAACACAATAAAAATGATTTTATAAATTTTAAGTTCTAAACTATTTTTCTTCATCTTTTTTGCTTACTTTTTTCATTCTGATAAATACAACAACTAATGCAATTACTATTACTGCTAGAACTACAATTAGTGCAATACTATCATATGTAATAGGTAATCTTGTTGTTTCTTGTGTTACTACTTGTTCTTTAACTACATTTGGTTTGTAATCATCATAAGCTGTTAAGAATTGAGCATCTACTACTTCTTGATCTCCATCAACCATTTTAAGTAAAACAACATATTCATCTCCTGCAACAGATTGTTCAGGTTGGCCAATTGTCATATTTTCAACTTCTTGCCAGTTAGCTTCTTCAACTAATTTTGAATATAAATTGTAAAATTCTTCTCCTAGTTGTACTTTTTCATACATATCTAACGCATCATATTCATTATTAATTTTTTCAGCTAAATCCATTAATGTAGCAAATTCTGTTGAATCAGCTGTTTTTACTCTTTGATAATAATAGGTTGCATCTTCATTGTCTGTGATTTTTACATATCCTACTTTTGCTGTTTCTCTTACGCCGTCAACATCTTCTTCTCTGACTGGTTCTGTTGCATCTGTTGCTTCTTCTGTATCAGCAATGTCTACAGATATTCTTTTTGTGATTGATTCTACAGAATCAATTTCTTCTTTACTAAATGATTTTGTTAAATCTAATTGGATTCCATTTAGAATTAAATTTTCATTTTCATCTTTAGCCCACATATAAATTGTTTGATTTTGATTAAATAATTTATCATAAGTTTCAGCATCTATAAATGCTACTTGATTCTCTCCCAAATCTGTGATTGAATTAATATAAACTAAATCCATTACTTCTGGATTGGCATTATTTGATAATGCATATTTGAACTTTTTATCTGTGTAATCTTTTATATAAATGATATATTCTGTTTTTTCATTTTCGTCTGCATCTGTTGTCGTTGTAGATACTACAGATAAATTTTCATTAGTTGCAAATACTACTACAGGTATTACTGCTACGAATAAGATTATAGCAAGAACACTCAATAGCTTGATGCTAATTTTGTTCATTATATAATCCTCCTCCTTTTATTAATTTTTTACGCACACATTATATTATATTTTTTTCCATTTGTAAATAGATTTTCCAAAAAATGTCGAATTTTATGTCTACTTTTTCTTTTGTCATACTCATGTGTATGCAAAATGCTAAAAATTAGAACAAACAAATCAAGAAGTGCATCTTCAGAAGCTGTTGAAAGGTAACAAAAAAATAGTGAATTGAGAAATAATTTCCCTAATTCACTATTTTTCTCTCATTTTTTCTATTTTTCAACCCATTTTACTAAATCAAGATTTTCACTATCTAAAAGCATTTCATGTTGTGGCATAACTCTGAATGTATATCCATAATTTCCACCTGAATTTAAATCTATTTTAGCAACAAAATGGTATTTTTTGCTATCTTCTTCAACACTTTCCACTTTCATTGGAATAATTTTTACATTTTGAACGGTTCCATCTTCTAAGAATTTTCCATAATACACTTCTGCTCTTATATGATTTACATCTATGTTTGGAAGTGTTACTATACATCTTACTTCTATTTGTGCACCTGCATCAACTGTAATATTATCGGCATTATCTTCTAGTTGTTCGATTTGTATATCTTTCCAACTTGCATACATATTTTGTTTCCAACTGTTATATTCTGTAACTTGGTCTAAATTATTATAATACTTTTTAGTTAAATTGCATAATGGTATATATAGTTGCTTTGTATAATCTACAAGCATTCTTGCTGTACTATATTTTCCTCCTGTAGACATTATAGAATTTTTCATAAGTTCCATCCATGTCTTAGATATGCCATTTCTATCTTTATCATAATATGTTGGAATTATTTTATTCTCTAATGTATAATACATACTTTCACTATCAGCTTTATCTTGTTCCTCATATGATGGATATTCTGCATTTGTTCCAATTGTCCATCCATTTTTTTGATTATATCCTTCAGCCCACCAACCATCAAGTACACTAAAGTTGATAACTCCATTTACTGATGCTTTTTGGCCACTTGTTCCTGATGCTTCCATTGGTCTTCTAGGATTATTTAACCAAACATCTACACCACTTACCATGTATCTTGATATTTCAATGTTATAATTTTCTAATAAAAAGATTTTTCCTTTAAATTGTGGTTTCATAGATATTTCATGTATGTATTTTATTAAATCTTGTCCTTCTTTGTCTGCAGGATGTGCTTTTCCTGCAAATATTAGTTGTACTGGTCTATTTTCATCATTTAAGATTTGTGTGATTCTTTCTAAATCTTTAAAGATTAGTGTCGCTCTTTTATAAGTAGCAAATCTTCTAGCAAATCCTATTGTTAAAGCTTCTGGGTCTAGTTTTGATACAATCTCATTGATTTCTTCATAACTTACCCCTTCTCTCCTCAATCTTCGTGTTACATTTTCTTTAACTAATGCTAGCATCTTTACTTTTCTTTCAATATGAATTTTCCATAATTTTTCATCTGGAATTGTTTTTATCTTCTCCCATACTTCGTCTTCATGAATATTATCTTGCCAATATGGGATTAAATATTTATTATATAAATCTTTTAATTTTGGTGCTAACCATGTACATGTATGGATTCCATTTGTTACATAGGTAATAGGTGATTCACTTGGTGCAATATGTGGCCATACATCTGAAAATAGCTCTCTTGATACTTCACCATGTAATTTACTTACACCATTTTTCTTTCCTGCTATTTTTAATGCCAATATTCCCATATTGAAACCTGATTCTAGTCCTTCCGTTGGTTTCATTCCTAATTTTAAAAATTCTTCTCTTGTTAAACCAAGTCTTGGCCAAAAATCTTTGAAATATTTTTCAACTAAACTGATTGGAAATATATCATTTCCCGCTGGAACAGGTGTATGTGTTGTAAACACTGTTTTTGAAGATGCGATATCTCTTGCAACTTCAAAAGAAACTTGTTGTTCTTTTATTGTATTTTTTATTAATTCTAAATTTAAAAATGCAGAATGTCCTTCATTCATATGGTAAACAGTTGGTCTTAAACCTAATCTTCTTAATAGACTAACTCCTCCCATTCCCAATATAATCTCTTGTCTGATTCTCATTTCTTGGTCTCCACCATATAATCTGGCGGTTGTATCTCTATCTTCTTCATTATTAACATCTATATCTGAATCCATTAAATATAGTTTTACTCTACCTACATTAATTTCCCATACTTTTAGATATATTCTTCTCTTTGGAAATTTTATGTATAACATTAAATCATTTCCATCAATATCTTTTACAGGATTTATTGGTAAATCATATAAATTTAAATCTCTATATTCCGGTCTTTGCATTCCATATCTATCTATCACTTGATTAAAATATCCATTTTTATATAATAATCCTACAGCTACTAATGGAATTCCTAAGTCACTTGCTGATTTTAAATGGTCTCCTGATAAAATTCCAAGTCCACCTGAATAGATAGCAATTGTTTGATCTAGTCCGTATTCAGCAGAAAAATAGGCAATTAAATCATTTCTATTGTCTGGATATTTTTGTGCAAACCATGTATTTTTGCTAGTCATATATCCATCAAAATCTTCAACAATTTTGTCATAATCTCTTACAAATTGTAAGTCCTTTGCTGCATCTTCTATTTTAGATTGGTCAACTGCTTTTAAAAATTTTACAGGATTTTTGTTGCATCTTTCCCATAAATCTGGATCTATTTTTTTAAATAATCTCAAAAATTCTGTATTCCAAGACCACCATAAGTTGTTTGCGATTTCTGTTATTCTTCCTATTCTTTTAGGTAATTGTGGATTTACTGTTATTCTATTGAATAAATACATATTATTTCCTCCTAAGTTTCTTTCTATATTTTTTCTTTTCGTAACTCTACATATTATCTACTAATTTCATTTTTTTGTCAATAATTTTCCTTTATTTTATGAACAATATGTGCAAAGTATTGTCTCTAATCCTATATTTAAATCAATCAATCCAATTTTATATTTATAGTCTAAATCTTGTAATTGTTGGAGTATTGTTCTTAATTCAGATGTTTTAAAGCTTTTCGCTTGTATTTTATATTTATTGATTAAAAACATCTGATTTGGTTTTAAATTTAAAGTTTGTGCTATGTCTTTATTATAATTCATTGCTAATTTTACAAAATATAGTTTTTTTAAATGATTATACAATGTTATTAGAATTTTTTGTATGGGTTCTTTTGAAGCAATTAAATTATATAATACCTCCATTGCTTCTTTTATCTTTTTCTGACCTATATTATCTGTTAAATCAAATATAATACTTTCTATTTTCTTAGTGCATAATTTATCTATATCTATTTTTTGTATGGTTCCATTCTCTCCAGCATATTCAATTAGTTTTCTTATTTCATTAATTAAATCTTGCATATTGGTTCCACAACACTCAATGAAATATTGCAGTGTATTTTCTTCCACTTGGACTTTATAACCATTACATATGTTTTTTAACCTTTTTATGATTTGAAATGGTTTTTGTTCTTCAAAATTGCAGATGATTCCTATTTTATCAATTGTATTATATACAGCATTTTTTTCTGCTTCAGGTTCAACAAATATTAATATAACCGCTGAATTTATCAGTTCTATATTTTCTTTAAAGTATTCATTAATTCTATCTTTTACTTCTTTGCTAATCCCTCCACTTCTTCCTTTTGCTTCTCTTTTAAACAAACCTGTATTTCTTGCTAATATCAACTTTTTTTCATATCCAAAAGCAGGTGTTTCCATATCTGAAATTAATTCTTGTATATTGTTTTCATCAATTAAAATATAGTTTATTCCTTTTACCAATTCTCCAAAAGCTTTTTTGATTCTTTTTAATTGTTGCTCTAGCAAAAATGTTTCATTTCCATAAAATAAATAGATTCCTTTAAATTGATTAATTTTTTCTAGTTCTTCGATTTTTAGCATCTTTTCTCTCCTTTTGAATTTTGCGCGAACTTTGGGGACGGTCCTTTACGCGAACAAAAAGGACTGTCCCCAAAGTTCGCGCAAAAATCCATCCCTCTTATTTTTCTAAAATAATTCTAAACACCTCTGCAACGCTCCACGCTTGTGCAACAGCTCCTTTAGGTAAATATGGTCTTCTTGAATCATATATTTCGGCAATGCTTCCTATACAACCTCTTTCACTCATTTCTTTTGAAAAGGTTTTTGTTACATTTTGAATAAATTCTTTTAATCTTTCTTCATATTTATTTTTATCTGTTTTGTTTTTACTCATGGATGCTAATTTTTTTAGTGCATTATAATATAATCCCAAAAGCCATGTCCAAGTAATTCCTTGATGATAACTAAAATCTCTTCTAAAACCATCACCTTCATATACTTCAACATAGTTTTGTTCCCCTTTTGCTAGAGTTTTTAATCCATAATTATTTAAAAGTTTTTTGGTTACGGTTTCAAACATTTCTTTTGCTTCTGTAGAATTTGGATCTAATACGGGATATGTCAAACTTAAAGCAAATAATTGATTTGGTCTTATTTTGTTATCTCCTAATACATCATATAAACATTTTCTCTTTTTATTATAAAACTTGCTTTCAAATGCCCCTTTGCATTTTATAGCTAATTTTTCATATTCCTTTTCTTTCTCTTTTTCTTTATTTTTATTTGCCAATTCTGCTATTATTTTTAATGCATTATACCATAAGGCATTTATCTCAACGACTTTTCCATTTCTTGGTGTTACTGCAATTCCTGCATATTTTGCATCCATCCATGTATTTTGCGTCTGCTCTGTTCCTGATACAATTAATCCATCAGCATCTAAGTAAATATTATTATCATCTAAGTCAATTCCTTCACTATAATTAATGATTACACTTTCTAATTTAGGATATATCTCTTCCATTATAAATTTGTAATCATCTGTATACTGTAAATATTTTTTTACTTGTTCAAATAATAATAATGATGCATCAACACTATTGTATAGTGGTCTATTGTCTGCTTCACTATATGCATTTGGTATTAATCCAAACTTCATATCTCTGACACATGTTCTTAAGATTTTTTTTGCTATATCAAATTTTTTAGGAATTAATACAATTCCTTCAAATGCAATTAAGGTATCTCTCATCCAATCTAAAAACCAAGGATAGCCCGCTATAAGTGAATATGTATTAAATAATGGTCTTTTAATAATAAAGTTATCTCCTGCAATTAAAAACTGTTTTATTAAACTATCTCTTTGTTTTTCTTCTTCTGATTTATGTTCTTTTCTATTATCAATTAAAAGGGATTGATTAAATCCTTCACTTAATCTAATAATTTCTTTCGTTATGATTGCTCTGGCATCTAATTCTTCTATATTTTCTTCTAGTGAACAAATAAATGAAATTTCTTTTTCTTCTCCTGGCTCTATTTCTATTTCAAATCTTCCTGGAACTGTATGATTTTCTTCTGGTTCAAATCCTCTTTTTTCTTCTTCTATATAAAACATATTGAAAAAGGTATCATTATGATGTTCTATATAGTTTCCTTCTGAAATGTTCATATATATAGGGCTTCCTTCATCTATTCTTATTTCGTATTTTTTTCCGTTTATTTTTTGTTCTAATTTGAAATAATGATTTTTATTGATTCCATGAACATCTCTAAAATTCATGATTGGTGCTAATATAAATTTTGCTCTATTCTTTCCATTTTTTACTTTATAATACACTCCTACTGTATTTTTTTGATGTTCCATACATACTACTTTTGTTATCTCTGTATCTTCAACTTTATATGCAAATATTGGCATGTATTCTTTTACAAAACTTTGTTGATATTTAAAACCTTGAGAAATATAATTTTTGCCTATATTTGTGAACAACTCATATTTTCTACCATCTAATTCTAAACTTTCGTCTATCTTAGATAAAATAAGTGTTCTTCTTGCAGGTGGAATTAAAGGAGCAACTAATAATCCATGGTATTTTCTTGTATTGGCTCCAATAATTGTAGATGAAGCATATCCTCCAATTCCATTTGTGATTATCCATTCTTTTCCTAGTGCTTCTTCAATTTTTAAATCATCTTTTGCAAATTTCATACTTTACTCCTCTCAAGTTTTTTATTTTCTTTCTGCTTGTTTTTTCTTATATTTTTCATCTGATTCTTTTATAGATTTAATTCTTTCACTATATTTACTACTAAACTTACTTTGTTTCTTTGTTTTTGTAGCTTTTGCTTTAGGATCTATCCCTTTCTTTTTTGCTTTTTTATCAATTTTTGCTTTGTCTTTCTTTAATTTATTGATTCTCTTATCTGATTTTAATTTTGCATTTAACATGACATATTCAGGATCATTTTCTTTATCTTGGAATTTATAATCATTACAGATTAATGTTATTGCTGATTCTGCAACAAGGTAAGGATCATGTCTTATTTTTCCGTCTATAATTGTAGATATGTTCTTTTTAATAAATTTAATTTTTCTAAGTGCTGGTCCGTTAATTTTTTGTTCTACTAAATCAGCACCTTCTTTATTATACATTTTTATATATTCAGGAATAACTTCTCCTGTATCATATATACAATAATCAATAATACCTTCTCCACAATGTTCAATAATGGCATTTACATGGTCTGCTACTGTATAATCATCTGTTTGTCCAGGTTCTGTCATGATATTATTTACATATATTTTTATAGCTTTACTTTCTTTTATCGCTTTTGCAACACCATTTACTAATAAATTTGGAATTACATTTGTATATAAACTTCCTGGTCCTATGATGATACTATCTGCTTCTTTGATTGCTTTTAGTACACCTGCTGCTGGTTTGCAATTTGATGGCTTTAGATATACTCTACTAATTTTTGTCATTTTATCATTAACTACTTCTGGTATTCTATCTTTTTCTTCTACTACATATCCATTTTCAAGCTCTGCACAGATTGTCATTTCTTCTGATGTTACTGGAAGCACATTTCCAACTATATTAAAAATGGCATTACTTTTTTCTATGGATTCGGTGTCATTCCAATATATTTCTTTCATAGCTGTAAAATAGATATCTGAAAATTTTAGACCTTTTAATCTTTCATTAGCCATCTCATGATTTAATAAATTGTCTAATTCTCCCTTTGTATCTGCAGATAATGCTACGATACTATCTTTTACTTCTTCAAAAGGTAATGTTGTTCCTAGTGCTGTCCTTGAACTATTTGGTGTTTTTCCATACTCTGAAACAGCTACAATTGCCGTTATATTATTGGTATATCTTTTCATCCCAGTAAGTACAGTATTTAATCCTGCACCACCACCAATTACGACAATATTAGGTCCTTTATCATATATTTTTTTATTGAATATTAATGATTGTACATTTACATTTTTTCTATGTTTTAGCCTGTCATCAGTTGCCTCAATGAATAACTCCATATTTCTTTTATTTAACATTACCAATCCTAAAACAATACAGGTAAATCCCACTACAAATGTAACAATGATTCTAGCAATTTCAATAAAATTTAACTCTTTATTTACTAATATTTCTGCTATTCCATAACAGGTAAGTACAATCCCTAATAAAACTAATAATATCCATCTTTTCATTTTTGAACTTGATCTAAACCAGTGTAATATTCCTTTCATTTTACCATTCTCCTATAATTTCTATTTCTGCTTCTATTTTCTTTTCAAATTTATGATATACTTGCTCTTTCACATATTTCATTAATTTTATAACATCTTCTGCAGTAGCATCTCCTTTGTTGATGATAAAACCTGCATGTTTTTCTGAAACTTGTGCCCCTCCCATTTGATATCCTTTTAAACCACATTCATCTATCAATTTTGCTGTTATAAAATCTGAACCTCTTTTGAATGTACTTCCTGCACTTGGATACTCAATTGGTTGTTTTTCTTTTCTAAAGTTTGCATATTCTTGCATTTTACTTTGTATTTCTTCTTTTTTTCCTTTTCCTAATTGCATGGTTGCTTCTACAATGATGTATTGATTATTTGAAAATATACTGTCTCTGTATTGAAAGTTTGCTTCCTTGTTGCTTATTGTGTATAATTTCATATCCTTTTTATCTATATATGAAATGGTTTTTACAATATCTTTCATTTCTGAGCCATGTGCCCCTGCATTCATTCTGATTGCTCCACCTATCGTCCCTGGTATTCCTGCAGCAAATTCAAATCCTTGTATTTCTTTTTGTAAAAATTTTGGTGCTATTTCTCCAAGTTTGTTGCCACTTCCTACTGTAATGAAAAATTGATTTTCTTCTTTTTCTTCTATTTTCAATTTTTTAATATCTATTTTTAGAACAATTCCCTTTATTCCTTTGTCACTTACCAAAATATTACTTCCATTTCCTATAATCGTTAATGGAATGTTATTTTGATGCACTATTTGTAAAATTTCTTGTACTTCTTCTATTGTTTGCACTTTTATAAGACACTCCGCTGGACCACCAATCTTAAAGCTTGTGTAATTTTTCATAGGTACATTATATTGGATCTTATCTTTTGAAATATTTGATTTTCCTAATATTTGTTGTATTTCCAAAGGTTAACCTCCTTCATTTTATATACTTATTTTTCTTCTGTTGCATAAATGTACAAAGGTATTCCATTTCTTGTTACTTGTAAGTTTTTGTTTATGACTTCTCCTGTTAAATAATTTACAATGTAAGTATCTCCTTCAGCTTGTGATATTCCTATTTTCTCTAAATCATCTAATCCTAATAAATAATAATATTCTGGTTTCTTTTCTGAGTTTCCTTCCACATTACCGTAATCTGTTGTCACCTTTAAGGTTACCATTTCTTCTGTTGAAGCCCTTTTGCTGTTTATCTCGTTAATAATATCTTGCACATCACTATAATTCATTTGTTGCCCTATAAGGTACTGTTCAGCAGCATTTTCATTCATATCTTTTACCATTTCATATTTGGTATAACTTTCAACAACAGCTTGTTGTACCATTCCAATTTCTGATATTTGTGCTCTTTCTTTAGAATCTCTCAATGCACTTATTCCTGAATATGTACCTACTGATGCTAATATAATTAATACAATAATTGTAATTGCTAATGCAATTAATGTTATACCTTTATTACTCTTCATTTTATTTTCTCCTTTGCATATTTTTTTAATCTTATCATTTTTTTCCTAATTTTACAATAATTTTTAAGAAATCTCTTTGAATTTTCTTAAATTTGTAGTATAATATAATTGTGTTGTATATTATATTATTAATGAGGAGTGATTTTTTATGTGGCAAATTTGGTTAATTGCATCAGGCGTATTTATTATAATAGAAATCTTTACAGTAGGATTTTTATTTTTCTGGTTAGCAATTGCTAGTTTAATATCAATGTTAGTAAGTTTCATTACTGAAAGTATTATTATTCAAACGGCCGTGTTTGTTATTTCATCTGCTATCCTTATATTTGCTACAAAGCCATTAATGGATAAATTGGCAAAAAAAGATAAAACAGCTACAAATGTCTATTCACTTATAGGAAAAAAAGCAATTGTTATAAAAGAAATTGACTGGGCAAGTGGTAAAGGCCAAATTAAAATTGAAGGCGAAGTTTGGTCAGCAAAAACAAATGAACAAGTAAATATTCCCAAAGGTACAGAAGTTGAAATAGAAAGTATTGATGGCGTTAAAGCCTTTGTAAAACCAATAAAAGAAAATGTAGGTTCTACAAATTAATTATTAAGTTATTTATATTTTATAATATTTTATTTAGCAAGAAAAACTTGCTAAGAAGGAGGATTTTATGTACTTTTTAATTGCATTACTAGTTATTATAATAGTCATAGCAGTTAAATCAATCAAAGTTGTTAGACAATCTGAGGTATACATCATAGAAAGATTAGGTAAGTTCCATAAAATAGCTGATGCTGGACTTACACTTATTATACCGTTCTTTGATCATGTTAGAAGTGTTGTTAGCTTAAAACAACAAACAATGGATGTTCCACCTCAAGGCGTTATTACGAAAGATAATGTTACAATTACAATAGATACAGTAGTATTTTATCAAATAACAGACCCAGCAAAAGCGGTTTATGAAATTCAAAGCTTAAAAAAAGGTATTGAGTATCTTGCAATTACAACAATTCGTGATATTGTTGGTAAAATGGATTTAGACCAAACATTTAGTTCTAGAGATGGAATTAATTCTGAATTAAGAACGATTCTTGATGAAGCAACTGATAGATGGGGATGTAAAATTGATAGAGTTGAAATTAAGGATATTACTCCACCAGCAGATATTAGAGATGCAATGGAAAAACAAATGAATGCTGAAAGAAATAAAAGAGCTTTAATTCTTGAAGCTGAAGCTCAAAAACAATCAGCTGTTACCATTGCAGAAGGTAAAAAAGCTGCTGCTATATTAGAAGCAGATGCTGATAGAGAAGCTAGAATCAGAAGGGCTGCCGGTGAAGCACAAGCAATAAAAGCTGTAGCAGAGGCTAAGGCTAGAGAAATTGCAATGGTATATGATGCTATTAAAACTGCAGATCCAGATGAAAAACTTGTTCAAATCAAATCTCTTGAAGCTCTAGAAGAAATTGCAAAAGGTGATGCTAATAAAGTATTTATACCTTTTGAAGCAACAGGTGCTCTAAGTAGTCTAGGAGCTGCCAAAGAAATTTTTACAGATAAAAAATAATTATTTAAATTTACAAAAAAGATGTCATTTCTTAAATTTTAAATTTAATGCATGACATCTTTTTATTGTTTACTTTTTATTCTCATTTACATTTGCGTTGTGAATTGTCTTTCTTAATATTCGTTTTACTCTCCTTTTCTTTATTATCTTCCTCTTCAAAAAATGGTTCTACATGTACAATCGCTTTATAAACATTTTCTAAGCTTGCTATATTTTTTTCTAAGCTATCTGCTAAAGCATGACTCTCAAATGTAGTCATATTTCCGTCTACTGCAATTGTTAAAAAGATAATATATTGATATCCAACTGGTGATGAAGAAATTCCATTCACCGCTTTTACCTCTTTATATCCATGAATCAAATCTAGAATGATATCTTTCGTTTCTTCATCAACAGATATATCCATTAAAATGTTATAACTTTCAATAAATATACCTATTCCTGTTTTACAAATCCATGCTGATATTCCTATACCAACTATGCTGTCAAACCAATTAATTCCTTTTAAAGATAATAATATGGAAATTAGTGTAAATGTAGTTATAATGCAATCATTTCTATGATCCTCCATACTAGCTTCTAATAAAACATTTTTATATTTTTTGTACATGGCTCTCGTATAAAAGAATAATGAAATTTTTACAATTATTGTAACAATACAAACTCCTACAAGCCACCAAGAAAATAGGATTTCACTTCCTGTAAATAGTGTCATTATAGAATCAATTATTGTTTTAATAGATACTAAGATCATTGAAACAGCTATAAATAAGGAAAATATGTATTCCGCTTTTCCATGTCCAAAATTATGATCATCATCTTTTGGGACACTTGCTATTTTATTTCCTATAAAAGTCATTAAGGATGCAAAAATATCTCCCGCACTATTTATAGTATCTGCTATCATGGCTTGGCTTTTACTTGTAAATGCTACAATTGCCTTTATTGCCAATAAAAAAACATTTCCTATAATGCCAAGTATTCCTACTTTTTTCGTTTTTTCAAATCTTTCCTCCATTTGTATTCTCCTTTTGTTTTGGCGAACTTTAAGGACGGTCCTTTGCGCGAACTTTGGGGACAGACCTTTCTGTTCGCCAAAATAAAAAAATCTATCCCATACATCTACTTATTCTATAATCTTATTTTAAAGCTTTAAATATTTATAAAAAGTAGTCTTTGAAATGCCTAAAAATTTAATAATTTCTTCCACAGATGCATTTGTTCGTTCTTTAACTTCTTCTATAACAATCTTTAATTTTCTAGTATCATTTTTAATTTGTTTAATATCCATATTATAAAAGATTTCCACTTTCTTCATAAATTCATCAATATTTTCTTTCTCTTGCATATCATATATAGACTGCCTTTTGTGAATTGAATGAAAAATTTTTTCAAAAGATATAACTCTTCCAAATAATATTTTTATACTTTTGTCCGTTATCAATTTTCTATCTTTATTAAAAAATTCATTATAACTCGAATATGGATAATCTTTCATTTCTTTACAAATTTTAGCTTTAACAGGATTATTATGTATATATCTCAAACAAGTATATAACTGTGCTTGATTTAGAATTTCCTGCGAATAATATCTATTTCTAAATACAAATCCCACTCTTTCTTGCGTCTTATTGTAATACATTGCATAAGCCGTATTTATTTTTTGCATAAATTTACTTAAATCCTCCATCTTCTCTCTATGAATTAGAAGATGTGCATGATTACTCATAATACAATATGCTAAAATTGTTAAATTACTATTATATAATTTTCTATAAATAAGATCTTTATACATATTTATATTTTTAGAATCACCAAAAATATACTCTCTGTTAATTCCTTGAACAATTACATGTTGTATTTTTGAATTAGATTGATTTCTTGATATATGAGGCATACTTCTCCTTTCTATTTCTATATAAATGTTCGTTTGATCAGTTCCCCATTCATCAATATTTTCCTAATTTTCTTTTTTAATAAGCACTATTATAATCCCTTTTTTATAAATTTTCAAGTATCTTAGCTTATTTTTTCTTAAGCGCGAACTCTGGGGACAGACCTTTTTGTTCGCAGGAAGGTCTGTCCCCAGAGTTCGCGATAAGGACCGTCCCTATTTTCCGCGCCCGTTTTATTAGTGTCAAGAAGTTTCGGAAAATAATCCGAT
>CALXUT010000015.1 GCA_944391755.1 uncultured Clostridia bacterium
TAAGAACCTGTAAATCCTTTATCTTTTATGAAATTAAAAATTGCTCTACCATTAGCAGAAAAATCATCAGTTTTCTCAATAATTATTCCTTTAAAGTCATCTAATTTAGAAGTGTACTTACGAGTAGCATTATTGTTTTCTTGAATGTTTAAATACTTATTTACAGTATTAATTGAACAGTTAAATCTTCTAGCAATTTCACTTTTATTAATCAAATCTTTCACCTCCTCTAATTGAATTATGGAATTTAATATATCTTTCCTCATAAATTATCAACTCCTTCTAATTTATATTTCTTTAATTTTAAGAAAAGATATATTAATTATACTAAAAAAACCCATCAAAAAAACTGATAGAATTCTATCAATTTTATTTTGAATTTTTCTATCAGTTTTATTTTAACATTTACAGTAAATTGCAAAACAGCTATTTCATATATATTGAAATAGCTGTTTATGGTCGAGGCGACAGGGTTCGAACCTGCGACCTCATGGTCCCAAACCACGCGCGCTACCAACTGCGCTACGCCTCGTTATTGAAACTGCTTATATATAATAGCACATTTTTGTTTTAATTGCAATACTTTTTGGGACATTTTATTTATAATGTAATTATTATTTAAAATAAACTTTTAAATGTAAACAAAAATAATTTCATATGATATAATTAGGACAAATAATTTTTGTGGGAGTTATAAAAATGTTAAAGCGAGTTATTATGAAAAAGGATAAGTATAACGATTACGAACAAGATGAAAAAGAAAATTCAGAATTTATACTTGAGGTTTGCGATGAAATTTCAAATCTCACGGAAAAGCAATATCAAAATGAGAAAAAATATTTTACATCTTTTGATGAAGAACTAAAAAAATTAGCAAAAAATTTAAGCCAAAAAATAAAAAATGACAAAGTTCAGAATGATGTAGATGACTAAACTTGCTGAATAAGAAAAATGTTCTGACACTTTTTTCTTTGGTATTTAGTATTGTGCAGTGTTTAATTTTATAATTGTGAAATAATTTAAGGAGCTTTCAAAAAGCTCCTTTTTCTGGTCGAGGCGACAGGGTTCGAACCTGCGACCTCATGGTCCCAAACCACGCGCGCTACCAACTGCGCTACGCCTCGTTAATTAAATTGCTTAATAATAATAGCACATTTTTTACTTTTTTGCAAGTTTTTTTATGATTTTCTATTGAATATTTTGGAATTTCAAGGTATAATATAATTTGTTATAAATAATGTGCCTGTAGTTTAGCTGGATAGAATGCAAGGCTACGAACTTTGAGATCGGGGGTTCGAATCCCTCCAGGCACACCAAGACTCCCAAATATATTTGAGAGTCTTTTTATTGTCCAAAAAGAAATGGCGTTCTTCAATATTTAAAGGAACGGTATCTTTTATTTTTCTATTTCACTCCACCAAGCCATTTACAAAAGCCAATTTTGTAATTACTTGTACCTGTAACAATATATCTCACCATTGCTCTATCATTAAAAATACCAAAACAATCACATGTTTCTCTAGGATTTAAGCTACCAATTTTTATTGTACAATTTGTATCTGCATATACATTTTCACTAGTACTACCATTTTGATAAGTTCTCACTGGTTCATCACTCCCACTTTCTATATTATTATCTATTGGTTTATCTTCCATATAAGATTTCACCATATTTAAAAATCTATCCCAACCAAGTTCTAAAGTTCTATGAGGACAACCTTTTTGTGGATAAAAATCAGAATGTTTTTTTACTTTATCAATTCCCCAGCCATATTGTTTTAACAAATAAGCTGTATATTCTGCTGTAAGTCTTTCCGCTTCCTTAAATCTTTCTCCACCAGATTTAGAATAACATATCTCTAAAGATATTCCTTTTCTATTTCCCTCTCCATTTCCACCATCTGTTGCATTCCATGTGTTTCTATTAAATGGTACGCCTTGAACAATTCGATAATCATCTATCGCACAATGAAAAGAAACTTTATTATTATTTCCAATCATATAGGATATTTCATTCATGGCAGAAGCATCATTTGCTGTATTATGAATGATGATAAATTCTGGTGTCATTTCATATGGGCATTTAATTGCATATTTGCTTTGAGGTACTAGCATTTTAACGATTTCCATCAGCATCATCTCCTATTCCATGTGTGTTATCTTCTACAAAATCAACTTCTTCCATACTTTTCTTATATAGTTCTTCTGTATATTCTATATTTTCAATGATAATATTATCTTCCATTTTTCTCCCCTTCAAAAAAATATTTCTTTTATATTATATTTTTTCTTTGCCGAAGTTGTTACAAATAGCATTTTTACTAATAACAAAAAAGTGAGGCAAAAAACTTTTTAATTTTTTACCTCAAATATTGACATTTACATTATATACATTTTTCCATATTCTATTAACTACATATTTCCTCTTAGCTATTAGTATCATTATTTTTATTTAAAAATTTCATTTCCACATATAATTTATCTGCAAATGCTTGCACAACATTTTTTAATAAATATTGTTCTTCTGTCATTTTTTCTACATTTGGAAATTCTTTTCTAGTAAATACATTTTTTATCGATATTTCTAAATTGGCACAAAATCTGTTATATGCTTTACTAAGTTCAAATGACTTTATTGTCAATGAAATTAGTTTTCCTATATCATTAATACTATATACCTGTTTTAATATACAAATTACCAATAAATATGCTATATGTGACCTATTATATTTCTTTTTTTCAGGTGCTGGCATAATCCCTTGTTTTACATAGTTATTTATCATCGTTTTTGTAATGATTTTATCTTCTTTATTCACAGAATAATTTGCTAAATATCTTTCTAGATAATTTACTACCTGATCTAAATATAAATCAATATCTGGTAACTCGTTCCATCTAGGCATATGAAATTTAGAAAAATTTTCTTGTTCCATTTCTTTTTCTTGCATTTTTCCACTCCCTATCTTTCATTATTCTAGCAGAAATTGTGGAAAATAGCAAGTTATCCATTCATTTTATATATAGGTATCCATTTTTCTATTGTATTTTTCTTCTTTGCATTTTATAAGATACTTTTGCAACCAAATTATTTGGTGCCATTTTTGCTCCCAATTTTGCAAGTTTTATTTTCCATCCTGGTACAATATAAAATTTCCCTTTCAATAATTTATCAACTGCATAGTTAGCAACATATTCACTACTTAATCCTTTTAATGCAAATTGTACATCTGCTACTTTGTTAAAATTTGTATCCACTGGTCCAGGACATAATATACTAATTTGTACTTTTGCGTTTTCTTTTCTTAATTCTTCCCTTATGGCTTCAGAAAGCCTTACGACATATGCTTTTGTGGCATAATATGTTGCCATAAGTGGCCCTGGCATAAATCCTGCAATAGATGCAACATTTAAAATCTTACCACTGTCTTTTTGTTTCATATCTTGTAAATATAATTTTGTCAAAATATGATATGCTACTATATTGGTATTTATCATAGATAATTCTTTATCCAGATTTGTTTTGGTAAAATAGCCACAATCTCCGAATCCAGCATTATTGACAAGTATATCTATATCTTTATGTTTTTCATGTAAAATTTTACAATTTTCTGTAATGGATACATCCATACTTTCGATTTCTATATTTGTTTTTAATTCTGACTTTAAATCTTCTAATTTTTTCAAATCTCTTGCAACAAGTACTAAATCATATCCTTTTTCACTTAAATTTCTAGCAATATCTCTTCCTATGCCAGAGGAAGCTCCAGTAATTAAAGCTTTCATATATAATCTCCATTCTATCCTTCAAACATCTTATTTAGATGTTCCGCAGTTTCATATCCCTTTTTGTAAAAATCTTCTACTTGTGTTTTTAAATAATCATTTCTGTATGATATTTCTAATGTCACAGGTCCCTTATAATTACATTCTTTTAATTTTGAAATAACATGTTCCCAATCTATGGTCCCATCAAATGGAATTAAATGTTGATCTGATGATTTATCATTATCATGTAAATGTACTGCAAAAATCTTATTTTTAAATAAATCATAATTAAATTCATCATTAAAATGTGCATGACAATGCCCTGCATCATAACAAATTCCTACATTATCATTTTTAATGTTTTGCATCACATATTCTAAATAACCTTTTATTTTTGTATTCTCAAATGCTACTTTTATATTTAATTTTTTTGCAAAATCTACGATTTCTTGAATTCTTTGTAAACCATTTTCATTATACATTGGCGCTTCATTTTTCGAAGTTAAGTGCATAATCACCATAGGTATGTTATTTTTAGCACACATTTCTAAATCTTTTTTATAGTTCTCAACTAATAAATCTCCACTTTCATCATCTAACCATATATTATTTATGTTTTGATACCCTAGGTGTGCAAAAATGACATTTAAACCTTGGGATTTTGCATAATCTAATTGTTCTTGTTGTGTATATTCCCAATCTCTATTATACCACTGAATAAATACATTCTTAAAACCTGCTTCTTTTATCCCATTTATAGATTCAATGGGAGTTACTTTTTTATTACTATTGCTTATGACTACTGCTATATCTCTTTTCATCGTTTTATCACCTTATCCTATGTTACTATATCACATTTTTTCGTGTTTTTCTATATTTATATTGAAATTTCTTTGTTTACATATTATAATATTAGTATTCCATTACAATCTAAATTGGACATCTAAATGGAGGTTTGTATGAATTTAGATTTTTTAAATCATTTTAATAAAAAAGATGATACAAATTTAAACAATTTCGCTTCAGATTTAAATGCATTTTTAGAAAATACATTATCAACTTTTAAAAATGGTGATTCTTTTACAATTGATAGATTTGAACAAAGTTCTGTCGTGTTAGAGAATCGTTCTTCAGGAAGAATGCATACCATTTCAATGGACAAAATACCTAACAATGCAAAAGAAGGTGACATTTTAACTTTCTTAAATGGTGAACTTTTATTGGATGCTGATAAAACAAAATCTGTAAGTGATCGCATTCAAAGTAAATTTGATAGATTAAAAAAGAAATAAGCTTCTTCTGCTTATTTCTTAATTTGTTTATATCTCTTATTTACTTCATTCCAATTGACAATATTCCAAAAAGCATTTATATACTCTGGTCTTTTGGTTTTATATTGTAAGAAATAGGAATGTTCCCACATGTCTAAAACTAATAACGGTATACACCCCCAAAGTGTTAAATTCTGATGTTTTTCACATTGTAAAATTTCTAGTTTATGAAAATCTGGTACCCATACTAATAAATTCCATCCAGATGCTTCTACAACTTTACTGCTTTCTGTAAATTGTTGCTTAAAGCTATCATAACTTCCAAAATCTTTTTGAATTTGTTCCATCAACTCATTATCAGGACTTGTTGGTATTGCAGGTCCCATATTATAGAAAAATAGTTCATGCAAAATAACTCCTGAACCAAAAAAGCTTAAATCTTTTTCTAAACATTTTATATTTTCGAAATGATTCGTTTCCCTAGCTTTTGCTAATTTTTCTTCTGTTTTATTGGTATTATCTATATACCCTTTATATAAAATATTGTAATGAATATCTAATGTTTCTCTATTATAATATGGTTCTAATGCATCTAATGGATATGGTAATTCTTTTTGTTTTATCATTTTTAATCCCTCCTCTTATTATTTTATTAAGATTTAGGATGATTATTCATTAAAATTTTGTCGTGAATGTATTGATAAATATATCCACTATTGATTTTATGATGATATTTTCTTCATATATATTGATAAAAAATCTTTTTATAGGTGGAATTTGAAATAGTAAAATAAATATACCTATTACACATATAATCGCGATTATTAGATTTTTATATTGTTTGAGCGTCGGTTTATATTTTATTTTATATCCTCTATTTTTCATATCTTGTACATATGCATCTTGATATGCTTGATTGACTGCTCGATTTATTTGTTCTTGGTATTGTTGTTGATATCTCTGCTGATATTGCTGTTGGTATTGTTCATTTGCATGATTCCTTGTATTTGTTCGGTCTTGCTCTAAGTTCATTAATTCTTGCTTTAAGTTTCGGTTTTCTTCTAATATTTTTTGATATTCTTGTTTTGATATTGTTTCATTTTGTAGTTGTTCATCATATGTAGCTCTTTGATAATCATCTGATAATACAGAATATGCCTCATTGATTAATTTCATTTTTTCTTCATATTCTTTTTGTTTTTCTGGATTTTGTAAATCTGGATGATATTTTTTTACTAATGTTTTATATGCTTTTTCTATGATTTCATTTGAAGCTTTTTGGTCTACTTCGAGTATTTTGTAATAGTTTTTGTTCATCTTTTTTCTCCTTTTATTATCTC
>CALXUT010000016.1 GCA_944391755.1 uncultured Clostridia bacterium
GTACAAATACAAGTTATACAATACAGTATCAAGTAAATAGTATAAGTGGAAGTTGGACGACGATTTCTAATGGAGGAAAAGTATCAAACTTGTCACATAATGATACCGTATATGCAAGATTAACTGATGGAAATAATTATGGAGAGTATGCAAGTGTAACGATAAAAGATAAAACAGCACCAACAGTAAGTGTAAGCACAAGTACAATTACATTAGATAGTATAAAAGTACAAGTTTCAGCAAGTGATGCACAAAGTGGCTTAGCAACATCTAAAACATATAAGTATTATTTAAATAATGCCTTAAAAAAAACAAGTATGACAAATAATTATACTTTTAGTGGATTAACAGATACAACACAATATACAATAAAAGTGGAAGTAGTGGATAAAGCAGGAAATATGACTACAAAAACAATAACCCCATCAACTAAAGCACTTTGGACATTGAGCTTTAATCATGATGAAGCATCAGGAACCATTAGAAGACCAGCTAGCTCAAGTAATCCTACCGAATTAAATATTAGTGATTCTGCTACAAAAAGTGTAAAATCAAACTTAATCTACAATAAGCCTATAGAAGTAGGAGATGAAATTGAAATAACCTATATGTTCCATAGAAGTGATAATCATTACTATTTGGATTTAATTGTAGATGATACACCAACTTATCCAACATGGGGAGGTTCATCAGGATTGAATCCAAGTTATGATGGAGAAATACTAACTTTCTCTAAGACAGTTGAAGAAGCTAAAGATACTTGTACATTTACATTACATAGATCAAGTGCACCAAGTGCAGGATATTATATAGATTTATATATTTATGAAATAAAAATTAATGGTGAAAAAGTATTATAAATTCTACGAAAAATGTTGACAAAATCCGAAAATGCTAGTATAATCTTATAGTGACTAAAAATATGGAAAAATTATGAATAGATATATACATATATCTGATGCAAGGAGGGATTAAGATGGCACAACCAAAAAGAAGATGGTCAAAAGCTAGAACACATTCTAAAAGATCAACATGGAAAGTAGAAAAACCAAATTTTGCTACTTGCCCACATTGTCATGAACCAGTTATGCAACACAGAGTTTGCTCAAATTGTGGATATTATGATGGAAAAGAAATAGTTGCAAAAAAAGAAGCAAAATAGTTAGCAATTAAACGCCAATAGGCGTTTTTTGCAGTGTCTAAATAAATCAATGGTATTATTTAGAAAAAAATTGGTATAATATTTATAAAAGGTATAAATTAAGGGAGGAAGAATAAAATGAAAAAAATAAGAAGAACCAATATAGTAGGAACAATAGGACCAGCAAGTGAAAGTGAAGAAATGTTTACAAATTTAGTAAAAGCAGGTTTAAATGTAGCTAGAATCAATTTTTCACATGGAGGATATGAAGAAAATGCAGAAAAAATAGAAACAATTAAACGTGTAAGAGAAAAACTAAATAAACCTATCGGACTAATGTTAGATACAAAAGGACCTGAAATAAGAACAGGTGTATTAGAATCTGGTGATGAAAAGGTTGTTATAGAAGAAGGTCAAAAGTTTACATTTATTCATGAGGATATCATAGGAAATAATACAAAAACGTCAATTGGATACAAAAATTTATATCAAGATGTTGTACCAGGAGCTAGAATACTAGTTGATGATGGAGCAATTGAATTTAAAGTATTAGAAATAAAAGATAAAGATATTATTTGTGAAGCATTAAATACAGGAAGACTTGGAAGTAGAAAAACAGTTAATGTTCCAGGATTAAAATTGAATTTACCTGCATTATCACAAAAAGATATAGATGATATCACAAAAGGAATAAAAGCAGGTTTTGATTTCATAGCAGCATCATTTGTTAGAAGAAAATCTGATGTTGAAGAAATCAGAAAATTACTAAAAGATAATGGTGGAGAAAAAATACAAATCATATCTAAAATAGAAAGCCAAGAAGGTATAGATAATTTTGAAGAAATTTTAGCAGCATCTGATGGAATCATGGTAGCTCGTGGAGATATGGGAGTAGAAATACCAATGGAACAAGTTCCAGTAGTACAAAAACATTTTATAAAAAGATGTAATGCTGTTGGAAAACCAGTTATTACAGCAACACAAATGTTAGAATCAATGATATCAAATCCACGCCCAACAAGAGCAGAAGTAAGTGATGTTGCAAATGCTGTATATGATAGAACAAGTTGTATCATGCTATCTGGAGAATGTGCTATGGGTAAATATCCAGTAGAATGTGTTGAAACAATGGTTAAAATCTCAAATTCTATAGAAGGTTCAGTAAATTACTGGAAGAGATTTATTAAAAAAGGATCATATGCTGAAAAATCAGAAGATATGGAAAAAAATATTGCCTATACAACATGTTCAATGGCAGAACACATTGATGCAAATGCAATAGCAACCTATACACATACAGGAAATTCTGTAAAAAAATTAGCTGGAATGGGAGCAGGATGTCCTATTATAGCTATCACAGATGATAGAAAAACATTTAATCAATTATCAGTTGCATGGAATGTTATGCCAGTATTAGTTGAAGGAGAAGCTACTCCAGAAGCAACACTTGAAAAAGGAATAGAATCATTAAAATCTGATGGAATACTAGAAGCAGGAGATGTTTTAGTATTATCAGGTGGAGCTCAAACATTTGTTGATACAAAATGTGAGAAAAAAGTAATTGGTGGAATTGTAAGAGTATAATAAATGATAAAAATTAGCATACAATAAGTATGCTAATTTTTTTATCCTCAAATACTGAAAAATACTTGCTATTTTTCGTTTAAAATAGTAAAATAAAAGTGATAAAATTTGTGTAAAATATAGGTATTAGAAAAAATATACAAGTAAAAAAGGAGAAAAAAGAATGTCAAAACCAACAGTTGCGATTATTGGAAAACCAAATGTAGGAAAATCAACATTTTTTAATTATATCGTTGGAAGTAGAATATCCATTGTAGAAGATACGCCAGGAGTAACAAGGGATAGAGTTTATGCGGAAACAAACTGGAGAGGAAGAAATTTTACAGTAATCGATACAGCAGGTATAGAACCAGAATCTGAAGATATCATAATATCACAAATGAGAGAACAGGCAAAAATTGCAATAGATATAGCAGATGTTATCGTATTTTTAACAGATATAAAGCAAGGAGTAACTGCTGCAGATGAAGAAATCGCATTACTATTAAAAAAATCAAAAAAACCAGTTGTATTAGTTTGTAATAAAGCGGATAATATGAGTAAAGATAGAAATGAAATTTTTGAATTTTATAATTTAGGAATCGGAGAGCCTTATCCTGTTTCTGCTGCAAATGCATTAGGAATTGGTGATGTATTAGATGCCATATATGAAAACTTTCCAGAAAAAGATGCAAGTGAAGATGAAGATGATAGAATAAAAGTTGCTGTTATAGGAAAACCAAATGTAGGAAAATCATCTTTAATCAATAAAATATTAGGACAAAATAGAACAATTGTAAGTTCAATTGCAGGAACTACTAGAGATGCAATTGATACAGAATATGAAAATGAATATGGAAAATATGTATTAATTGATACAGCAGGAATTAGAAGAAAGAGTAAAGTAACCGAATCCATCGAAAAATTTAGTATTATGAGAACATTACTAGCAATTGAAAGAGCAGATGTATGTTTAATGATGATAGATGCAAATGATGGTGTAACAGAACAAGATGCAAAAATAGCAGGAGAAGCCCATGAAGCTGGAAAAGGAATTATCATTGTTGTCAATAAATGGGATGAATATGAAAAAGAAACAGGAACATTAGAAAATTATAAAAAAGAAATCTATCATAAATTATCTTATTTGTCTTATGCACCGGTGATTTTTATATCTGCAAAAACAGGTCAAAGAGTAGAAAAATTATTTTCAATGATTAATAAAGTTGCAGAACAAAATGCAATGCGAATTTCTACATCTGTGTTAAATCAAGTAATCAATGAGGCAATAGCTATTGTACAACCACCAACAGATAAAGGAAAACGATTAAAAATATTTTATGGTACACAAGCAAGTACAAAACCACCAACATTTGTGATTTTTGTAAATAATAAAGAATTATTTCATTTTTCATATGAAAGATATTTAGTAAATCAAATAAGAAAAGAATTTGGATTGGAAGGAACACCTGTAAGAATCATTGTAAGAGAGAAATTAGAAAAAGATGTATAAAAAATTTATATAAAAATAAAAAGAAAGGAATGATGAAAATGACAGCATATATCATAGTAGGATTAGTAGCATATCTATTAGGTAGCATAAGTTTTTCAGTAATCATTAGCAAAAAAATGGCAGGATTTGATGTAAGAGAAAAAGGAAGTGGAAATGCAGGAGCAACCAATATGTTGCGTTCAGTAGGAAAACAAGCAGCAATACTTACACTAATAGGAGATGCATTAAAAGGAGTCGTTGCAGTATTATTTGCCATATTGGTAGGAGCAATAGCAAAAAATGCAGATAAAGCATTGCTTGTACAAATAGCAGGTATATTCGTAGTAATAGGACATACCTTTCCTATATTTTTTGGATTTAAAGGAGGAAAAGGTGTTGCAACATCACTAGGAGTCGTATTAACAACAAATTGGAAAATTGGATTAATATGCTTAGTATTTGCACTTGTATTAATGATATTAACAAGAATTGTATCTATGGGATCTGTAGGAGCAGCCATTTTATTTCCTGTATTAGTTTTATTTATGAATACCAATTTTACAGTAACAGAAGGTAGTAGTTACTTAGTTTATAGTATTATATTGGCAGTAATAGTTATATTTAATCATAGAAGTAATATAAAAAGAATTTTAAATGGAACTGAAAATAAATTAAGTTTCAAGAAATAGGAGAAACAAATGAGAAAGTTACTATGTATAACGATGTTAACTTTAATAATGATATTATTCATTATAACACCAGTTTTTGCCGATTCTGCAGAAGTAGGAAGATTAAGGTTGAAAGTAACAAATGCAGATGAAGATTATGAGCTTTATATTTTGTTGCCAAGGAACTATATAATGTATGCAATAAATCATGATGGATTGGATATTGAATATGATGGAGCAAATACATTAATATATAATACAATACCAAGTATAGTTGTAAATGTTAATAATGTTTTAGAAGATACTTATATTGAGAATAAAATTGAATATATTCAAATAAAATTAGATTTCATTTAGAATGGTGACAAATCTTTATTATTGCTATATTGGTAATATTTTTAATTTATCTAAATAAGAGGAGGAATTATTAATGAAAATCATATCCATCATAGGAAGTGGAAGTTGGGGAGTTGCATTAGCAATTCATTTGGCAAAACTAGGAAATAAAATCCAAATGTGGTCGCATTCAGAAGAGGAAAAAGATTTAATAAATAATGAAAAAAAATGCAAGTTTTTACCAGAGGCCGTAATTCCCCAAAATGTATTGGCAACAACATCATACAAAGAAGCTATAGATGGTTCAGATTTTGTCATCCATGTAACACCTTCTAAATTTACAAGAGAAACAGTTAGAGAATATAAAAAATATATAAAAAATCAGCCAATTGTCATATGTTCTAAGGGATTTGAAAAAGAAACGATGTATACTTTAGATGAAGTTATACAAGAAGAAATTCCACATGCCAAAATAGCAGTTCTTTCAGGACCAAGTCATGCAGAAGAAGTTTCTATTGCTATTCCAACAGTACTAGTAGTAGCATCAAAGCATGATGATGTACTAAAATTAGTACAAGATACATTTATGTGTGATAAAATGAGAATTTACACATCAAAAGATGTTAAAGGAGTAGAATTAGGCGGAGCGTTAAAAAATATCATTGCATTTTGTGCAGGTGTTGCGGCAGGAATTGGCTTAGGAGATAACACTTTTGCAGCTTTAATAACAAGAGGATTGGCAGAATTGTCAAGACTAGGCGTTGCACTTGGTGGACAAAAAGATACATTGTATGGATTGAGTGGACTAGGAGATTTAATTGTCACATGTTTAAGTGAACATAGTAGAAATAGAAGAGCTGGAAAATTGATTGGACAAGGAAAATCTTTAGAAGAAACGAAAAAAGAAGTAGGAATGGTTATAGAAAGTATAGATAATATAGAAGTAGCACATGAATTAGGAAAAATACATCATATAGAAATGCCAATCGTAGAAGCGGTTTATGGAATTTTATATAGAAATTTGAAACCAAAAGAAGCTGTAACCATGTTAATGAATAGAGCTAAAAAAGATGAAAACTAAAAATACATAATCCTAAAGTCCTTTGAATTAAAAAAACAAAAAATGATACATAATTTTGTAAAAAAGCATAATAATAAATAAAGGAGATAGGAGGAATAAAAATGGATTTTTTCAATAAAATAGGGAAAAAAGTTAGTCAAACTTATGATGCGACAGCAGAAAAAACTAGTAAAATAGCCAAAGAAGCAAAATTAAAAATGAAAATTAATGAAAATAAGTCAGACATTAAACAATTATATAAAGAAATAGGAAAAAAAGTATATGAAAAACATGTAAGAGAAGAAAATATAGATATTCGAAAAGAGCTAGAAGAAGAATGTACAAAAATAGATGTATTATCATCAGAAATTGAAACATGTTTAAAATCAATATTAGAATTAAAAGAAAGAAAACAATGCCCAAAATGTCATTCTGAAATTGACTTAGACGCAGCATATTGTCCAAGATGTGGAGAAAAACAACCAGATGTAGAAAACAAAGTAACAGAAGATATTATAGAAGATTTAGAAAATTCAGAAGTAAAGCCAGAAAATCAAACTGAAAAAGAAATTGTTGAACAAAAATTAGATAACTAGGAGAGAAGAATGAAATTAGTAATACAAAGAGTAGCACATGCAAGTGTAGAAGTAGAAAAAGAAATTGTAGGAAAAATAGACAAAGGTTTTTTAGTATTAATTGGAATAAAACAAGGTGATACAAAAGAACAAGCAGATTACCTAGTAAGAAAATTATGTAATTTGAGAGTATTTACAGATGAAAATGATAAAATGAATTTAGCATTAAAAGATGTAAAGGGAGAATTATTAATTGTATCACAATTTACCTTATATGGAAATTGTAATGACGGAAATAGACCAAGTTTTATAGAAGCTGCAAGACCAGAAGAAGCAATTCCTTTATATGAATATTTTTGTAAGCAATGTGAAAACAATGGAATAGAAGTTCAAAAAGGAATTTTTGGAGCGGATATGAAAGTGGAATTATTAAATGATGGACCTGTTACAATTATCATAGAGAAATAAAATTAATAAGGATATCTTTCAAATAAATATTTTATAACACTCTCTGCATTAGAGGGTGTTATTTTTATAAATACATCTTCATCTAAAGAAATCCACATTGTAATTGTAAAAGAATCAATATTATCTATAAAAGCAGCAATCATTTCAGACATTTCCACTGGATTTTTAAAGTTTTTTTGCCAAGACAAAGAATCTTCTACACCGACATTTGTCGTGTAAAATTTACTTAAAAAATTATTAATTTCTCCATATTTGTAACTAAATAATATTACTTTTGCAGACATAATTGAACTCCTTTAATAAGTAGTATATGAAAAATGCCAAAAAATATACTTAGAATAAAATAAAACAGTGAGGTTATAATAAATATAAGATTTTTTGTAAAAAGGAGGATAATTATGGATAAAAATCAAAAAATAAATTGTACAGTTGAAAGTTGTGTTTATCAAGATGAAGAAAATAAAAGATGTACATTACAAGCAATAGATGTGATGCCAAAACAAGATTGTGGAACAAGAAAAGCAGATGAATCAATGTGTGGAAGCTACGAATGTGGAGAATAATTAAATTTTGCTATATAGTAATCTAAAATAAGTAGATATATTCATATTTTCAGCAAAAACATAGCTGGGGTCTTCCTATGGGTCTTTGCATTTAAATATAATATACTATTCTAAAATCAGTAGATATATTCATATTTTCAGCAAAAACATAGCTGGGGTCTTCCTATGGGTCTTTGCTTTCAAATATGAATATATCTACTGATTTATTAGAAAGTATATTGACAAATTTTAAAAATAGAAATAAAATGTGGGTAATAAATGAAAAGGAGTGATATATATGTCATTAGTAACAACAAAGGAAATGTTTGAAAAATCTATGAAAGAAGGTTTTGCAATTGGAGCATTTAATGTAAATAATATGGAATTAATACAAGGAATAGTAGAAGCAGCTGCTGAACAGAATTCACCAGTAATTTTGCAAGCATCATCAAGCGCAATAAAATATGCAAAAATAAATTATTTAATGAAAATGGTAGAAGCTGCAGTAGAAGAACATCCAAATATTCCAATTGCAATACATTTAGACCATGGACCAGATTTTGAAACCTGTAAAATGTGTGTAGATGCTGGATTTACTTCTGTAATGTTTGATGGTTCAAAATATGATTTTGAAGAAAATATCAGATTAACAAAAGAAGTTGTAGATTATGCTCATGCACATGGAGTTGTAGTTGAAGCAGAACTTGGAAAATTGGCAGGAATAGAAGATGATGTTAATGTAGCAGCATCTGATGCAATGTATACAGATCCAGATCAAGCAGAAGAATTTGTAAGAAGAACTGGTGTTGATTCACTTGCAATCGCAATAGGAACAAGTCATGGAGCTTATAAATTTAAGGGAGAAGCAAAATTAAGATTTGATATATTAAAAGAAATAAAAGCGAAAATACCTAATACACCAATTGTATTACATGGTGCATCAACCGTTATACCAGAATTAGTAGAAATGTGTAATCAATATGGTGGAAATATACCAGGTGCAAAAGGTGTTCCAGATGAAATATTACATGAAGCAAGTGTTTCAGGAGTTTCTAAAATAAATGTAGATACAGATTTAAGACTTGCTATGACAGCAGGTATAAGAAAAGTATTAGTAGAAGAACCTAATGCATTTGATCCAAGAAAATACTTAACTCCAGCAAGAGAATTAGTAAAACAAACAGTAGCACATAAGATGAAAGATGTATTTGGCTCTGCTAATAAAGCATAATAATATTAAAGAATATATAAAAATAGACCTCACATGTTTAAAAAGATATGAGGTCTATTTTATTTAATTAGAAAAATCGGCACGAACAAAAAAATAAAGGAGGGGATATCAAAAATCCGAGGATTTTATCATCCACCTCCTCACTGTACATTTTCCACAAGGTTAGTGGATTGAAAATTAATCAAGTTTAAAACCAATTGTAAATAGGAGCGAGTAATCTCAAGCTACAACTATTAGGACATACAATTGGGAACTCACAAGGGCGGGGAACCCTGGGCTACGCTAAACTTAATTAAAAATTCAATAACTCTAAGCCAAAATGTACAGTTAGAACGTATAGTATATTACCATATAGTACTATATTATCATAAATGGAATAAAATGTCAACATAAAATGGTGACTTTTTGCATTATTACAAAAGATCTAATATCCTTTTTCTGCTACTCTCATAGCTTTTTGTATTCTTCTTTGAGCATCTTTTTTTGCAATATCTTGTCTTTTATCATATAACTTTTTACCTTTACCAAGACCAAGTTCAACTTTAACAAAACTACCTTTAAAATATAAACTTATTGGAACTAAAGTATAACCATCTTGTTTCACTTTACCTAAAAGTTTATTGATTTCTTTTTTGTTTAAAAGTAATTTTCTATCACGCATAGGGTCTTTATTAAATATATTTCCATGTTCATAAGGACTTATATGCATAGAATATATGTAACATTCGCCATTTTTAAAACCTGAGTAACTATCTTTTAAATTCACTTTACCAGCTCTAATAGATTTTATTTCTGTACCCGTTAGTACAATACCTGCTTCATATGTATCTTCAATATTAAAATTATGATAAGCCACAGGATTCTTGACAATTAATTTTATATTCGAATTCATAATAACCTCTTTTCTAACTAATAAAAATATTATAACATAGAAAAGCATTTTTAACAACAAGGACGGTCCTTTTTGTCCAAATTTAACAAAAAGGACTGCCCTTTAATTAAAAATTATTAATCATCATCATATCTTCTATTATTTGTTACTTGTTTTGAATAATACCAAACTAATCCAACGATAACAACTGCTGCTATAGCTAATATAAGCCATGTCCATGCAGTTGAAGTCATTCCTAAAAAAGTAGCATTATTTGTTGTTGCTCTTGTAGTTGCTGTTCTATCAGCTGTGTAATTTGTAGTATTAGTAGTTCCCATAGCTGTAGTACCATTATTATTTAAAGTATTATCTACAAAATTTCCAGTATTGTTCATTGAATTATTAGCTGTATTTCCTGCATTATTTGTCATATCTCTAGTGGTATTTGTTACGCCATTAACAGCACCTTTAATAGCGTTTTCAGCACCACCTACAGCGTCACGAACACCATTTACGGCATCATTTACCATATTTTGAGCACCATCTGTTGCAAAACTAAATGTAATAGAAAATGTAAAAATGAAAGCAATTAATAAAGCAACTGTAAAAAGTAATTTCTTGCTCATAATAAAATCCTCCTAAAAAATTAGTTTTATAATAAACATAATAAAACCTATTAATAGTATTAAATCTTTAAATAAAAATATACTTGAAAAATCTTGCAAAAAAACGAAAAATCATATAGAATAATGAAGAGAAGAGGAAAGAAAATGTATAGTTTAGAAGAATTTGACAAAGAAAAAACAAAAGTATTTAAATATATTATGTATAAAAAAAGAACAGAACAAGAAGTTAGAAATAAATTCAGAGGACAAATTGAAGAAGATATGTTAGAAGATATCATAGAATATTTAAAAGAAGCGAATTATATTAATGATTGTGAGTTTATTGAAAAACAAGTTAAAGAATATGTAAATCTAAAAACAATGTCCATAAAAGAAATGCAATATAAATTATATAATAAGGGATTAGATAGAAAATTAATTGAGAAATATATGGATAAGCATTACGACGAATTAAAAGAATATGAACATACTTGTATGGAAAAAATTAAATTAAAAAAACAAAATACAATGACAGAAGAAGAAATACAGCAATATTTATATAGGAAAGGATACAAATTTGACTAAGATGCAAAACTTAATAACATTAGAAACGAAAAAATATTCTATAAAATTAGACAATTTTGAAGGTCCATTAGATTTATTATGTCACTTAATTGATAAAAATAAAATGGATATTTATGACATAAATATTAGCGAAATAACAGATCAATACATTGATTATATAAATCAGATGGAAAAAATGAATTTAGATATTACAAGTGAATTTTTAGTGATGTCTTCCACACTTTTATACTTAAAATCAAAACATTTATTGCCAAAAGAGCAAGACAATGAAGAAGAAATTACAGAAGAAGAATTAATTAGAAGAATTATTGAATATAAAAAGTATAAAGAAATCACAAAAAAGCTAAAAGAAAACTTTTTAATATATTCTAAAAGATATTATAAAAGTGCAGAACAAATAGAATTACCAAAACAAAAGATAGAAGTGGAGTATAATCAAGATACAATTCCAGACATTTACAAAGAATTAATTAGAAGAAATAAAGATAAAATTAATGAAAATGCATCAAATATAGAAAAAATTGCAATTACAGAAACCTATTCTGTTGGAGAAAAAGTAAAAGATATGTATAGAGCATTAATAAAATATAAAAAATTTACATTTAATAAATTATTTTCATTAAAAAAGCATAATAAAAGGGAAGTAGTAACAGCTTTTTCGGGATTATTAGAAATGTCTAGAAGAAATAAAGTTATCACAGAACAAGATACATTATTTGGAGATATAGAAGTAGAAAAAAATAAGAATAAAAATGATTAAAAATTTACGAAAAGGAAAAAATAATATTAAAGCAAAGAGGGCGATAATATTGTTTTTTCTTTTTATTTTTATCATTATTTTCATCATAATAGCGATTCACACAAGTAAAGTGGGAATAGAAATTATAAATTTACAAATAAATACACAATTCTCAAAGGAACAAAAAATAAATAAAGATAGTAGAATTTATGTATATTTATTACTTTTCAACTATTTTAAACTGTTTAAAAAAGAGATAAGAGAAATAAATTTCAAAAACATAAAACTACAAAATAAAGATATCGATATAAAATTTTTAAAAAATAAAGATTTTAAAATAAATTATAAAGAATTGCTAAAAAATATAAAGATAGAAATAAAAAGAATTAATCTAAGCCTTAAAATTGGTACAGAAAATGCAGCTTTGACTGCAATATTAGTAGGAATGATATCATCAGTTTTGGGAATCATCATAAAAAGACCCAAGTATGAAATTATTCCTATCTATACAGGAGAAAATTTAATCAATCTGAAATTAGATGGTATATTTACAATATATTTGATGCATTATATATATAGTTTAATTTTAAATAGAAAAAGGAGAGATGAAAATGAGCGAACATCCAATAGAAAATCTTATGATAACTGCTATGAGTAGCATTCAAGACATGGTAGATGTAAACACTATAATAGGAGAACCAATAAAGACCGATGACAAAGTTACCATTATACCTATTTCCAAAGTATGCTTTGGATTTGCAGCAGGTGGAAGTGAATTTAATGGAGAAACAATGAAAGAATATAATAAAAAGAATAATGATGAAGAAATTGAATATAAATTACCTTTTGGTGGTGGTGCAGGTGCAGGTGTTTCCATTCACCCAGAAGCTTTTCTAGTTGTTCAAGATAAAAATGTAAAATTGATACCAGTAAATCATGATTCTTATATTGATAGATTGTTAGATTATGTTCCAGATTTAATACAAAAAGCAAATGAGATGTTTGATAAAATAACGGACTCAAAAGAATGCAAAAATGATAAATTTGCGAATAATGTAGAAGGTAAAAGTTCTTACTCAGGAATGAATAAACAAAAAAGTGAAGAGGTAAAAGAGCAAGAAAAGAAAGTTGCTCAAAATGAAAAAAATGCTGGATATCAAGAAGTATCTGATTGTTTACAAGCAGATGGTGAAATTTTTGGAGAAGAATAAAAGTGGCTATGCCCACTTTTTCTTTTATATAAAAACCGCCACACACGGTCTTGATAATGAAACATTATATTTATATGGTCGCATCTCGAGCTACGACAAAAGGCAGAATAAACGCCAACATACAAATACATATTACAAAATCAAAGTTTTTACATCGTGTGGGCGGTAGAGCTAAAAGACTGTCCCTTTGGGCCATCTAGTAACTCTAGAGAACCTAATTTGATATACCAATGGAACATTGGCAATCAGCAAATGTGTAATTGAGAGAAACTGTCTATTTCTTTCGAAATCCGCGCAAAACCGCTTAAAAGCAAGTTCGGATAAGAAAGTCTCCCATGTCACACAACAGGTCCTAGAGACCTTCACTGTAGGTCCCTCCTTTCTTCAAAAAGAATATAATATTATTATAATATAGATATTAAATTTCGTCAATAATAAAATAGTTTTTTACAAATTTCTTACAAATTCATAATATGCTTGCCAAAAAAAATATATTGTAGTAAAATATAATGTAGGAAAAAATAAGAAAGGATTTGGAAATAGATGAAAAAGTTAAAAGAAAAAATAAAAAGTATTACATTAAAACAATGGCATATCGCACTGATTATATTTGGAATCCTATTTATATTATTAGGAGCATTTCATAGTAATTTGTGGTTTGATGAAGCCTATTCAGTAGGAATGGCTAGACAAACATTTGCAGATATTTGGACAATTGGAGGACATGATGTTCATCCTGTGTTATATTACTGGATATTACATATTGTTTATTTAATGACTGGTGGTTCTATAATGGCATATAGATTAGTATCTGTTATTCCAATTGCCATCATTATTATATTAGGTTATACACATATTAGAAAAGATTTTGGAGAAAAACAAGGATTTATATTTTCCTTTTTAGCTGTTTTTTTGCCAGTAATGGCAACATATGCAATAGAAGTTAGAATGTATTCATGGGCTATGTTAACAGTTACGATACTTGCAATTTATGCATATAGATTGGCAAAAGAAGATAACACAAAAAATTGGATCATATTTGGAATATCAAGTATTGCTAGTATATTTTTACACTATTATGGATTAATGGCAGCAGGATTGATTAATGTTGTATTGTTGATTCATTTAATTAGAAATAAGAGAAAAAAAGGATTAATATATATCATTTCATTTGGTATAGTTCAAGCACTTGCCTATTTACCATGGATGATGTACTTAGCAACGCAAATGTCACATGTATCAAATGGTTACTGGATAGGATTTACATTCCCAAAAACATTAATGGAATTAATAAGTTTTCAATTATCTGGATATATTAGAACAACAGATTATAGAGAATTGCTAGTTCCAACAATACTTGCATTAGAATTATATGGTTATATGATTTATAAAACATATAAATTACATAAAGAAAAACAGGATTTAAAACCTTATAAATGGGCTGTAGGAATGTATTTTGCAGTAATTGTGGCAGCACTTATTATAACAATTGCAATGATGCAATCAATATTATATTATAGATATTTATCTATATTAACAGGTTTATACATATTTGCAATCAGCTTTATTTTAAGTAAAGAAAAGAGCAAAACCGCAGTTGTAACAATTATGTCTGTAATTGCCATTTTAGGAATTTATTTTAATGTTTGGATGGTAATCGATAATTATAATGGTTCAAATAATGGACCAATCCGTTATATAGAAGAAAACATAAAACCAGAAGAAGCAGTTGTTTATACAGACTGTGGAGTAGGTTCAGTAGCTGCAAATCACTGTTTAGAATCTCAAGTGTATTTTTATAATGGAGATAATTGGGGAGTGCAAGAAGCATATAAAGCATTTGAACCAAATTATGAAACAGTTATAACAGATGATTTTATAGAAGAATTACCAGATAGATTTTGGGTAATTGATAATGCATGGGGGAATGCAGCAAATGATTTATTTGGAGATGAAACAAAGTATACAATCCTATCATCAGAAAAATTTTATACAACATATCATGATTATAACTGGCAGATTACATTAGTAGAAAGAGTAAAATAAATAATAAAAAAATAAAAAAGTGGCTTCCTAAAAAAAGCCATTTTTTTATTCAAGACCATATTTCTTTTTAAATCTATCTGCTCTTCCACCTTTTGTATCAAGTCTTAAGTTACCTGTCCAATATGGATGACATTTTGAGCAAACATCTACTTTTAAATCTTTTTTTGTTGAACCAACTTCTAAAACATTTCCACAAGCACATGTGATAGTTGTTTGATTATATGTTGGATGTATTCCTTCTTTCATCTGCAAATTCACCTCTTTCTTAAAATAGTAATTTTTGCCATATATTATATTACCATATTTTTTTTACTTTTTCAAGTTATTTGTCTAAATTTTTATTTTCCTCTTCATTATTCTGCTGTTGATTTACATATGTTGCTGATGCTTCAAGTTCATCATTTAAAGATAATTTATGCACAAATTTATTCATAATATTAAATATACATGCAACTATTAAAATAAATAAACCTATTTTTTTCCAATATCTAGCTAACATAAATAATCTCCTTTAAAAAATTTATACATATTTAATTATACTTATATTTTGTTATTTTGTCAATATTATTTGAGATTTTGGGGCAAAATATTAAAAAAGAAGAGATAGTGTAAAGTAGTCTATGAAAAAATAGAATATGAAAACATTATCCAAAAAATATAAAAAAGCACATTGAAAAGTTAAAAATATACGAAAAAAAGCATCAGAAATAATACTTCAGGCTAAACAA
>CALXUT010000017.1 GCA_944391755.1 uncultured Clostridia bacterium
AATATTATAAAACAAGGAAAAATAACAAATGAAGATTATCAAAGCTATTTAGCTTCTTTGCAATCTTCAGGAAATACATATGATGTTTCCATAGAAATAAAAATTTTAGATAAAAATACTGCACAAAGAGAGACAAATTTAACTTCTGCAGTTGGACAGAATTCCTATTATTCAATATTTACTACACAAATACAAGAAAGGTTAGCTTCAACAGATTCAGATGAAAATTTAAGTGCAACAGGACAAATTATCCTTAAAGAAGGAGATATCATTTCTGTTACAACCAAAAACAGCAGTAAAACTCTATCTCAATCATTAAAAAATGTTTATTATACAATAAAAGGAGAAGATCTTCATATAATAGCTAGTACAAGTACAGGGACTGTTGCTGTTAATGGAGCAATATAAAGAAAATGGTTATTGCAATAAATAATCATTTTATTTTTTAGGAGAAAAAATGGGAATATTTTATATATTGACAATAATTTTAATGATTATTTTGCATATACTTATATATAAAAAAGAGGATAAACAAAATATATTGAAATGGATTACCATGAATATAGTTTTGAGCTTAGCTTATAATATATTCGTATGTGTTGTATTATCATTAATAAAAATACCAATAACATTAATAAGTTTAAGTTTCATAAATTTATTTATAATTATAATTTTTTGTTTGAAGTTATATAGAGATAAAAAAATCCAAAAATATTATATTAGTAAATTTGATTTATTTGTTACTATAATTATTGTTGCAATAACAATTTTAGTAACAGTAAAATTTTATGGAATACCATTAAACTTAAAAAACTCAATTACAGATGGTGCTGTTCATTATTTTGTTGCAGATGAGTTTTATAAATCCTCTAAATTATTAGAAAAGGATTTGGAAGTATTTGACTTTTGGAATTTATCCACATTTATGCCAGGAGCCTATATAAACACTGGTTTAATTTTTAAAATTTTTGCTAGTATAATTGATGAAATATATTTTTGTAAATTATATTTAATTTTTAATATATTTATTTGGTTTTTATCAGGAATATTAATGTACTTTTTATTAAGTGATAATAAAAAATTTAAACAAAAAATCTTACCAGTTGTTTTTTCATTACTATATATGTTTGCATATCCTTTAAATAGTTTGATTTCGGGATTTGCATATTTGTCACTTGCATTAGATATAATATTAACAATATTAATAGTAGCAAAATTAGAAACGAATAGTTATTATAAATCTATATTAATGTTTTTTCTAAATTTTGGATTATATTTTTCATATTATTATTTTATGCCAGTAGTATATTTTGCAATATTTTTGCAGATTATATTTATAACCAAAAAGAAAAAACAGAAAGTATTAAATAAAGAGTGTATTCTTAATATAGTATATTCACTTTTTATGCCAGGTCTTTTTGGATTATTATTTTTTCAAATAATACCTTTTATTACAGTAAATAGTAATCCTATTACTTCAACAAATGCAGTTTTAGGAATAGAAGGAGTTATATATAGTAATTTAATTACAAATATTATCATTTTTCTTGTATTGACTATATGGAATATAATATATAAAATTAAGTATAAAAATACAGGTATAATAGAATATGCATCAATTTTAAGTATATTATTTGTTATAATCATGTTTATAGGGATGAAGTTGAATATTGTTTCAAATTACTACTATTATAAAATATATTATTTGTTATGGATATTTATGATTGCTAGTGCCTATGATTGTATTGATAGAATATTACAAAAAACAAAAATGATAAAAAAAGTTTGTTATATTTTTATTATAATATATGTGATAGGATTAATTGCATCCATAATAATTAATAAAAATTTAATTTTTTTTGATATTTATACAAATAATAATGAATATATACAAAACTCAAAATCTTTGATATATGATGAAGAACTAGATATTATAAATTATTATAATGAAAATATTAATATTAATAAAAAAGAAAATCCTAAAACTTATTTTTGTCTTTCAATAAGAGAACAAGGGAGAACTCTTTGGATTTATGCACTTACCAAAAATCCATATGATTATATTAATACTACATATGGTGAATATGCATATAATTTAGATGAATTTATAAAAACGGATAATTATTATGCAATCATATTTAAAGAGGATTATTTAGGAAATTTTGATGAAATAGATAAAGAAATTGAAAAAAATAATTTGAAAATTTTATTTAGAAATGAAATGGGAATCATTCTTGAAAAAAATTAACTTGTATAAAAACAATTTTAATACAAATAATAAATAAGAAGGAGTGAAATTATGAAAACACTCAGAAAATTAAGTTTATTATTTGTATTATTTTTTGTATATGTATATACAATTTCCATAGATAATCTTCCAAAAAACATATCCATTTTCGAAGGAGAACAAATCAATTTTTCAACATTATGGGGTGTTGAAATTAAAAGAAAAGATACTTCCATTGAGACTTCTAGTAATTTAGAACAAACGACATTTAACAATGTTGGAAATGAAGAATTAGTAGTAAGTTTATTCGACAAAATTGATGTAAAAACCATAGATGTAAATGTAATGGAAGAAGTTGAAGTCATACCAATTGGAGAAGTTATTGGAGTAAAATTATATACAAGTGGCGTTTTAGTAGTAGGAACTTCTTCTATTGAAGGGGAAGATGGAAATATATATAAACCATTTGAAGGAACAGGAATACAAGAAGGAGATTCTATAATAGAAGTAAATCAAAATATTGTCAATAATACAGAAGAATTAATAACACAAATAAATAAAACAAAAGGACAAAGCACAGAAGTGAAGTATATATCCAATGAAGAAGAAAAAATCTGCGAAATTACTCCTGTGAAAAATATTGATGGAGAATATAAAATTGGATTATGGGTAAGAGATAGTGCAGCAGGTGTGGGAACGATTACTTTTTATAATGAACAAACCAATAGTTTTGCTGCTTTAGGACATGCCATTACAGATATCGATACAGGAGAAATCATCAGTACTTCTTCTGGAGAAATAGATGATGTGAATATTATGTCCATCGTAAAAGGAACAAAAGAAGAACCAGGAAAAATACAAGGTTCATTAAAAAACAATACAACAATCGGAAATATTTATAAAAATACTAAATATGGAATATATGGAGTTATAAAAAATGCAGATAATTTAAAGATAAATTATAATAATAAAATGAAAGTTGCCTCTAGGCAGGAAATAAAACAAGGCAGTGCAAAAATATTGTGTGGGGTTGAAAATCAGATAAAAGAATATGATATAGAAATTCAAAAAATTTATTTAAATAATAATTATGATAATAAAAGTATGTTGATAAAAGTTACAGATGAAGAACTAATTAATAAAACAGGTGGAATCATACAAGGAATGAGTGGTTCACCGATTATTCAAGATGGAAAATTTATTGGAGCTGTAACACATGTATTTGTAAATGATCCACAAATAGGATATGCTGTTTTTGGAGATATTATGGTAAATCAATTAAATGAAATTAATTAAAAAATACCAGAATTTTGTTTCTGGTATTTTTAATTTAGAACAACACCTGAGCCATTAAAATTTTCATTTTGAATTTCATTTATATTTTGAATTCCTTCATATCCTAAAAATCTGCTAACATTTTTTTGTGTAATACCTGTTTGTGTTGCAATTGTATCTACAGAAGAATAACCATTTTGTTCAATATAAGATTTAAAGGTAGATAATTCTAGGTTATCTTTACTTGCACATTTAGGACATACATCTCCACCATTTACATAAAAAGCACCACAACGACTACATTTATTTAATTCCATAGAATCAGATCCTTTCTCTAAAGTATTTTCTTGTTGCATTTTATCATAAAAAGAAGAAAATAGGAAGTATTTCAAAAAAATATTTATAAAATTTATAAAACTTCTTGACAAATATAAAATTATATCTTATAATTTATAAATGTCAGGGAAATGCAGGTGTAGTTCAATGGTAGAACCTCAGCCTTCCAAGCTGATGACGTGGGTTCGATTCCCACTACCTGCTCCAACAAAACAAATGGTAAATTTCCTTGCATTGTACATGCAGGTGTAGTTCAATGGTAGAACCTCAGCCTTCCAAGCTGATGACGTGGGTTCGATTCCCACTACCTGCTCCAGATAAAACAAACGGGAAATCGTTTGTTTTTATTATTATGTATGAAATATTACATATCCTTACTTATGCAAACGCATAAGTTAAATATCCAAGAGGAGGTGAAGATAATGAACAAATACGAAAGTATTATCATTATTAATCCAAATTTAGATGAAGCTGCATTAAAAGCTTTACAAGAAAAATTTACAGGATTAATTAATGAAAATGGTAAAGTAGAAAATGTTGTAGATATGGGAAAAAGAAAATTAGCATATGAAATCAAAAAATTCAAAGAAGCATTTTATGTACAATTTGAATTTGAAGCAAAACCAGAATCTATAAAAGAAATTGAAAGAATCTACAGAATTACAGATGAAATATTAAAATTCATCACAATCAGAAAAGAAGATTAATTAGGAAACAGTGGGGCCTGAATTAAAGTAGAAAGGTAAAGGGATAAAATATGAACAAAGTAATTTTAATGGGTAGATTAACAAGAGACCCTGAAGTAAGATACACACAAACAAACAATACAGTAGTAGCTTCATTTTCGCTAGCTGTTAATAGAAGATTTGTAAGACAAGGAGAAGAAAGACAAGCAGATTTTATCAATATTGTTGCTTGGGCTAAACTAGGAGAATTTTGTAGCAAATACTTTAAAAAAGGTCAACAAGTAGGAATAATCGGAAGAATACAAACAAGAACTTGGGATGATGACCAAGGGCAAAAACATTATGTAACAGAGGTTGTTGCAGAAGAAGCTTATTTTGCTGATAGCAGAAGAGATGGAGAAGCAGCAAGTTCTTCATTTGAAAATACATTTGGAAGTGCAGCACCAGGTGCTATTCCAGGAGGAGCAGATTTTGAAGTGTCTTCAAGTGATGACCTACCATTTTAAACAAGGAGGGGAATTATAAATGGCAGACAAAAACAAGAAAAAGAATAATAGAAATAATAATAACTATGATGATGATTTTAATCCAAAGTTCAGAAAACAAAGAAAAAAAGTTTGCGTATTATGTAGTGACAAAAATTTTGTTTTAGATTATAAAAATCCTGAGCAATTAAAGAAATTCATCAATGATAAAGGAAAAATATTACCAAGAAGAACAACAGGTGCTTGTGCAAAACATCAAAGAGATATCACACTTGCTGTTAAAAGAGCTAGACATATTGCTATATTGCCATATGCAGCTAAAGATTAATAAGAAACAAAAATCCGCTTTTTAGCGGATTTTTTTGTGTTTAACTTGTCCATCTCAAAATTAGTTGTACAAATTTCTCTCATATAAATCCTCAATAAATACATCTTTTTCTTCAAAATTATCAATAAAACCCACCTTTGCAATATGTTCATTAACACCTTGTATCCATACAGGCCTTTCATCATAAAAAACATCCACTTTTTCCTTATTATTCAAAATACTTTTCACTCTATTAAGCTTCATAAAACCACCTCTAAATTCATTATATACGCAAAAAAATTAATTATTCATAAATTATAAAAACTGTTTGACTTATCATGTAGAATCATGTAAAATATATTCGTGGAGGAATGTAAAGATGGACGAAAGAAAAGATTTTATAGAAACTTTACAAACTACGATTAGAAGTTTACAAAAAGATGGAATGATAACAAGTGAACAATTAGAAGAAAATATAGAAGTGCCATTAGAATGGTTTTATAGTAGTGGAATCGATAGAAGAATTTTATCAAAAACATTTGAAAATATTTGTGAAAAAGTAAATCCAGGATATAAAAAAGCTACAAATAGAAATTATGCAATCAATACAGTAAAATTAAGTGAATATGATGGGAAAATAAGATTAAAAATAGTAGGAAGAGATAAATGGACATTTTTTGATATATCTGATGAAAGTTCTCATACACAAGGAAAAATTCAAACTTTTAGTAGTGACGAATTTATAGAAGAGATGAATAATACAATTAGAAGAGATAAATATGGCAAATTAAGAAACAAATTTCCTCATTTATCTCATGAAGATTTACAGAGTATGATAGATATAATGTATGATTCAAGACAACAAGAAAATGAATCAAGAGGACTATCCATGGCCTTATCAGAGATGATAGAAAATTTCGGAGAATATTATAGATATTTATATAATGAAAAACAACAGATAGAAAAAGAAGGGATTAAAGTAACCTCTGGAGGTCTAATAGAGCAAGATGTAGACCAAATGTCATATACAAGAACAGTAACTGGTAGTGGAGGCGGAAGTGTTGAAAGAGTAAATGAAATATATCCATTTGAAGAAAGAGATCATATTTTTAGGCAATTAAAACCAATGGAAATAATTTCTTTTGATTCAATTGATGGAGAAGGACAAGTACAAAGAGGAACATATACAAGTTATGTTTATGCAAATAGGAGAGAAAATGGAGGATATTTTATAATTTCAGAGCCATATAGAGGAGATAAATCTTGTAGAGCAGTATATCTCTCAGAAGAACAAAAAATGGATTTTCAAGAAGGGGAAGAAAATACAAATTTTTGGGTAGATATGGCAAGAGCATATCTAGAAATGTCAGGACAAGAATTTCATGATGAACCATCAACATACACTTTTAAACATAGAGCTTTAGAGCCATATGCTGCAAGAATGCAATATATTATTTCTGGAGATATAGATTCAAATGTTTCAAAGAGTGTAATTTATAGTGCAAAAATGAATTTATCTAAATTATTTGGCATAGAAATGAATAAGCAAAAATTAAGTGAAATAGCAAGTGAAGTAAGTAGAGAAGAAATTGATGAGGCAAGAAGAGCAGTTATGCCACAAACAAAAGAACAAAGTGTAGGGGGAAGAGAAGAATGACAGAAACAAAAGATGAATATAGAGAAGCTGTATCAGAGGTTTTAGAAATATTACAATTTGCAGATGAAGAAATTATAAATAAAATACCATTGGAAGTATTAAAAAAGCTAAATTCTCAAAAATCAATTACCTATATACCAAAATTTAAAGAGACACAAAAAATCGAAGTAGAGCAAATTAGTAAAAAAGCTAAAGCTATATTAGCTTTACTATATAGAGATTATATTTGCACAGAAGAAGAAAGAAAAGAATTTGATAAACAGTTAGTAGAAACCAATACACAAAATCAAGAAAATATGGATTATTCTATAAAAAAATTTCAAAAAGATACGAAGATAGAATTTAAGAATGCATTACCAGTAGAGGTAAAAAAGAATTTCATACAAAAGATATTAGATAAAATATTTAAACAATAAAAGAGAAGCAATTAGGAGGAATAAAAATGGAAGGCTCAAAAAAAGATAAACTAATCATAAAAACAGAAGAAAATACGAAAATATCAGATTTATTAAAAGAACAAATAGAAGAAAGTGAATCACCTGTAGTAGGAGCAAAATTTAATAATGAATATAAAAGTTTAGATTATCCATTAGAAGAAAGTGGAAAAATAGAATTAATCGATTTAACATCAAAAGAAGGAATGAAAATATATAGAAGAACACTTACTTATATTATGGGAAAAGCATTTTGGCACACATATCCTAAAGCACATATTGTAGTAGATTATCAATTATCAAATGCTATGTATTGTACAATAGAAAATATGGAAGTTACAGATGCGATGCTAGAAAAAGTAAAACAAAAAATGAAAGAAATCATAGCAAAAGATTTAAAAATAGAAAAAAGAACAATGAATCGAAAAGAAGCGGAAAGTTTTTATAGAAAAACAAATTCGCCAAAAGGTAGACTACAATTTGACTTAGAAGAAAATAATGAAATCTATATGTATTATTGTGAAGAATACTATAATTATATTTATGAGACAATAGCAACACATACAGGAATTACAAAAGTTTTTGACTTGCAAAAATATAGTAAAGGATTTTTATTAAGATATCCAAGTATAAAAAATCCAAATGTATTACCAAAATTTAAAGAAACAAAGAAATTATTATGGGCATTGCAAGAATATGAAACAATATACAAAGTATTGAATGTAGGTACTGTATATAGATTAAATTCAGCAGTAAAAGAGGATAGAATTAAAAGATTAATATTACTTTCAGAAGCTTTACATGAAAAGAAAATTTCACAAATCGCAGATAAAATTGCTCAAAAGAAAGGTGTAAAAATGATATTAATAGCAGGACCATCATCTTCAGGAAAAACAACATTTGCACAAAGATTGGGAATACAATTAAGAATTAATGGACTAAAACCTGTAACAATATCTGTAGATAATTATTTTGTAGAGAGAGCTGAAACTCCAAAAAATGAAAAAGGAGAATATGATTTTGAAAGTATAGAGGCAATTGATACAGAATTATTTAATAAACATCTACTAGCATTATTAAATGGTGAAGAAGTAGAGATGCCAGAATTTGATTTCCATGATGGAACAAAAAAGTATAATGGAAATAAAATAAAAATGAATAAAGATGATGTGCTTGTCATAGAAGGAATTCATTGTTTAAATAATAAATTAACAGAAAAAATACCAAAAGAACAAAAATATAAAATTTATATAAGTGCATTAACTGTATTAAATATGGATGCATTTAATAGAATATCAACAACAGACACAAGACTTGTTAGAAGAATTGTTAGAGATAATCAATTTAGAGGATATTCAGCAAAAGAAACAATTGCCACATGGGATAATGTAAATAAAGGAGAAGAAAAAAATATTTTTCCATTCCAAGAAGAAGCAGATACGATATTTAATACCTCACTAATTTATGAATTAGGCGTATTAAAGCAAAAAGCAGTACCGTTATTAGAAGAAATAAAAAATGATGAATCAGAATATGCAGAAGCAAGAAGACTAATGGAACTATTAAAATATTTTGAACCAATACCAGAAGATATGGTTCCATCAAATTCTTTATTAAAAGAATTCCTGGGTGGAGGAGATTTTAAAGGATAAATTGCGCGGACTTTGGGGACGGTCCTTTCCGCGGAATCTGGGGACGGTCCTTTTGGCGAACTTTGGGGACAGTCCTTTTTGTTCGCGAGAAGGTACGTCCCAAAAGTTCGAGGTTGTTGTAAAGGAGAAAAAATGTTAGAAAGTAGTAAATTTACAAAAATTGATGAAGAATTTATATGTGAAAATTGTGGTAAAAAAGTACCAAAATTAGGATATACTTCTAGAAATCATTGTCCATATTGCTTGCATTCTAAACATTTGGATGTAAATCCAGGAGATAGAGCAGAGACTTGTCATGGATTGCTAGAACCGATAGGGCTTGAAACAAATTCTAAAAAGGGATATGTGATTATTTTTAAATGTAAAAAATGTGGGGCAATACGAAAAAATAAAGCTGCAGAAGATGATGATATAAATGAATTGATTAAGTTGAGTTGTAAACATTGAAAAAAGCAAAATAAAAAAACGCTAATGCGTTTTTTATTTTGCTCATTTTATAAAATTAAGCTCTTTTAACTTTTCCATTTTTTAAACATTTTGCACAAACATGGATTCTTTTAACTTCTCCATCAACTTCAGCTTTAACTGTTCTTAAATTTGGTTTCCAAGTTCTTGGAGATCTTTTACTTATATGAGAACGAGTGATACTCAATTTATTTCCATGAATTGCTGTTTTTTCACAAATTTCACATTTTGCCATGACAATAAAGCACCTCCTAATTTCAATAATAAATTTGACTATAAAATAGTTTATCACAAAAAATATAAAATTACAAGTGTTTTCTAGAAAAAAATTGAATTGAGCTAACTATTTTCAAAAAAAGCTTGCAAAATGGAAAATATATGATATAATATAAAAGCTATAAGAAAAGGCAAGAAAGGAAGAGAATAATGAATTGTAAAGTAGAGAAAACAGAAAACGCAAATGAAGTAAAATTAGAAATTACAGTAGAAGCAGAAAAATTTGAAAATGCAATGAAAAAAGTATATTTTCAAAATGCAAAATATTTTAATATACCAGGATTTAGAAAAGGAAAAGCTCCAATGAACATCGTAGAAAAATATTATGGAGCACAAATTTTCTATGAAGATGCATTCAATGAAGTTGCATCAGAAGCTTATGAAGAAGCTTTAGATGAGAATAAAATAGAAGTTGTAAGCAGACCAACTGTAGATATTGTACAAATGGAAAAAGGAAAAGACTTAATATTTACAGCTGTAGCACAAACAAAACCAGAAGTAGAACTTGGAAAATATAAAGGAATAGACCTAAAAAAAGTTGAGTATACTGTAGAAGATAAAGATATTGAACATGAATTAGGTCATATGCAAGAACACAATTCAAGACTAATCAGTATAGATGATAGAGCTTTAGAGCAAGGAGACATTGCTACAATCGATTTCGAAGGATTTGTAGATGGTGTTGCTTTTGATGGTGGAAAAGCAGAAGGACATGAACTAGAAATAGGAAGTGGAGCTTTTATACCAGGATTTGAAGATCAATTAGTAGGGATGAAAATTGATGATGAAAAAGAAATAACAGTAACATTCCCAAAAGAATACTTCTCAAAAGACTTAGCTGGAAAAGAAGCAATGTTTAAAGTAAAATTACATGAAATCAAGAAAAAAGAATTACCAAAATTAGATGATGAATTTGCTAAAGATGTTAGTGAATTTGATACATTAAAAGAATTAAAAGCAAGTATAAAAGAAAGACTAGAAAAAGACAATGCTCAAAAAGCAAAATATGAAACAGAAGAAGCAGCAATAAAAGCTGTATGTGAAAAAGTAAAAGTAGATATTCCATCAGGAATGATTGATATGGAAGTTGAAAATATGTTAAAGGATTTTGAACAAAGACTATCATATCAAGGATTAAAGATGGAACAATACCTAAAAATGATAGGTAAAACAGAAGAAGAAGTAAAAAAAGAATATGAACCACAAGCGATAGATGCTATAAAATCAAGACTTACTTTAGAAGCCATAATAAAAGCAGAAAAATTAGAAGCTACCGAAAAAGAAATAACAGAAAAACTAGAAGAAATGGCTAAAAACTATGGTAAAAAAGTAGAAGAAATCAGTGATAACGAAAACTTAAAGAAGTATATAAAAGAAGGAATCGAATCAGAAAAAGCAATAGATTTCATAGTAAAAAATGCAAAAATAAAATAGTTTAAAGTAAAAGTTAGGGGGAGAGTTTTGATAATAAAAATCTTTACCTAACTTTTTGACCTAATAGGATGTTGAAAAAATGATAGAGGAGGAAAAATTATGTTAGAAAAAGCAAGTTTAGTACCATATGTAATTGAACAAACAAGTAGAGGAGAAAGATCATATGATATATTCTCTAGACTATTAAAAGATAGAATCATATTTTTAGGAGAAGATGTAAATCCAACAACATCAAGTTTAGTAATTGCACAAATGTTATTTTTAGAGTCAGAAGATCCAGATAAAGAAATATACTTTTATATTAATTCACCAGGAGGATCTATCACAGATGGAATGGCAATCGTTGACACAATGAATTATATAAAATGTCCTGTATCAACATACTGTGTTGGAATGGCAGCAAGTATGGGAGCTGTATTGTTAGAAAAAAAAGAAAAAGGAAAAAGATTTGCAACTCCAAACTCTGAAATTATGATACATCAACCATTGATTGGTGGTGGAGGACTACAAGGTCAAGCGACAGAAATAAAAATACATGCAGATCATTTAGTAAAGACAAGAGAAAAATTAAATAAATTTTTAAGTGAAAGAACAGGAAAAACTTTAGAACAAATCCAACAAGATACAGAAAGAGACAACTATATGTCAGCACAAGAAGCTTTAGAGTATGGATTAATAGATGGAATCATGGACAAAAGAGTATAAAAAAATTGAAAAAGGAGAAATGTAAATGGCAAAAAATGATACACCGAAAAGTGTAAAATGTTCTTTTTGTGGTAAAACACAAGAAAATGTAAAAAGAATTATCGCTGGTCCAGGCGTATATATTTGTGATGAATGTGTAGAACTATGTAATGAAATCATAGAAAACGAATATTACGAGAATGAAGATGATTCATATACATTAGCTGGATTAGATAAGATACCAACACCAAAAGAAATAAAAGAAATTTTAGACCAATATGTTATAGGACAAGAAGAAGCCAAAAAAACTTTATCCGTATCTGTATACAATCATTATAAAAGAATAGCAAATGAAGAAGAAATGCAAGAAAAACATGAAAAAGATGAGAATGATGTTGAAATACAAAAAAGTAATATCTTATTACTTGGTCCAACAGGATGTGGAAAAACATTATTGGCAAGTACATTGGCAAAAATCTTAAATGTACCATTTGCAATAGCAGATGCAACAACACTTACAGAAGCAGGATATGTTGGAGAAGATGTAGAAAACATCCTTTTAAAATTAATACAAGCTGCAGATGGAGATATAGAAAAAGCAGAAAAAGGAATTATCTATATAGATGAAATTGATAAAATTACAAGAAAATCAGAAAATCCATCCATCACAAGAGATGTAAGTGGAGAAGGTGTACAACAAGCATTATTAAAAATCGTGGAAGGAACCATTGCATCAGTACCACCACAAGGGGGAAGAAAACATCCTCAACAAGAATTATTGCAAATTGATACAACCAATATTCTATTTATATGTGGTGGAGCTTTTGAAGGCTTAGAAAATATCATAAAAGATAGAATTGGTAAGAAAACGATTGGTTTTGGAGCAGATATCGAAAGTAAAAAAGATTTAGATAGATATAAAGTATTTGAACAGTTATTACCACAAGATTTATTAAAATTTGGTATGATACCAGAATTTATAGGAAGGCTTCCAATCATAGCTACTTTAAGAGAATTGGATAGAGAAGCTTTAATTAAAATTACAACTGAACCAAAGAATGCTTTGGTAAAACAATACAAAAAATTATTAGAAATGGACGATGTAGAACTAGAATTTGAACCAGAAGCGTTACAAGCAATTGTAGATAAAGCAATAGAAAGAAAAACAGGAGCAAGAGGACTTCGTTCAATTATAGAAGACATTATGAGAGATATCATGTATGATATACCATCAAATGAAAAAATAGAAAAATGTATTATTACTAGAGAGACTGTCAATAACAATGCAGGACCTAAAATAATAGAAAATCCTAATAAAGTTAGCAAAAAAAATAAAAAGACAGAAAGAATTGCTGTAGAAACTAAGGAAACAGCATAAACAATATGTTTAATTGATAAATAAAATAAAAAGATATATCATTATTGAATCAGTCAAGACCCATAGGGATGGCCCTAGTTATGTTTTGACTATGAAATATTGATATATCTTTTTTTATACTAAAAAATTAACTATTTATTGTTATTGTTTTGATTGTTGTTGTTATTGTTGTTATTATTTTCGTTATTTCTGTTATTGTTATTGTTTTTATTTTGTTTATCTTTTTTTCCTGACATAGAAGAACACCTCCATTCATATTTCAAAAGTATTTTAACCAAAAAGATTAAGAATTATGTAAAAATATTGTAAAATTCGAAAAAAAGTTATATAATAAATAAATCAATTTGTATTTAACTGAAAGGAAACAAATGGAAACAGGAAATATAGTTATAGGAATAGAAGGAACTGTTGGAGCAGGGAAAACTTCTATATGTAGAAATTTATTAAAAAAAATAGACAATTCCATATTACTTCATGGTGGTAACATTTATAGAGCAATTGCATATGGAATATTAAAGTCAAATTTAAAAAATAAAAAATTTGAGAATTTAGATGCATTTGAAATCATGAAAAAAATGGGAATAGAAATAAACTTATTTGATAGAGAAACAGTCATATATATGAATGGAAAATTATTAGCAGAAGAAGACTTACAATCAGAGAAAGCTTCAATGGCGGTATCATCTATTAGTAATGTTGCGAATAACAAAAAATTATATGAATTTGGAAGAGGTCTAATAGACAATTATAGGAAGGATTATAATGTAATATTATCTTCTAGAGATATAGTAAAAATGTATCCTGATGTAACATATCATTTTTTTATAAATGCTTCATTAGAAGAAAGAACAAATAGAAAGTTCATACAATATAATAAACAAATACCAAAAGAAGAAATAAAAGACATGATACAAAAAAGAGATGAATTACAAGAAAAATCAGGATATTATAAAATATATCCTCAAACGAAAGTGATAGATATTACAAATTGCAAAAATGTTGAAGCATCGACTGTTGAGGTTTTGAAATGTATGAAGGGGTTAGTAAAGAATGAAATTTAAAAATGAAAAATTAAAAAAATTTGAGGAGGAATTAAAAAATAAGAAAATTGCTGTTATAGGTTTAGGAGTAAGCAATATTCCTCTTATAGAATATTTGAGTAAAAAACGAGCAGAAGTCACGATATTTGATGATAGAAAAGAAGAAAAAATAGATGCGAATGTTATAAAAGAAATTAAAAAATATAAATATACATATTATTTAGGGGAAGATAGTCTATCACATTTAAAGGGATTTGATCTTATATTTAGATCACCTAGTTGTTTACCAACAAAACCAGAGCTATTAGCAGAAAAAGAAAGAGGAGCAATCGTCACTACCGAAATTGAACAATTGATAAAAATGGCTCCTTGTAGAGTTATTGGAATTACGGGAAGTGATGGAAAAACGACTACAACAACCTTAACACATTTAGTATTAAAAGATGCGGGATATACATGTCATTTGGGAGGAAATATAGGTATACCAATATTTACAAAGCTAAATGAAATCAAGCCAGAGGATATTATTGTTTTAGAACTTAGTAGTTTTCAACTAATGGAGATGGATGTTAGCCCAAGTATATCAGCAATAACAAATATAACACCTAATCATTTAAATGTACATAAAGATTATGATGAATATATAGAAGCCAAAAAGAACATATTTATTCATCAAAATGAAGATGGAATATTAGTATTAAATGCCGATAATGAAGTAACAAACAATTTTAAAGCAGAAGCCAATGGAAAAGTTGTTTTATTTAGCAGTAAACAAAAACTTGAAAATGGTTATATAGTAGATGAAGATATTATAAAAGAATGTAATGATGGAATTAGAAAACATCTAATTGCTACAAAAGATGTAAAATTAAAAGGTATGCATAATTACGAAAATATTTGTGCAGTATTAGCATTAACAAAAACATTAGTAGATACAGATAAAGCATTAGAAACAATAAAAGATTTTACAGGAGTTCATCATAGGTTAGAATTAGTGAGAGTGCTAGATGGTGTAGAGTGGTATAATGATTCTGCAAGTACAACGCCAACAAGAGGAATTTCAGCACTAAATGCCATTAATAAAGAAATTATATTAATTGCTGGTGGAGCTGACAAAAATCTAGATTATACGCCAATAGCAAAACCAATTGTTGAGAAGGTAAAAAGATTAATTTTAATTGGTCAAACAGCGACAAAGATATATGATGCTGTAAAAAATGAATTAGAAATTCAAAAAAAAGAATTAGATATCCATATGTGTGAGACTTTTAAAGAAAGCATAGAATTGGCTAGAAGACTTGCTAATCCTGATGATGTCGTATTATTTTCTCCTGCTAGTACAAGTTTTGATATGTTCAAAGATATGTATGATAGAGGAGATAAATTTAGAGAAGAAGTGAATAAGTTAGTTTAATAAGAAAACTCTAAAATCTTATATAATAGGAGATTAGAGTTATTATTTTTTATATAATTATAAAATTTGTAAAAAAATAATAATTATGATATAATAAATATATGAATTTTAAGAGAGGAGAAATTATGGATTTTTATAGAAATATAAAAAAAGTTTGTAGCAAGCATAATAAAGTAGCTCTATTTGTAGATATGGATGGTACAATAGTTGAATATAAAGTTTATCAAGAAGGATTTATTACAAATCAATCAAGAGAATTATTTATAAATGAAAAACCTGTAAATATTATAATAGATCAATTGAAAGAGATAAATAACATAGATAATATAGATATATATATATTATCTTTATCTAAAAGTAACATTATTAAAGAAGAAAAAATAAACTGGTTGAAGAAAAATGTTCCGTTTATTAAAGAAAATAATTATATTATTTTAGTTAGAGAAAATAATGATTATAATTCTGAAACAAGAACCTATATTAAAGCAGAAAAAATGAAAGAAAAGTTAAAAAATTATGATTATGTTATTTTATTAGATGATGAACATAAAATCTTAAAAGCAACACAAAAAGAATTAAAAGATAAAGGAGAAGTATTTCATATTTCTTCTGCAATAATATAATAAATAAAAGGAGGAAAATATGCCATTTAATAATGAAGAAGAAACAAAAAAGGAAAGAGAAAAATGGAAATTAACAGAAGAAGAATATAGAGATAATTTTAATAGTATTTTTAGTGAATTAATTTTAACTGGAGATGCAACTCCATCATTAAATCCTACTTTTATTATGGTGGGAGGACAAGCTGGATGTGGAAAAAGTATGCTTGTTGGAAAAGAATTAAAAAATTTAAAAAATGGAGCAATTATAATTGATCAAGATATACTAAGAACTAGACATCCTAAATCTAAACAAATTCAAGATACATATACAGAAAGAGAAGAATTTTTACTATTAAAAAGATATTTAGATAGATTAATTAATGATATTATTGCTAGATCATCAGATGAAGGATTTAATTTGATTTTAGAATCAGCATTAAGAAGTGTATCAAAATTTGTTATAAATACTAAAGAAGTTAAAGCAAAAGGATATAATACAAAGCTATCAGTATTAGCAGTATCACCAGATGAAGCAAATTTATCAATGTTTACGAGATTTTGTGCATTTTTAGAAAGTAATGGGGATTGTAGAAGAAATACTAGATTAGACAATGATTCGGTTAATAAAATACCAATTAATATTGGGCAAATGGATAGCATGGGAATTTTTGATGATATATCAATTTCTATAAGAGGAGATAAAACAAATAATTTTGAGCCTATTCAAAAATATACACAAAGAGAAACACCGGATATGTCTCCAGAGGTTATGTATAGGACAATAGTTAAAGATGAAAGAATAAAACCAGAAGAATTTAAGAAGAGATATGTAGAATTAAGAACAGTGTTAGAAAAATATCATCAAGATACCCAACTCAAAAGACTTGATGAATTTTGGCAATCATTTAGTTCTCGAACAGAAGTTTCTAGATAATAAGAAATATATATAAGGAGAATAAATTTATGGATTTGAAAATTAATTATATTGATGCTGTCGAATGTGTGAAAATAATGCTAAATAATAAACTAAATGTAGCAAGAAGAAAATTTATACAAAATAGAAATCAATCAAATAAAGAAGAATATTTAGAATTAATTAATGATATGAAAAAAGTAAATTTGCTAGATAAGAAAACCATAGAAAAATATTTAATGAAATAAGGAGAAAGTTTATTATGAAAAAGAAAGTGGATTTTTGTATAGGGATATTTGATAATTTGACGGATGAAGGCTTAGTAAAAATAAAAAATGATATAAAAAATTGTGAAATATATGGTATAGGAGTATATACAGATAAAATTGTCATAGAAGATTTTTTTACTTATCCTATAAATAATTTAGAGAAAAGAATGGAAATAGCCAAAAGTATTGATGGAGTTAGATTTGTTTTTCCACTAGATACAAATAAACCAGAAGAATTAAAAGAAATTATAAGAAAAGAAACAATCAAAATTATGGAACAAAATAATTTAAAAAATATATTAAGTTAATAAGAAAAGAGGGATTTTATGATAAAAGATGAAAAAGATTATATTACAGTTTGGGGAATATTTGATACAATATCAAAAGAAGTAAGAAATAGTATATCAAAATGTGCAGAAAGTGGAAAAACATTAGGAATTGGAGTATATTCTGATGAGTGTTGTGATACAAAATTATTTACTCATCCAGATAAACCATTAGAGCATAGAATGCAAATTGCTCAAGGATTATCTGGAGTAACTTTTGTATTTCCTGTAGATAGTTTAAATGATTATGAAAATGAAAAAGCTGCAGAAATTGCTTATAGAGAATATCTTAATCATAAAGAGTCATTAGATAAGTCAAAAAAATATAAAGTTGGTTTTGTAATTGGAAGTTTTGATGTCTTACATCCAGGTCATATTGAAAATATTAATTTATCAAGTGAAATTTGTGAAGTATTATATGCTGTTGTAAAAACTGATGAGAGAGTTTTTGACAGGAAAAATAAATATCCAATTCAAAATACTACTGAAAGAGCAGCAAATTTAAGAGCCTTAAAAAATGTAGATGGAGTTCTTTTTTATGATTTAGATTCAACAAGAGTAGATATTATTAGAAGTGTAATTAGTCAATTTAAAAGGGAGCATCCAACAGAGACTATAGAAGAAAAAGACCTTGTAGCTATTTTTGGAGATGATTTAAAAGAAAAAGAAGAAGAAAGAAAAAGAAATGGTGATTGGGGAGAAGTAAATATAGAATTTACTCCAAGACCAGAAGAAAAAATGAAAGTAATGTCAAGTTCAGTATATCAAGCTTTAATAAGGCAAAGGGGAGGAATAGCAAGATACGAATCTGAAGAAAGAAAACATTTAGTTATAAATGGTTATGGAATACCTAATCAAGGATCCAGTGATGGAGAAAGAGAGTTATAGAAAGGAAAAGTAAAATGGCAGGATATGTAATTCATTTAGCTGTTGCAGAAGAATTTTTAAGAATATATCCCAATGCAATAGTAAATTATGAGGATTTTATAGAAGGAATAATTTATCCAGATAGTGTTGCAGACAAATCATTAACACATTATGGTCCTAAAAGTAGTATGGTAAATTTGAAAGATTTTTTTTATGAAAGAGACATAAAAAGTGATTTTGACAAAGGGTATTTTTTACATTTAGTTACGGATTATTTATTTTATAATAAGTTTTTAAGTGTATTTTCGAAAAAACTTATATATGATGATTATGATATTTTAAATAAATATATAAAAGATAAGTTTAAAGTAAAAATACCTGAAAAAATTAAAGATAAAGTATTTTATAAAAGTGGAGAAACAAATATTTTAAATCTTGAAGAAACAATCAAATTTATAAAGGAAACAGCAAAATATGATTTGAATTTGATAAAAGTATCAGTACAAAATAATGATAAAAATTGGCTTGAAATTAGAACTCTAAAAAAAATTTAAAATTCATAAAAATAGTATAACTATTATAAAATAAAAAATAATAGGAGAAAAAAATGAAAACAGAATTAATATTACCAAATTATGATCATAGCATATTAAATACAATTACATCAATATTAAAATATTATAATGTAGAAACAAAACATAAATCACTTGAAAGGTTAGATGAAAAATTAAAAAAGAAATATAGAAATGTAGTTTTCTTAATTTTAGATGGAATGGGAGAACATATACTAAAAGACATATCACCAAATGGATATTTTATAGATAATAAAATTGATTGTGTAACTTCTGTATATCCATCTACAACAACAGCAGCTCTTACAACATATTATTCTGGAAAGCCACCATATGAAACAGGTTGGATAGCATGGTCACAATATTTTAAAGAATATGGAAGAGCAGTAGACATGTTAAAACATAGAGAATCATACAAGGGTGATAATTTTAAAGATGCAAGAATAGATGTGTTTAAAACAATAGTAAATTATGAAACTGTTTTTGAAAAGATTGAGAAAGCATCACCTAATATAAAAGCATATGAAATAATGCCAACCTATGCAGACAAAAAATCAAAAAGAAGCATAAGAGCAGATAATATTGATGAAATATGTGAAAATATAGAGTGTTTATGTAAAAATCCAGAAGAAAAATTTATAATGGCTTATTCAGACAATCCAGATGGTTTATTACATAAGTATGGAACAAAATCAGAAGAAGCAAAAAAATTTATCAAAGAAACTGAAATTAAAATAAAAAATTTATATAAAAATCTAGGAGAAGATACTATTTTAATAATCTCAGCAGACCATGGTCATAAAGATATTGAAAAAGCATATATGTTGCTTGATTATCCAGAATTATTAGAATGTTTGATTATGCCTGCTTCTTTAGAATCAAGGTCATTAACATTTTGGGTAAAAGAAAATATGAGAAAAGAATTTGAAGAAAGATTTAATAATATTTTTAAAGAAGATTTTATATTAATGAAAAGAGAAGAATTTTTTGAAAAACATTATTTAGGGTATGGAGAAAAACATCCTAAAATAGATGACTTTATAGGAAATTATGTAGCATTATCTATATCTAGTAGTATTATTGTATTAGAAACTTATTTAGCAACAGGAAAACCAGTAAAAAAATCTACACATTGTGGATTAACTAAAGAAGAAATGGAAGTTCCTGTTATAGTAATATAATAAATTAATTACAAAGAGGTAATATTTACCTCTTTTTTTGTGTCAAAAATTATTTAAAAGCATAAAATGTAATATTAAAATAAGGAGGATAAAAAATGAATGATTCATTGTATGAAGAGTATATGAGGTCTGTTTTAGGATACAATATGCCAGATTATAGAAATTTACATTATAAAAATAATATAGATTGTTATAATTATCCAATAATGCAAAATATACATACTGATGAAATAGAAAATTATTATCCGGATATATATAGGCTTGTTTATCCAATGATTCAAAAAGCATGTGCACAAAATAATAGACCTATAACAAGGGAATTGGTAGATGATATAACAGATGAAATTTATTTTGCGATAGAAGACAATGAAATAACAGAAGAAACAAGAAATAAAGAAAAAACTAGTAATAATAATTTAGAAAATCGACAAAGAGTTGTAAGAAATAGGACATTAAATGATTTAATTCGTATCTTAATATTAAGGGAATTAATAGGAAAAACACTACATCAAAGACCACCAATGAGACCAACTATAGTACCCAGAGTAGAAAATCAATTTTACAGAGATTATAGTATTTTTGAAAATTAAAAAAATATTAAAAATTTTTTGAAAAAGATTATTTAAAATAAGAATAATCTTTTTTTATTTGCTTAAAATATATAAGAGAAGTTAAGTTCTCTAAAAAACAGAAAAAGGAGTTTAATATGAAAGTTAAAGATTGTATGTGTGGAGAAGTTTGCTGTGTTAAGCCAGAAACAAAAATATATGAAGTTGCAAAACTTATGGAAAAAAATCACATAGGATGTGTTCCTGTTTGTAATAATGAGAATTGTATAGTTGGTGTGATTACAGACAGAGATATTATCCTTCGTGGTATTGCTTGTGATAAAGATGTAAAAAATACAAATGCAAGTGACATAATGACTTGCAATGTATGTACTTGTAATGAAAATGACAATGTATCAGAAGTTGAACGAAAAATGGCAGATAACCAAATTAGAAGAATACCAGTTGTAGACAACAATAAAGTAATAGGAATGCTAACTTTAGGAGATTTAGCACATTATAATAACGAAATTGGTAAAACGGAAGTTTGTAATACAATAGAAGATATATGTCAATGTGGCGGACAAGCAAAAAACAATTGCTAAAAATTCATATTATGCTAGGAGCAGCTGAGAAGCTGCTATACATAGAAAAGAGGACACATGTCAGAAGATTTAAGTTATATATTTAAAGTCATTAGAAGAATTTTAAACATATTGATTATCATTGCGCTTATCTATATAGGAACAAAATTGGCAATATTTTATATGCCATTTTTAATCGCTTTTGTCATATCACTAATCATTGAACCAGCAATAAAATATTTAATGAAGACTACGAAGTTAAATAGAAAATTAAGTTCCATTATCATTTTTGTGGTTGTTTTTTCAATTATTATAGGTGCAACCATATGGGGAGTAACTGCTTTAATATCAGAATCAACAAATTTACTTCAAACATTAAATCTTTATATAGATAAAGCCTATACACAAATTCAAGAGGTTATTGGAAAATTAGAAATAACGAAAATTAGTATATCCAATAATTTATTAAATATAGCTGAAAATTCTTCAAGAGAAATTTTATTAAAAGTATCTACATGGCTTACTGAATTTTTAACCAAATTAATGGATGTCATAACTTCTATTCCAGTTATAACAATTTATGTGGTCATAACCATATTATCCTTATATTTTATTTGTACAGATAAAATCTATATGTTAGATGTTATGGAACACCATATGCCATCTAAGTGGATTCAAAAAATTAGTATGAATATAAAACAAATTAGTAAAAGTTTGGGAGGATATTTAAAGGCAGAATGTATACTGATATTCGTATCATTTCTCATATCCATAATAGGTCTATATATTTTAAAATTTATAGGGATGGATGTAAAATATCCGTTATTAATGGCATTAGCAATAGGATTTGTTGATGCACTTCCCATTCTAGGTTCTGGAACCGTAATGGTACCATGGGCAATTATAGTAGCATTAAATGGAGATATTAATTTAGGAATATCGATTATAGTGTTATGGATTATCATGTCTGTTGTAAGACAATTTCTTGAACCCAAAATAGTGAGCGGTAAAATAGGAATCCATCCAATATTTACATTAATTGCCATGTACACGGGCTTTAAAGTTATAGGAGTTATGGGAATGTTAGTAGGCCCTATTGTATTAATCATCTTAAAAAATGTTTTTCAACAGTTCTGGATGAAGGTGTTTCAAAAACTTTATTAAATAAATAGAATATTCATAAAAAAAGCTCATACAATTTAGTAAAACAATGTAATTGGAGGAGCTTTATGTTTATTTGTAATATTAAAATAAATGGTGGAAGAACTTTAAAAATCATTATTGTAGTATTATCTATTTTCATGTTAGTGATATTTGGAATTACAATCTATAGGATATTTATTGCAAGTGGAAAATTTGTCGTAAGAGATAATGTAGAAGCAAAAGAAGTTTCAGAAATATTACCTGAAAATTATACAAATGTATTACAAGCAGTTCATGACAATCCGGATTCGTACATTGGAATGAAAATAAAGTTTACAGGCTATATGTATCGATTATTAGATTTTAATGAAGAACAATTTGTATTAGCAAGAGATATGTTTATCAATGATGCAAAAACGCAAACCGTTGTTGTAGGATTTTTATGCCAATATAAAGACGCAGATCATTTTGAAGATGGAACATGGGTAAATATTACAGGAGTTATTGAAAAAGGAAAATATCACAATGAAGAAATGCCAATTATTCATATAACAGATTTAGAAGCAACAACAGAGCCAGAAGATATGTATGTTGAACCACCAAGTGATACTTATATTCCAACAAGCGGTCTGCTTTAGAAAAAAATAGACAAAATGTGGTAAAATGCTTGCATAAATAGTTAAATGGTAATATAATAGCAATATGCAAAACATTTTATGTTTACAGGTCAAATGACTTGTATAAAATGCTTTGTAAATATTTGAAAGGAGTGTAAGGCTGTTATGAGAAAATGCTTTGTGCTTAGTGCACGAACAGCAGTCTCTAAACGGAATGTAACCTTGGGGTTTGATTCAGACAACACCGTTGTCATTCCGATGGCTGTTGTTGATGAACTACAAACAGTCTACGCAAATCAATTTGATGAAAGGGGTAAAATCGCTAGAGAGCTTTTGGAATATTTATGGTCGTTTGACTTCAATAAACTGAAGAAGGGGGTAGTTCAGGAAAATGGCAGTACCCTTAGGGTGTCTGTCAATTACAATGATGTGGAGATTTCTGAAGAAATTCAGAAAACACAGCTCTCGAAACTAGAAGTCCGAATTCTCCAAACCTGTTTAGGTTTGAAGAATGAACTGCAAGACCAAAAAGTCGTTTTGGTGAGCAAGAGTGTAGCTCTGAGAATGAAAGCCAAAATGCTTGGAATTGAAGCTCAAAACTTTAAGGATGAGTTGCTTCCGGAATTGGATGAGCAATATAAAGGAAGAGCCGAAATTAAAGTTTCCAGGACTGCCATTGAGAAATTTTTCAAACAGAAACAAATCACCATCAAATCCATTCAGAGAATGAACTCCAAACAAAAATTTTATCAAAACATGTTTGTGGTTATGAAATGTGGAACATCTTCTGCAATTGGAAGAGTAGATGGAGAATTTATTGTATCACTAGTATTTGAAGAGTACCATCCTTATGGAATAACAGCAAAGAATGTTGGACAAAAATTCATGATTGAAGCTATGATGATGGACTGGGAAAAAGCTTCTCTGGTGATTGTGAAAGGACCCGCTGGTACGGCAAAAACTTTTGTGTCTCTGGCTGTTGGACTGGAAAAGGTTGAAGAATTGAAGGAATATCCTCAAAAAATCCTGATTTCTCGTAGTCCCACTGAGACTGGAGAAAAAATCGGATATTTGCCTGGGGATGAAACTGAAAAAATTGGACCTTATCTGAGGGGAATCTTTGATAACCTGAAACAGTTAGTGAATAATAATTCGCCAAAGACTTCTCCTGAAGAGTATTCTTTTAGGAATAAAAAACCGCCTAAAGGAAAAGGTCTTGAAGATGGGCCTGAATTTAAAGAGAATGGACGGATTTTCTTCGAAAGAGGAGTTATTAACGCAGAAGCGATTGGCTTTATCAGGGGAAGGACAATTACTGGCACTTATATCATTATTGATGAAGCGCAGAACCTGACACCTGTAGAGATGAAAACCATTATTACCAGAGCCGGAGAGGGAACTAAGTTAATTATCATTGGAGATCCTCAGCAAATTGACAGACCAGAGTTGACGGAAAGAAACAATGGTCTAAGCTATGCATCTGAACGAATGAAAGGAGAACCGTATTGCTGGCAGATTACCATGGAAGAAGAGGAATCTGTTCGTAGCCATATGGCAAAGCGAGCGGCAGCACTTTTGTAACACAATTAAAATATTTTCAAAGCGAAAGGGTAGGCATTTTTTGCCTACCCTTTTCCTATAAAATTTCACGAAAAACTTGAAAAAAAGACCTAATCGTGCTATAGTATAATGGTATTAATGAAAGGAATGAGGATATTGGGAATTTTTAACAAAATATTTAAAAGTTACAGCGAAAAAGAAGTAAAGAGAATCATGCCATTAGTCGAAACGATTAATGGATTAGAAGAAGAAATAGCAAAACTAACAGATGAAGAATTAAAAAATAAAACAAATATATTCAAAAAAGAATTAGAACAAGGAAAAACATTAGATGATATATTACCAGAAGCATTTGCAGTAGTAAGAGAAGCATCAAAAAGAGTTCTAGGAATGAGACATTTTGATGTACAATTAATTGGTGGAATTGTATTACACCAAGGAAGAATTGCAGAAATGAAAACAGGTGAAGGAAAAACACTTGTTGCCACATTACCAGTTTATTTAAATGCCCTTACAGGAAAAGGTGTACATGTTATCACAGTCAATGACTATCTAGCAAAAAGAGATAGTGAATGGATGGGGAAATTATACAGATTTTTAGGTTTATCTGTAGGGCTTGTAATAGCAGGAATGTTACCTAAAGAAAAACAAGAGGCATATGCATGTGACATCACCTATGGAACAAACAATGAGTTTGGATTCGATTATTTAAGAGATAATATGGTAATTTACAAAAATCAATTAGTACAAAGAGGTCTAAATTATGCCATTGTAGACGAGATTGATAGTATTTTAATTGATGAAGCAAGAACACCACTTATCATATCAGGAAGAGCAAATCAATCATCTGACATGTATAAAAAAGCAAATGATTTTGTAAGAAGATTAAAACCAAAAATCATTGTAGAGGAAGATGTAAAAGATGAGGCTCAAGCAGAAGATAATGAAAAATATGATTATATAGTAGACTTAAAAGCAAAATCAGCATCATTAACACAAAAAGGTATCAAAAAGGCAGAAGAAGAATTTAGACTAGAAAACTTTAATGATATAGAAAACTCTACATTAGTACACCATGTAAATCAAGCATTACGTGCACATGGAATCATGAAAAAAGATATTGATTATATCGTAAAAGATGGTGAAGTGTTAATTGTAGATGAATTTACTGGTCGTATCATGTATGGAAGAAGATATAATAATGGATTACATCAAGCAATTGAGGCAAAAGAAGGTGTAAAAATTGCGGATGAATCAAAGACATTGGCAACCATTACATTCCAAAACTATTTTAGAATGTATGATAAATTAGCAGGTATGACAGGTACTGCTATGACAGAAGAAGCAGAATTTGAAGAAATCTATAAATTAGATGTTATTTCTATACCTACGAATAAGCCAATGATAAGAGATGACCAAAATGATGCTGTTTACAAAAATGAAAAGGGAAAATTTAATGCTATTGTGCAAAGTATCAAAGAAAGCCATGCAAAAGGTCAACCAGTACTAGTAGGTACAGTATCTATTGAAAAATCAGAAAAATTAAGTAACATTTTAAGAAAAGAAGGCATAAAACATGAAGTATTAAATGCGAAATTTCATGAAAAAGAAGCAGAAATTATTGCACAAGCAGGAAAATTTGGCGCAGTTACAATCGCAACCAACATGGCTGGTCGTGGTACAGACATCATGCTAGGTGGAAATAGTGAATATCTTGCAAAACAAGAAATGAGAAGAAACAAAATTCCAGATGAATTAATCGAACAAGCAAATACATTTTATGAAACAGAAGTTGAAGAAATCTTAAAAGCAAGAGAAACCTTTAAAAAGTTAGAAAACAAATATAATGAAGAAATCAAAGAAGAAAAAGCAAAAGTTATTGCAGCAGGTGGATTAAAGATTATAGGTACAGAAAGACATGAATCAAGAAGAATTGATAACCAGTTACGTGGTCGTAGTGGTCGTCAAGGAGATCCAGGAGAATCAAAATTCTATATTGGATTAGACGATGATTTAATGAAAATATTTGGTGGAGAAATGATAACCAAATTATACAATACAATGGGAATAGATGAAAATATGCCAATAGAAAATAAAGTCATCAGTAATACAGTAGAATCTGCTCAAAAGAAAGTTGAAGGAAGAAACTTTAGTATCAGAAAAAATGTATTAAAATATGATGATGTTATGAATGCTCAAAGAGAAATTATTTATAAACAAAGAAGACAAGTACTTGATGGTGAAAATATCAATGAAAGTATTTTAAAAATGATTTCATCTCTTGCAGAAGAAACCGTATTATCATTTGCAAGTAGTGAAGAAGAAATCAATGTAGAATCATTAAATACAGAAATAATGAACATCTTTGGTATGGATCTGAAAGATTTCATAACAGAGAATACGAAAAATCCAAATGCTATTATTTCAAAACTACAAGAATTAGCATTAAATAAATATAAAGAAAAAGAGGCAGAAATTGGTTCTGAAGTATTAAGAGAATATGAAAGAATTGTTATGCTTAGAGTTGTTGACCAAAAATGGATGGATCATATCGATGCGATGGATGAGTTAAAGGATGGAATAGGACTTAGAGCCTATGGACAACAAGATCCAGTTGTAAAATACAGAATTGAAGGTATGGATATGTTTGACCAAATGGTTGCAGATATTAAATATGATGTGGTTAAATTACTAATGAATGTTCGTAAACAAGAAGAAGTTAGAAGAGAAGAAGCAGCTAAAATTACAGGTGCAGCTTTACAAGCAATAAATGGTTTAGATAATGATCAAAAACAAGTAAAATCTGAAATCAATAGAACAGTTGTTAACCAAGGACCTAAAGTTGGTAGAAATGATCCATGTCCATGTGGAAGTGGCAAAAAGTACAAAAACTGTTGTGGAAAATAATTGAGTAAACCCTTATAAAATAAGGATTTATGAAAATTTAAAGAATTAAGAATTTTGTCCACAGAGGACAAAATGTCCA
>CALXUT010000018.1 GCA_944391755.1 uncultured Clostridia bacterium
TATAAAAGTAATAGATAAATACGGATATAACAAGAAAAAATATGATGACTTGAAAATCAAAACTAACAATATGAAATTTAAAATTTTTCCTAAAAGTAGAATTTTAAGATTATTGTTTAGATAAATAGTAATTTTTTAGTTAGATTGAAATTTTAACAAACGGATTAGTAACATAAAATATTTTTAAATGCATAGATTTTTAAAAGAAAAAATGGTATAATTATATTGTAAATTTATTTATGGAGGTAATCATTATGTCTATAGAAAAACAAAAATTATATAATGAAATCGAAACTTTACCAGAGGAACTTACAAATCAAGTTATTAATTTTATTGAATATTTAAAACTATCATATGTAGATACAGAAGCTCCAGATAGTGTAACAATAAAAAGTAAAAAAGATTTAAAAGAAAAGCTACAGAAAGGATTAAACGACATAAAAGAAAATAAAGTATATTCTTTAGAAGAGGCTTTTTCTAAGATAGATAATATATAAAAGACAGGAGCAAGAGTTATGAAAAAATTTGTAGTTGAGATTTCAGAAACTGCTGAACGAGATTTAGAAAATATTATTTCATATCTTCGATATAATTTGTCTGGAGATATTATGGCAGACAAATATAAGATTCTATTTAAACAGGAATTGAAAGATTTAGAGAATATTGCAGGGAGTATGCCTATTTTAAGCGAAGATTTAACTGGGCATAAAAACATTAGAAAGATTAATGTGAGAAATTATATAGTGTTTTATATAGTTGACGAAGAAAATTCTAAAGTACTAGTATTAAGAATAGGTCATGCTTTTATGGATTGGGAAAAAATTTAAAAGATGAATAATTGGCAAGAATACAACTTTAGACAATTAATAATAACTTATAATTAAGCATATTAATTTTAATACTTAAGGAATATAATTAAATGTATAGGAGATGGTAGTATGGAAAAGAAATTAAAAATAATAATAGAAAATTGCCCACAAAATCACAAATGTCCTGCTGTAAAAGTTTGCCCTGTGGGAGCATTATCACAAACAGGATTTGAAGCACCAAAGATAGATTATAGCAAATGTATTAAATGTGGTAAATGCTCAAATTTTTGCCCTAAAAAAGCATTAGTATTAGATATGGGATAGGAGAACCATGCATGGATAGATTAGCAAGATTTGAAAAAGCACTTCAAGATATTCTTAATGAATATGATAGATTAGGAAAAGAGTTAGAAGAATTAAGAAATGAAGGAAAGTCTAAAACAACAAAATTTAGAGAATTATTAGGAAAAAAATTAGTTTATAGTATGATTATTACTATATTTAAACGATATGATTTAATTGATATGTCATAATAAAAGAAGCAAATAGTTGCTTCTTTCTTTTATTTTTTTCTATGAGTAAATGTATTTTTAAATTTTTACATTAAAAAAATTTAATGCATAAAAAACTACCAAAATATAACAATTATGGAAAATATTTCTTAATCAATATATACAAACAAATGTTTACAAAAAACAAAAACGGTGCTATAATAATAGTAAAATAATATTTGGAGAGTGAAGAAAAATGCAGAAAGCCTATTTATGTATTGATTTAAAAACATTTTATGCTTCTGTTGAATGTGTAGAAAGAGGACTAGATCCATTTAATACAAATTTAGTAGTAGCAGATCCAAATAGAGGCAAAGGAACAATTTGCTTAGCCGTTTCTCCTAAAATGAAAATGTTAGGTGTAAAAAATAGATGTAGAATATATGAAATTCCACCTACCATAAAATACATTGTTGCTATACCTAGAATGAAAAAATATATAGAATATTCTGCAAATATTTATGCAATTTATTTAAAATATTTTGCAAAAGAAGATATTCATGTTTATTCCATAGATGAAGCTTTTATGGATGCTACCAAGTATCTTAAAATGTACCAATTAACACCAATAGAACTTGCAAAAAAAATCATGAAAGATATTTATACAAATTATAAAATTACAGCAACAGCGGGAATAGGAACAAATATGTATTTAGCAAAAATTGCATTAGATATAACAGCAAAACACAATGCAAATAATATAGGAATGTTAGATGAAGAAACCTATAAAAAAGAGTTATGGCATCATAAACCACTTACAGATTTTTGGCAAATAGGAAAAGGGATTGAACGAAGGTTACAAAAAATGAGAATCTTTGATATGTATGATATTGCACATACAGAACCAAAAAAATTATATAAAGAATTTGGAGTAAATGCAGAATATTTAATTGATCATTCGTGGGGAAAAGAAAGTTGTACGATTGCAGATATCAAAGCATATAAACCAAAAATGAATTCTATTTCCAATAGTCAAGTTTTATTTGAAGATTACTCATTTACAAAAGCAAGATTAGTTTTAAAAGAAATGGTAGAGTTAGGGAGTTTAAGATTGATAGAAAATCAATTAGTAACAGATACAGTACAATTATATATAGGATATTCTAAAGATGTGATAAAAGCTTCAGGTGGTACAAAGAAGTTAAATAATTATACCAATGTTTATTCAGAACTTTTAAAGGCATTTTTGAACATATATGATAAAACCACAAATACAGATTTTCCAATAAGAAGAATAGGAATTAATTTTGTTAATGTCATAGAAACAGAAAATGTGCAATTAAGCTTATTTACAGATCAAGAAAAAATGGATAAAGAAAGAAAATTAGAATTAACCATGACGAATATTAAAAATAAAATGGGAAGAAATACGATTATTAGAGGCATGGATTTAGAAGAAGGTGCAACAACAAGACTTAGAAATCAATTAATAGGAGGTCATAATGGTGGTGAGTAGAGTAAGTAGAGCAAAACAATTTCTTCCTTTTGATGCATTAAAAGGTTTACAAGAAGCATTAAGACAAAAAGAAATAGAATATGAAGAAAGAAAAGATTTATCAGAAGAAACATTAACAGAACTAGACGAATGTTTTCATAAGATGGAAATTGGTTGTCATGTTAAAATTAGATATTACAAAAATAAGAAATACATTGAAATAAAAGGGATTGTAACCAATATTGATTATACAAGAAAGAAAATTCAAATAAACAATAATGAAATGATAAATATTTCAGATATTGTGTATATTTCCATATAGTATGAGCTTATCAAAAGATAGGCTCATTTTATTTAGATTTTAGATATTGATAATCATTACCATATGTGCTATGATGAAAATATCAAAAATAAATATTGATAGAAAAAATTATTGCATTAATAAATAGTAATACCAATATAGTGATTTATCAGAAAAATAGTAATTTGGAGAGAGAAAAAGAAATGTTCGAAAAATAATGATAAAAGAAAACTTAATAAAAAAAGAACAATGTTTATTAGGATTTCCGCATCCATCTGGAGCTAATGGACATAGAAAAAAACAATTTAAAGAAAACAAAAATAAGTTATTATTTATAATCGATGAGTATTTTAAACATAACTGACATGTTTAGGATAAAACTGATTTATATTTTACTCCTATTTCATTATACGCAAAACATTGATAATACAAACCAAAAATTATACATATAGCATTAAGAAATAATAGAATATTGAATTTTAGGTAATCAAATGAATACTTTATAAAATATAGTACATAATAAAAAAGAATTCATTCCGAAAACTTTAAAAATATTTACATTTTCGGAATATAATGATATACTACTTATGAGGTGAAATGAAAAATATGAAATTAATAAAAAGAGAAATGTATTTAAATAAACTAATTAATGTATTAGGAACACCAGATATAAAGGTATTAACAGGAATAAGAAGATCTCGGCAAGTCTAAATTACTTGAAGCTTTTAAAGAATATATAACCGATAATATTGAAAATTATAATATTATTCACATTAATTTTAATTTGCCTAAATTTGA
>CALXUT010000019.1 GCA_944391755.1 uncultured Clostridia bacterium
TTTTATCATAAATTAAAGTAATTAAGGATTGAAAAATGTAAAAATATGTTTTTCAATCAAAAAAGAATGTAAAATGTATGCTACAAGAGAAAAAAGGGGGATGAATTATTATGGGAAGACAAATGAAGAAACAGCAAGGAATTACATTAATAGCACTAGTAGTAACAGTGGTAGTATTGATTATTTTGGCAGCAATAAGTATAACTGCATTAAATGGAGATAATGGGACAGTAGAAAATTCAAAAGAAGCAAGAGATAAAACAGAAATAAGTAATGAGGCAGAAATTGTAAAAATTTCGGCAGCTCAGGCATCTAGTAAAAGTATGAGCGGAATGGTGGAAAGAGATAATTTAGAAAAAGCATTAGATGAAAATATTGGAGAACGGAAAATATACTTTAACAGAGGACGATACAAGATTTATTATCGTATTTAAGGAAAGTAAAACAAAAACAGAACATTATGTGGAGAAAGAAAGTAAAGCAATAATTGATGATGGAGACGGAGATGACGATAACCCAATAAATCCAGAGGAACCAGAAGAAATAAAGGGAACAGTAATTTTTGGAAATACAGTATGGAATGAGGGAAAAGCAAGTGTTACAATTAGTACAACAACAAATTATAAAATTGAATATCAAAAAAATAGTACAAGTGGAAGATGGACAATAATAGAAAACGGTTCAAGTGTAACCAATCTTCAACACGGTGATGTAATTTATGCGAGATTAACAGATGGAGTCAATTCGGGAGAAGAAGCAAGTAAAACAATAGTGGATACAATTTCTCCAACAATAACAGATGTAACGGCAACAGCAAATAGTATAACCATGAGAGCAATAGATAATGAATCTGGAATTAATGGATATGCAATAACAACGTCATATTCTACACCATCTGCTTCAAGTTTTACATCAATAACGGCTACAAGCATTGTAAATAAAGTATTCTCAGGATTAACGCCAAACACAACTTATTATGTATGGGTAAAAGATCAAGCGGGAAACATAAGTAATGGTTATGCAATGAAAACGGTAGATGATACACCACCAGACTTAAATTCTTCAAATGTTACATTTAAACAAAATCCAACAGGATGGACAAATGGAAGTGTAACAGTAACAGCAACAACAACGGTATCAGGATATACATTACAAACAAGCAAAAATGCAAGTAGTTGGAGTAATACTAATACCCAGACATTTACAACAAATGGAACAATGTATGCTAGATTAATAAATAGTTCAGGAACAGCAGGAGATTATGCGAGCTATAATGTAACCAATATAGATAAAACAAAACCTACAACAACAGGAGCAACAGCTACAACAAATAGTATATCATTTAGGGCAATAGATTATGAATCAGGAATCAATGGATATGCAATAACAACAACGAATTATACACCATCGACAAATAATTTTATAACAGTAACAAACACAAGTAATTTATATAAAACAATTACAGGATTATCGCAGAATACAACTTATTATATATGGGTAAAAGATCAAGCTGGAAATATAAGTAATAGTTATGTAATGAAAACAACAGAAGAGGCTCCGCCAGCATTAACATCTTCAAATGTTACATTTAGCCAAACTCCAACTGGATGGACAAAGCAAGATGTAGTTGTAACAGTTAGTACAACAGAAACAGGATATACTTTACAAACAAGCCAAGATTTAAATAGTTGGACAAATACAAATAAGCAAACAGTGAAGGTAAATGGACCTGTTTATGCAAGATTGGTAAATAGTTCAGGAATACCAGGAGATTATGCAACTTATAATGTAACCAATATAGATAAGACAGCACCAGATTATCAAAATTATGTAAGCATATATAGAAGGCTAGACTTAGGACAGGGAATTATTACTTTTAGAGAAGTATTAGAAGAACAATCAGGAATATCAAAAGTAATTTTATATTATAAAACAGAGAGTGAAAACTCATATTCGAGTCAAACATATACTCATAATTATCCAGGAAGTTCTACGAGCCATTATTTAACTTATTCAGCAATGTTTTCTGACCAATATGAAACATATTATATGTATGCAGAAATATATGATGTAGCTGGAAATATAAGAAGAACTTGTACAGCTTCAGTAGATTATGAAGGAAATACAAATTATGCGGATGACGCAACAACATATTAAAATAAAAATATAAAATGATGGAGGGGAAATTATGCAAAAGAGAAAAAAACTAATAATAGGAATAGGAATAGTCATTATTGTAATAATTGCAATAGTAGGAATAGTTTGGTTACTAAAAAGTAATCAACAAAACAACGGAGAAGAAGGTGTAAATGAGGAAATTACAGAGGATTTTGTAAGAACTTTAGATAATGGAATAAAACTAAATGTAAGTCAAATGTTAAATGAAGACAAAAAGTTTGAAGAATTTACATTAAGTGATATACAATTAACATCACAAAATGCACAAACACAATTATTAGCAACAGTTACAAATGACTCAGAACAAGCAACAGAATTAACACAAGTACAAGTCGTATTATATGATATAAATGGAAACGAGATAGTCACTCTTGATGGAATAATAGGTCCATTACAACCAGGTGAAAATACGCAATTAAATGTAAGTTCATCTTTAGATTATGCAAATGCTTATAATTTTGAACTTAGAAAAAAATAAATAATAAACAAAAATAAAGGATTATGATGTTCCCCGTAGTGTATATTGTACACTATGGGGTTTTTTATATAATAGAAAAAAGTCGAAAAATATTGACTTTTTAACAAATTAACAATATAATACCAAAGGAAAAATAATAAAAATTTAAAAATGGTAAATAATAAGAATGGAGGTATAAATAAATGGATTTTGAACAATGGAAAGGCTTTGAAAAAGGTGAATGGAAAAGACAAATTGATGTAAGAAACTTCATCCAAAAAAATTATACACCATATGAAGGAGATTCAAGTTTCTTAAAAGAAGCTACAGAAAAGACAAAAAAACTATGGAACGAAGTATTAGAATTATACAAAAAAGAACATGAAGCAAAAGGTGGCGTATTAGATATAGACACAAAAACAATATCAACCGTATCAAGCCATGAAGCAGGTTATATAGACAAAGATTTAGAAGAAATAGTAGGATTACAAACAGATGCACCTCTAAAAAGAGCAATTATGCCATTTGGAGGAATAAAGATAGTAGAAAAATCATGTGAAGCATATGATAGAGAAGTAGATCCAGAAGTAGATAACATATTCCATTCAATCAGAAAAACACATAATGATGGAGTATTTAGTGTATATACACCAGACATCAGAGCAGCAAGATCATCACATCTAATTACAGGATTACCAGATGGATATGGTAGAGGAAGAATCATAGGAGATTATAGAAGAGTTGCATTATATGGTGTAGATGCATTAATTTCAGAAAAACAAGAAGAATTAGAAATATTAAATGTAGATGATTTTACAGAAAAAGTCATCAGAGAAAGAGAAGAAATCTTTGAACAAATAAAAGCTTTAAATCAACTAAAAGATATGGCAGCTAAATATGGTTTTGATATTTCAAGACCAGCTAAAAATGCAAAAGAAGCTGTACAATGGCTATATTTTGGATATTTAGGAGCAATAAAAGATCAAAATGGTGCTGCCATGAGTATTGGTAGAACATCAACATTCTTAGATATATATATTGAAAGAGATTTAAACAATGGTACATTAACAGAAGAACAAGCACAAGAAATTATGGACCATTTTGTAATGAAACTAAGATTAGTAAGATTTTTAAGAACACCAGAATATAATGAATTATTTAGTGGAGATCCAGTATGGGTAACAGAAAGTATTGGTGGCATGGGAATTGATGGAAGAACATTAGTAACCAAAAATTCTTTTAGAATACTACACACACTAGAAACATTAGGACCTGCACCAGAACCAAACTTAACTGTATTATGGTCAACAAGATTACCAGAAGAATTCAAAAAATATACAGCAGAATTATCTATCAAAACATCATCAATACAATATGAAAATGATGATGTTATGAGAGCAACATTAGGAGATGACTATGGAATCGCATGTTGTGTATCACCTATGAAAATAGGAAAACAAATGCAATTCTTCGGAGCAAGAGCAAATCTTGCAAAAACATTATTATATGCCATCAATGGTGGTAGAGATGAAATATCAGGAAAACAAGTAACACCAAAATTTGCACCAATCACATCAGAATATTTAAATTATGAAGAAGTTATTGAAAAATTTGACCAAATGATAGACTATGTAGCGAAAATTTATATTAAAGCACTTAATGCTATTCATTATATGCATGATAAATATTCATATGAAGCAATAGAAATGGCTTTACATGATAAAGATATTATAAGAACAATGGCTTGTGGAGTAGCTGGTTTATCAGTAGTAGCAGATTCTTTATCTGCAATAAAATATGCAAAAGTAAAAGTCATTAGAGATGAAACTGGATTAGCAGTAGATTATAAAGTAGAAGGAAATTATCCTCAATTTGGTAATGATGATGATAGAGTAGACCAAATTGCTGTTGAGGTTGTTAGAAGATTTTTAAACAAATTAAAGAAACATCCAACATATAGAGAGTCAAAACACACATTATCAATATTAACAATTACTTCAAATGTTGTATATGGAAAAAATACAGGAAATACGCCAGATGGAAGAAGAGCAGGAGCACCATTTGGACCTGGAGCAAATCCATTACATGGTAGAGATGTAAATGGTTCATTGGCAGTCATGAATTCTATTGCAAAATTACCATTTGAAGACTCAGAAGATGGAATATCTTATACTTTTGCTATTACACCAGCAACATTAGGTCAAGATAAAAACACAAAAATTAAAAATTTAGTAAGTATGTTAGATGGATTCTTTGCACAAACAGGACATCATATCAATGTAAATGTATTTGATAGAGCATTATTAGAAGATGCAATGGAACATCCAGAAAAATATCCTCAATTAACGATAAGGGTATCTGGCTATGCAGTACATTTCACAAAACTTACTAGAGAACAACAATTAGATGTTATAAATAGAACAATTCATGAAAGAATTTAAATTTGTTGGAATTTAGAATTTCGTAAGAGTTCTAAATTCCAATCTTTGTTTAGGGGGACAAAATGGAAAAAGATTTAAAATATTATGCCAAAGTTCATTCAGTAGAAAGTTTTGGAACAGTAGATGGACCAGGAATTCGATTTGTATTATTTCTTCAAGGATGTCACTTACAATGTAAATATTGCCATAATAGAGATACATGGGATATGTCTGGTGGAGAATATAAAAGTGTGGATGAAATTTTTGAAAAAATTACAAGATACAAAAATTATATAAATCTATCTGGTGGAGGAGTAACCGTAACAGGAGGAGAACCCTTATTACAAGCAAAATTTTTAATAGAATTATTTAAAAAACTAAAAAAAGCTAAAATTCATACATGTATAGATACTTCTGGTATGGTAAATTTGACGGAAGATATAAAAGAAGTATTAAAATACACGGATTTAGTATTATTAGACATAAAACATATAGATGATGAAAAGTGCAGGAAACTAGTAGGATTTAGCAATAAACAAGAATTAGCATTTGCTAAGTATTTAAGCGAAAACTATATAAAAATGTGGATAAGACAAGTATTGATACCAGGATATACAGATAATGAAAATGACTTAAAAAAATTAAAAGAATTTATTCGTACATTGAAAACTGTAGAAAAAGTACAAGTGTTACCATATCATAGCATGGGAAGGTATAAATGGGAAAAGTTAGGCTTAAAATACGAATTAGAAGGTATACCAGATGCAACGCAAGAAGATGTAGATAGGGCAAGAGAAATACTTGGAATATAAAAATTTAAAAAAAGCTACTAATTTTATAAAAAGTATGATAGAATATGTTAAAAATGGATAGGAGTGTGTAAAATGTCAGAAGCAAAGTATAAAAGAATACTTTTAAAACTAAGTGGAGAAGCATTAGCAGGTGACCAAAAAACAGGTGTAAATGCAGAAGTTATAGGAAGCATATGTGACAAAATAAAAGAAGTTGTAGACATGGGAGTACAAGTAGCAATTGTTGTTGGAGGAGGAAACTTTTGGAGGGGAAGACAAGGGCATCAAATGGAAAGAACAACAGCAGACTATATGGGAATGCTTGCAACAGCAATGAACGGTCTTGCACTTCAAGATGCATTAGAGGCAAGAGGTGTTTATTCAAGAGTTCAAACAGCAATAGAAATGAGAGAAATTGCAGAACCATTTATACAAAGAAAAGCAGAAAAACATTTAGAAAGAGGAAGGGTAGTTATATTTGCTTGTGGGACAGGTCATCCATATTTTACAACAGATACGGCAGCAGTATTAAGAGCAACAGAAATAAAAGCAGATATTATATTACTTGGAAAAGCAATAGATGCTGTGTATTCGGCTGATCCTAAAATACAACCAGATGCCATCAAATTTGAAGAAATTTCATATTTGGATGTGCTAAATAAGGATTTGAAAGTTATGGATTCAACAGCAACTGCTATGTGCAGAGATAATAATATACCTTTATTGGTTTTTGGAATTTCAGATCCAGAAAATATAGTAAGAGCTGTGAAAGGTGAAAAAATCGGTACAATAGTACAATAGGGAGAAAAAATGCTAATATTAATATTAATAAATATAATAATTATAATATGGATATATTTTAAATATTATCATTTTGAACAAAATTACAAATTTTCTAAGGAAAAAATAGAAGAACTAAATCCAGCAATTTTAGGTTATATAAATGATGATAAAATATATAATCATTATGACTTGATTTTGGCAGAGATACTTGAGTTAAACAAAAAAGAATATATAAAAATAGAATATGTAAAAGATGACATTAGTAAACACAATTATATAATTAAGCAAAATCTTGAAAAAGATATCGGAACACTGAAAAAACACGAAATGATAGTAATGAATTTTTTGTTCAAAGAGAAAACAGAAATAAGTAGACTAGAATTAGAAGAAAAAGCCAAAACTACATGGGACTTATATAATATTGAATATAATCAATTTGAAGAACAATTAAAACAAGAATTAGATAAGCAGGGATTTATAGATTTAGAAAAAATTAAGGAAACTAAAGAGTTATCTAAAAAATACAAAAGAAATTCAATAATTTTCATAATTATAATATTCATAATAAATTTATTTATAAAAACGAATTCAATATACATTCCTATATACATTTTTGAAAAACTAGTTTCAATTATAATGTTATCACATATAACTTGCTATACAGATAAAGGAATAGCTTTAAAGAATGGATTAATAGAATATAAACAAGAATTAGAAAAAGAGGAATTTTTAGTAGATAAAAAAGTTATGGATGAAGTAATATATGAAAGAAGGTTTATTAATTCAGTAGCTTTACATATAAAAACACAAGCGAAAAAAGCATTTATAAATGACCAAATTTTAGAAAATTCAAAAAAAATAATAAAAAAAGTTTGTATAGGTGTTACAATAGCAGTAGTTATATTATTTATATTTGTTGCAGCAATATTAATAATATTTAAAAACATGACAATGTCACCAGAGGGATATTTTTGGTTTTTTACAATTTGGGCAATAATAATAGCAGCAGTAACAGATGTTACACATGAACTAGCAGTAAGTTCTAAAAAACATTGAAATAAAATAAGAAAGGAGATGTGCTAGGAATAGCACAGAATAAAATTATGGATTATACAAATTTAAAAGAAAGAATGGAAAAATCAATAGGAACATATAATGAAAAATAATCAGAAATAAAAGCTGGTAGAGCAAACCCAGCAATATTAAACAAAGTAAGAATTGATTATTATGGTACACAAACACCAATCAACCAAGTTGCAGGAATATCTGTACCAGAAGCAAGATTAATTGTCATTCAACCATGGGATGTTAGTATTTTAAAAGATATTGAAAAAGCAATTTTAGCATCAGATATTGGAATTAATCCAAATAACGATGGAAAAGTCATAAGACTAGCTTTCCCTGAATTAAATGAAGAGAGAAGAAAAGAATTAGTAAAAGAGATTAAAAAAATAGCAGAAGAAGCAAAAGTAGCTATCAGAGCTATTAGAAGAGATGGAATTGACGAAGCAAAATCAAAACAAAAAAATAGTGAAATAACAGAAGACGAATTAAAAAATGCAGAAAATGAAATACAAAAAATAACAGATAAATATATAGAAGAAATCGATAAAATATTGGCAAATAAAGAAACAGAAATTATGAGTGTTTAAAATTTATAATAAAAGAGGGAAAACAAATGGAGTTTAAAAGTCGTCTAAAAGAATATCAAGAACTTGTCAATCAAGAATTAGAAAAATACATTAGAAAACAAAAATGTCCAGAAGAAATTTGGAATTCCTCAATGGAATATAGTTTAATGGCTGGAGGAAAGAGATTACGACCAATTTTAGTCATAGCAACTTATCAATTATTTAAAAATAATATAGAAATATGCATGCCTTATGCAGTGGCTATTGAAATGGTACATAATTTTTCTTTAATTCATGATGACATGCCATGTGTTGATAATGATGACTTTAGACATGGAAAACTAACAAATCATAAAAAATATAATGAAGCAACAGCGTTATTAGCTGGAGATGGTTTATTAAATAATGCATATATAGTAATTAGCCAAGATTTACAAAATACAAAAACAAAGGATATTACTAAAAAAATTCAGATATTTACAGAATTTTCACAAGCAATCGATAGAATGATAGCAGGAGAATATATAGACACAGAATATGAAGGAAAAAAGATATCAGAAGAATATTTAGAATATATTCATAAAAATAAAACAGGAGCATTATTAACTTTGTGTGTAAGAATGGGAGCTATTCTTGCAGATTGTGAGAAAGAGGACTTAGAAAGTTTAACAAAATATGCAGAAAAAATAGGATTAGCATTTCAAATAAAAGATGATATTTTATCAGAAGAAGGCAATGAAAAAGTTCTTGGAAAACCCGTTGGAAATGATAAAAAAATGGGGAAATGTACCTATGTTTCTAAATATGGTTTGCAAAAAGCAAAAGATATTTTATCACAAATTACAAAAGAAGCAATTGATGAAATAAGTAAATATGGAGAAAAAGCAGAATTTTTAAAAGAACTAGCTTTATATATACAAAATAGAAACAAATAGAAACTGCGTAAATTTTCTCGAGCTTTACAGGGGGAGAAATAATGGAATTTAAAAAAGAGAATATGCCTAAACATATTGCGATTATTATGGATGGTAATAGAAGATGGGCAAGAGCACAAGGGAAATCAGCAAGTTATGGACATAAACAAGGTGCAAAGATACTTGAAAAAATTGTAAGGTATGCCAATCAAATAGGATTAGAATATATTACAGTATATGCATTTTCTACGGAAAATTGGAAAAGAGCAGAAGAAGAAGTAAATGCACTAATGATGTTATTACAAAGTTATCTAGATGATTATAGCAAAAGGGCTGATTCAGAGAATATAAGAGTAAAAATTCTTGGAGATATCACAGCACTTTCACAAGGAATGCAAAAAAGTATTCTAAACTGTATGGAAAGAACAAAAAATAATACAGGGGTTACTTTTAACATTGCATTAAATTATGGTGGAAGAGATGAAATTATAAAAGCTGTAAAAAGTATTGCTACCAATATTAAGAATGGTAATATAGAAGTTACAGATATAAATGAAAATTTAATTTCTGATTATTTATACACACAAGGGCAACCAGATCCGGATTTAGTTATAAGAACCAGTGGAGAACAGAGATTAAGCAATTTTCTTCCTTGGCAGTCTGTTTATTCCGAGTTTTTATTTATCAATAAAAATTGGCCAGACTTTACAGAAGAAGATCTAGATAATGCAATTATAGAATATCAAAAAAGAACTAGAAAATTTGGAGCAAATTAATAAAATCTAACAGTAAATAAAATTAAGAAATAATTATGAGCAGAAGAAAAGGAGAAAAAATGGATATTAAAAGAATAACATCAGCGATATTAGGAATCCCATTAGTTATCATTATTTTAACATTTGGAAATACATATGTAGTAGATATATTTTTAACAGCTGTAGCTTTACTTTCCATGCAAGAATATTTTAACGCCGTTCAAAAAGAATGTAAACCAATTAGATGGATTGGATATTTAGCCTGTTTTAGTATAGTAGGAATTCATATATTACCACAGTATGTGTCTAATCAAACAATGATGTCAATAGCAATGCTGATAGTTCCAATATTACTTCTTATAAGTTTTGCACAAATCATTATTACCAATATGAAAACGAATTTTAAAGATGTGTCTTATACAATTTTTGGAATTGTTTATATCATTACTTGTATAGGATTTTTATCTATGATAAGAGGAATGGAAAATGGTAGAATTTTAGTATGGTTTGCTATTATTGCAGCATGGGGAACAGATACATTTGCCTATCTTATTGGAAAAAGATTTGGAAAACATAAATTTAGTCGAGTAAGTCCTAAAAAATCCATAGAAGGATGTATTGCAGGGGTTATAGGCGCAGTAATTTTGATACTTATTTATACAATGGCAATCAACTCGATATGGGACTTAAAATATGCATACTTCCCAATTATTGGTATAACGATTCTATTAAGTATTATTGGGCAAGTGGGAGATTTTGCTGCATCTAGTATAAAAAGATATGTAAATGTAAAAGATTATAGTAATTTAATTCCAGGGCATGGTGGTATGTTAGATAGAATTGACAGTTTAATGTTTTTAGCTCCATTTGCCTATGTATTTTTTACTTTTATATAAATTTATATAAAAGTAAAAAATTGTTAGGAGTTAAGAAAATTAAGAAATTGTAGGAGGTCAACTTGATTGCGTTTATTATTAATGCACTAAAAATTATATTTTTATTAGGCTTTTTGATTTTAATTCACGAAGGTGGGCATTTTTTTGTAGCTAAATTGTGTAAAGTAAAAGTGAAAGAATTTTCAATTGGCTTTGGAAAAGTTATTTGGCAAAAACAAGGAAAAGAGACCAGATATGCCATTCGACTAATTCCACTTGGTGGATTTGTTAGTATGGAGGGAGAAGACGAAGAATCAGAAGATGAAAGATCTTTTACAAAAGCAAGTGTATGGAAAAGACTTGCTATTGTAGTGGCAGGAGCAACTGTTAATATTCTATTTGGTATATTGGTATATTTTATACTAGTGGCAACTGTTGGAATACAATTTGTAAATCCAGAGAGTGATACGATTTGGAATAGAATCTATTATGGGGCAAAAGGAACAGGTGCTTTTATAGCAGGAATAGGAGAAAGCATTAAAATTCTTTTTACTGGCGGATTTTCAACAGATCAGATGGTAGGAATAGTTGGAATTTCGGATATTGTAACGCAAACAAGTGGATTTATTGATTATTTATCATTATTAGCCGTAATTTCTGTTTCTTTAGGTGTTACGAATTTACTTCCAATTCCAGCATTAGATGGTGGTAAAATTTTAATTTTATTGATTGAAGTAATAAGAAGAAAACCTATGAAACTTGAAACAGAGGCTAAAATACAATTAATTGGTTTTTCTTTACTACTAACTTTAACTTTGATTGTAACTTATAATGATATTGTGAGGATTTTTTAAGTAGAATAAAAAATGATAAAACCTTAGCTGTATTGGGCTAAGGTTTTGTGATATATATTGAAAATTTTCTTTACTATCGAGGACCAATAAACTGGACTTTTCTTTTAAATTCTTTTCCATCATATTTACAAGTTAATTCTCCTTGGAAATCATCTTCAACAAATAATACTGCTATATTTTGAGAAGAAAGTTCAGGAAGATTTCTAAAAATAATGTTTGAAGTTAAATTAATTGTTGTTTTATCAGAAGATAATCCATTTTCATCTACAAAACTATCTAAACTTGCTTCTTCTATATTTACAAAATTTCCTAAGCCTTCCATTAGTACAATACAATTACTATCAAAACCATAGCCATAATAGCCATGGGTAACAAGTTGTGGCTATCCATCATCTACTTGTAGAGTTGTTTCACCATAACTACCATCATCGCCTACGAAAGTAAATGTATAGGAACCATTTTGCGTAATAGGATATTGATAGCAATAGGAACCAAAGAGGTCATTATTAGAATTAATATTGTCAGTAGATAATTTAAAGCTGTCTCCATTTGGTGCTTTAATCGTTCCTGTAATTGACATGTTTTCTACTTTTTCTTGAAGTTCTTCAAGAATTTCTGAGTTTTCTTCTTTCTCAAAAATTGAAAATTGGATTTCTAAAAAACAAGCATCATATATAGTTAAATTCATATCCAATAACCCGTTTATTGTTTTTATTTGATTTTCGTATTCCTCTTTTGTTTCTTCGGTTAAGGTAATATCAAAATATTCTTCCAAACTGGTAACTGGTTTTTCGATATATCCTTGTGTATATAAATAATCAAAAGTATCTTGTATTTCTGTAAAACTTGTTTTATACATTTCATTCATATACTGTACAAAAATTGCTTCTTTTTCTTCATTGTTTTGATTTATAAAATAGGTTAATAGTTCTTTCATAAGGTTTATATAATTCATCATGAAATCACTTTTTATTTGAAAATCTTTAAATCCTACTCCGATTACATATTTTCCATCTATATAAGCTAATTTCGCAACAAGTTCTACTGTATTAGCATAATCTATTGGATTAATATCTCCATTTCCTGTTACAATATATTCCCTATCACTTGGAAAAGTTACTTTATAATTATCTCCTATTTTTTCTAGTTCTGTACCCTCTGCATTGTCATTTAATTTTTCTCGAAAAGGCTCTTCTTCTAGATTTCCATAGACATCTTCTCCTGTTGCTTGTGCTATGGATAAATTTAATACTTCTTTTTCTTCTGCAATTTCAGTTTCTTCTTTAGCTTGTTGAGATTGTTTGATAATTCCATTATCTCCTGTTAAAACACCTATACTAATAGCTGCTAAAATTAACAATACAATAATAGTAACCACAAGAGCAATTAAAGTAATACCATGATTTCTTTTCATTTGTTTTTTCATAATTTTTCTCCTTTTATGCTATAAGCATATGTTTTTTATTCTCTATTCATTATAAAATAAATTATAAGATAAATCAATCCTTAATTCTTTTCCATTAATGATAATTAAAGTATAACAATAAACTATTTATATTTCAAGCTTTTTTATTTAAATTCTTGTTTTATTTTCTATCCGCATATATTTTTTCAAAATCCTAAAAAAATAGTAATTACACGGTTAACAAAAAAATAATTTCATTAAGGAAAAGAATTAAGGATATTTTGAATACATTTATAGATGAAATGAACCCTCCTTATTAAACTTGATTCTGTCTAATAATTTGGGTACATTTTATTTAAGCGGATGGAGTAACAGCAACAGGAAGAATAGTAAAAGTAGCAGAAATAAATTGTAAAGTATAATTACTAGTTAAAAAAGTAGAAGAATCTTGCAATTGCAAAGTGCCTTGTATTATGTCATAATTACCAGGCATTTCTCCAGAGTTTCTGGAAATATTTCCTATAAATTTAGGAATTTCTCCTTCTACATTTCCAGTATAATTATATTTAAAGGTAGGATCTGCCTGTCCCTGAAATTTAGTAGAAGATAATGCTGTTACTTCTAATATTCTTTTTTGAATTGAAAAATTAAAAGTTTCATCTCCATAATATGGAGAATTGTATGTTATTTTGATAGTAGCGGTTCCAGCGTTTTTATTATTTAAATATTCTACAGTATAATCTTGGTTTTCTACTAAAAGAGTATTTTCAAATTTAACTTGTACAGTAGGTTTCTTTTCTGTTCCATCATAAATATAATCTGTACTTTCAACTTTTACAGATACTTCTTTTCGAACTGGTTCAATTGTAGCAATTTCTTCACTTGTATCATTTGTATAATACATGATTCCATCCATTTCTATTCCTCTAGCATAATAAATTTGATGGCTTTGTTCATTTATTATATATAAATCATTATAATCTGCTACTGTATCTTCTGTTACTCTGTCAAAATCTGCTCCATAATTTAAGGTTAGTCCCTCAAATGCTTTTAAATCTAATACATAATAGCCATCTGCACTATCATTAGGATTTTTAACACTTTCAAATGGTAGTGGACTTACATTATATTTTATTTCTACAGGTAATGCACCATATTTCATATAAT